>SOKP01000108.1 GCA_004375715.1 Promethearchaeota archaeon | reverse complement strand
AATTACCTTCTTCAGTCTATCTCCGTATAATTGTTGAATTTGTTTTTTAAATTTTATAAGAATTTTTTCAATTTTCATAATAAAAATCTAAATAATAGAGACTATGGATTGTTTGAAAAAAGCGATGTATTAATATAAATTTAACCAAATTCCTATTTTAAATAGTGAAATGTCCTCGGCATTTAACTTTTCTTAATATTTAATCTATAATATCCATAAATATAATTTGGATTCTAAAAAATTGTTAGGTAACAATATCTCTATCAGGCGCAATTCTCGAAGAATTTAAAACAAACCTTAAAAAATTATATGGAGATAAACTTTCGACGGTTATACTCTATAGTTCTTATTCGAGAGGTGCTTATTATTCAATAGCTTTTTTTACGCTTTCAATTATCCTTATGGTAATTTTTGTTTTATATCTCTCTCAACTGAAAAAAATAAAGGAATTTTTAATCTAGTTTTTACATCACATAATAGAAAATCAATAAAATTTGAAAATTAAGACATTACAGTATTATGATAGATAAGTTTGCAAAAAATCATGGTCATAGACCGAAGAATGGAATCAACAACAGCGTTTCCTTCTTGATGGTGTTTTTACTATATTTTTATCATCTGTCTGAATAGGTTCTTTATTTAATGATAATTCAATTCCACAACTTTCACAAAACTTTACATTTAAATCATTTATTTGTGTTCCACAATTATGACAGTTCATCTTATCTCACGAGATATTAATTTATTTTAATCAGCAATCTTTATGAGATAATAGAATTAGGTGTATTTAAAAATAATTCTTATTTTTCATAATAACAGAGGTTTATTCCATAATTGAAAGATATAAATCATGGGAATATACTTATAAGTTTTTAACCTAAGATTTAAATAACTCTGTCAATAATTTTTTAACTGATCAATATGATATATGAATGCTTAGTACAATGTCCATTTTGTGGACATTCAAATAAAGTAGAAATAACAGAAAATAAGTGATTAATGAATATAGAATGTCAAAGCTGTAAAGAAATCATTACTGGGAAAGAAAATCCTCATGGTTGAAATTGAGTACTTTGTGCGTATGGTAACATTCCCTGATTACAGATTCAAGAAAGAGAACATAAATTATGAATAAAAAAATCAATGATACCAATAAATAAATATTAGTTATTGGCTAAGACGAGATTGTGCTCTCGAAAGATAATATCTATCTATACTAAGAAATAACATATGAAAAATTTAATATTAACTAAGAGAAAAAGAATTATTAATTTAATTTTTTACAGCATTCATCGCATTTTAGTTCAGCTAAGCTTAAATATCCACAGTTATCACCCATATAGCACTCAAGCTGATTTTTGTCTTCATTAAAAACCATATCTTGACTACAACATTGTGGAATCGTTTCCATTATTTTTCCACAGCCGCTACATCTAAAAGTTTCCATTTTTTATAACCTCCTAATCTAAACTTCCTTTATTCAACAAGTTCCATTGTTTTACCGTGATGTTCGGGGATTGATTGAGCTCCGCAAGATGCACCCATCCAACAGACTAACTGATCTCCTTCCTGATGCATAGGTTTCCCACAATGCATTGGCAAATCTTGCTCTAATCCACATTCAACACATTTTAATTTTCCCATTTTTATATCAACCTCAATATCTTCTTTTATAGTATTAATTTCTTTAATTTCCTTTTCATTTTCAGATTTTACATATTTGTGGGGGTCTTTCTTGAATTTAACTAAACACGATTCGCTACAAAAATAGTATTTCTCTCCATCATGTTCGTGTTCAATCCAATCCTCGGGTTTTCCCTTCATTCCGCAAATAGGATCAACTACTAAATCATCTTCGCTGCTTTTCATTTGCATTAACTTTGGGTTCATGTTATCGTAATTCTTAAACTTTTCAGGGTCTTGTTTAAAGTGAGCTTCACAGTTCGCACCGCAAAAGTGAAAGATTTTTCCTTGATACTCGTGTTCTAAAGCGCGTCTTGGATCAATTTCCATACCACATACAGGATCTACAACCTTTTCTTGAGAGATTAATAATCTTTCTTCTTCTATTTGTTGAGGTGTTTTTGGTTCGTATCTTTTCAAGAAGAGCGCATTAGTGACTACAGAAACACTACTTGAAGCCATAAAGACAGCAGCTAAATAGGGAGGCAAGAAAAATCCGGCTACATAATACAAAACTCCCGCAGCTATAGGAATTCCAATTATATTGTATATAAAAGCCCAGAACAAATTTGTTAGCATTTTTTTGTAAGTTTTTTTTGATAAATTAATTGCAGATACTACATTCCGAAGATCTCCCCTCATGAGTATTACATCTGCAGTTTCCATAGCTATATCTGTTCCAGAACCTATAGCAATTCCGACATCTGCTTGAGCTAAAGCAGGAGCATCGTTTATTCCATCTCCAACCATGCCAACAACTTTATCTTCTTCTGATTCTTGTAATTTCTTAATAGTTTCAGCTTTTTCGTTTGGTAAAACCTCCGCTAAAATATGTTCTTCGTCGAATTTTAACTGTCTGCCTATGCTCAGAGCTGTTTGTTTGTTGTCTCCAGTTAGCATGAAAATTTCTAAACCATCCTCTCGTAATTTTTCCAAAGCATATGGGGCTTGATCTTTTATTTTATCAGATATTCCTATAATTCCTTTAATCTCATTTTCAACGCTAATTAAAATAGTTGTTATTCCTTGTTGCTGAAGTTCGTTGAACTTAACATTATACGAATCGATAGAAATATTATTATCTACCATTAATTTTTCGTTTCCTATCAATACACTTTTATTTTTAATGTTAGTTTTTATACCTTTCCCGAGTACGGCATCGAATTCAGTAGGAATTTCGAGAGTTAATCCCTTTTGATTAGCTTCTTCGATAATAGCTTGGCCAAGAGGGTGTTCAGAACCCATTTCAGCACTTCCTGCTATAAATAATAACTCGTCTACATCATAACCTTGCCCTTTTATATCTTTTTCTGTAATTATTGCTGAAACTTTAGGCTTACCGATAGTTAATGTTCCCGTTTTGTCAAAGACAATTGTATTAATCTTGCTAATCGCTTCTAAAGAATCACCACCCTTTAATAAGATTCCATTTTCAGCACCTTTACCAGTACCAACCATGACAGCTGTTGGTATGGCTAGGCCGAGAGCACATGGGCATGAGATCACAACAACTGAAGTAAAAACCAATAGAGACAATTCCAATCCGATACCTGCTATAAAATACCAAAACAAGAAGGCTCCGGTGGCAATCACGATAACTGCAGGAACAAAATAATTACTAACAGTGTCAGCTAATTGTTGTTTTGCCGCTTTTTTACTCTGGGCTTCCTTTACAAAATTTATAATTTGAAACAAGAGTGTATCTTTTCCTATTTTTTCAGCTAAGATATTTATTAACCCTGTTTGATTCAAAGTTGCACCAATTACTCCGCTATCAATTACTTTCTTTACATACTTACTTTCTCCGGTAATCATTGACTCATCAATTTTTGTTTTTCCTCTAACTACTTTTCCATCGATAGGGATTTTTTCACCAGGTCGAACAACTAAGATGTCTCCAACCTCAATCTCTTCAATCGGGATTTCTATCTCTTTTCCGTCTTTTAAAAGAGTGGCTGTTTTAGGTTGTAATCCAATAAGTTTCTTGATTGCTTCTGAAGTTTGTCCTTTAGTTTTAAGTTCAAAATACTTGCCAATTAAAAGGAATGCAAGAATCATACTCATTGCTTCGTAAAATGTGTTTCCTTCAATGAAAAAAGTTGTCATTGTTGAATATATTAGTGCTGTTGAAGTTCCTAACGCAACTAACACATCCATATTAGTTGATTTATTCCTTAATGATTTGAATGCGCCAATAAGAAAGAAGGATCCCGCAATACTAAAGTCAGCCATCGCTAAAAAAAACAAGACTACATTCCTATTGAACGATTCTGCTACAAACCAACTTATTGGAGTGATAACAAACATAAACACTAATGATATTAGTAAAATCCTTAATCGATATCTCATCTCTTTTTTATGTGCTTCGATCTCTTTATCAAGTGCTCCTGCCGCTTTTTCAAGTTTATAACCTAATTGTTTAACTTTTGTGTAAATTTTACTTTCATCTAATTGTAATTCATTATATTCAATAAACAACTTACTGGCTTTAAAATTTCCTCTCACTTCATAAATTCCTTTAATTTTTTCAACGGAATTGATCAATTCATCGAACTCTGATTCAGGAATAGAATTAACCACTTTATAATCTATTTTAGCTAATGTTGCTTTATATCCTAAGTCTTTTATCGCCTTATTAAAATCATCATAACTAATTTTACTTGAATTAAATTCGATTGTGGCCTCTTCAGTAGCAAAATTTACTACTGAACTACTCACTCCATCTAAATTCTTCAATTTGGTTTCTATTTTTAAAGCACAAGATGCGCAAGTCATACCGCCAAGCTTTATTTTCATTTTTTCGTCAGTTTTCGCTTCCATTTTACATCACTCCTTTCTTAATTCTTCATTATTGAACTAATTAAATATAGATTCTTATTATAATTTGAAAATATAATTGATTGTTTCTTTACTACTTTTAACCTAATCTTTCTCATGATTTCTATTTTAAAAATTAATTAAAATTATACTTTAAGATATATATTAAAAAGTATATATTTAAATATTATTTTTATATTCTAAAGATCAATAATAAATTTAAAGTATATTTAAAAAAAGATAGGTAATTCCATTATGGCTGAAGAAACTGAAATAAAAATTCAAAATCTCACCAAATTTTACATGTTAGTGTTATTAAAATCAAACGATACAGTTACAGGGTATTTTATTCTTAAAAAACTACAAAAGGATTTGGAGAAAACAGCTAGTCCAACTTACGTATACGATTTCTTAAAAAGTTTAAAATCTCAAGGATATGTAGAAGATGTGGCAAAATCTAAAACATCAAAACGCTCTAAGGGTTATCAACTCACACCTCAAGGTCATGAATTCATAGATAGAATCTTTATAAGATTTAACAACTTAATAGAAGTTGCAATCCAGTCAAGATTAGAAATTTGTGCCAGCTGTGGGGTTAGACTTTACGATAATTACCACAGTGAAAAAATTGGGAACAAAGATTTAAATTTTTGCTGTAAACATTGTGCAAAAGCATTTAAAAATGAGCAGCTGTAAAAATCATACTTATTAATTTTTGATTTATCTGTTATCATTTAAAAATATTAAAAAAAAAGTATTTACTTTATGTTGAAACTATAGTCCTGTTCCACATAAAGGACAAAATTTAGAATTACGGTCATCTAATTTTGAACCACATGCTGAACAATAATTAGTTGCTTCAGATGGTTCAAATTCCGTGTGTTTTACGGAAGGTGTTATAGGATCAATTGTAGTTTCTAAGTATTCTTCACGATTCGTGTGTCGATTAAGTACGAACAATAATATAACTACAATTGCTATGAAAGAAATAACTCCTAGAAAAATTAATGCTCCTACATTAGGAGTAACCCAATCCATCATATGTCCCCATTCATCGTGCATCTCATCAAATATCATAATTTAATTCTCTTATTTTCCATTTTAATCTAATTTCTTTCCGTATTTTTGGATTCTGTCTCTTGATTATAACTATTTCTGACTAGTAAATACATAACTAATCCTAACAGATTTAGTATTAATCCGATTAACAACCAAAGTTCAGAGTTTTTGATTTCCCGTCTCAATGCATCTTTATGTAAATAGTAAGCAATTAGAACACTCAAGGCTATATATGTAATCGTTCCAACGATCATAAAAATCCATCCGTATGGCCCAAATACATTAAAGTACCAATCCATCATATGATAGTCGTATGTTTGTAATACCGTTAAAATCATTCATTCAACTCAATTAATTTTTTTTATTTTACTACTTTAAAATATATACAAGAAAATATATATTTAAATATTCTTATTATAAAAAAAATACTCAATGGTCTTTAATTACAAATCTCTTAAGTTTAGAATTAACATAGGAGGGAAAAAAAAAAAAAGGTACTATCGACTTTATGAGTTGAAGTTATATTAGGTTCTTTCTTCGTAATTTTTTCTGACAAAAATATAGAGTAATAAGCCAAATATGCCTAGAAAAAATCCAATTATTAACCAAAATTCACTATTTTGTATTTCCCTCTTAATTGCGTCCTTATGCATGTACTTAGCAATGAATAAATGTACGACAAAGAAGACAATTCCTCCCACTAGCATATAAATCCAGTGGTACGGACTAAAGGTATATTGTAAAATCATTTTTCAAATCACATTCTTATAGTTTATTTTATTTAATTCTTAAATTAATCATGAAAATAAGTTGTTCTAAATAAATATATTTCTTATCAAAAGAAAGAATCAATATGTTGTAATAGTAAAAAAATTAGAAACGATTTTATTTCTTCTGTTCGCGATATTTTTTAATAGCATCTTGAAGAGCATCAGCTGCTAAATTGCTGCAATGCATTTTAATTGGAGGGAGACCATCTAAAGAAATAGCAACATCGTTTCTAGAAATGCTCAAAGCTTCATCAAGCGTTTTACCCTTGGCTAATTCTGTTATCATAGAAGATGTTGCGATTGCAGCAGCACATCCAAAGGTTTGAAATGATATATCACTTATTATTTCCTTTCCATCCCTTTCTTCTACTTTAATATAAATATACATAAGATCTCCACAAATGGGATTCCCTTTTTCTCCAATTGAATCAGCATCTTTCATTTCTCCCATATTTCGTGGATCTCGAAAGTGATCCATGACTTTTTCTGAATAAATGGTGAATCAACACTTTTACTATTTTCTAATATATAAAATAAATATCCTTAAAATTAATTTTTTATGATTTTAATGTGATTAATTGTAAATAGTAATTATATTAATAGAGTGGAGTTAATTCAATATCAATAGTTTTCTTTTCTTGGGTAAGGATACCTTTTCTACACCTAACTCCTTTACATAATCCACTACTTCAATGAGCTTTTTTATCGATTGGTGGAAAAAACATACTTCTCTGGGTTCAAGAATTTTAATCATTTCTGCGAGTTGAGCTTTGTCAGCGTGTAATTTAATTTTTAATTGAGGCATAAAAGTATTGATTAGAAACGCTCTAAACGGAGCTTTCCAAGTTTCTGAAAATTCTATCTCAGTTCCTCCAGATATTAAATCCATGCCAGGTTGTTCGTGAATCGCTCCTGCGAGAAACACTAAATTATGAGGATTCCGACCGACCACATTAATAATATTTCTGATTAAGCCATAAGAAAGATCGGGAGGATGTGAAATGATTATATTGTTTTTATTCCGTAGAAACTCTAAATCTTTGCGATCAAACCATCTAAATTTGATGCTATTAAATGGATTTGCTTTATCTCTTATCAATCTCGAAATTGGACCATAGATATATTCATATCGATGATTAATGACTTGAATGTTTTTCCTTACCATCATGTCAACATAAATGTTTGGCCGTTTTGTGTATCCTTTTCTTAATTGAAGTTTACGAAAATAACGCCAAAATGTCAGCATAAAACTTATTGCCAAACTTGAAGGATCAGCTCCAATTAACACATTATCTTCGTACTCAGCTTTCTGTTCTAAAAACAGAATTAAACTGTGAAATTGGTCAGCTATATTTCCATATTCTTCTTGTGCCGCAGTTCCATCAATTAGGAGATAGTCAATAGGGCGCGAAATCTGTTCTAAAAAACGCTTAGTCCCTGCAAATGGCGTTATATCGTAATAAGTATAATCTCCCGTATATAAAAACTTAAAATCATTAACTTTAGCCAAGAACATGAGTGCACCTGGCATATGACCAGCATGGAAAAATGATAAGAAACAACCTTTCTCTTTAAACTCTAGTTTGTCTCCGTTCTCTACATAGATTACATTTTCAATGATTTTGCGGTATTCTTCTTCTTCAATAATATCGTTGTGTTCCTGTTTCAAGTAATTAGAATCTCTTAGAAGATATAAATCCAATGTAATGCGCGAACACAATATTGGAAGTTCAGGGTTTAACTTAATTAACTTCTTTAAACCTGAAACATGATCAAAATGACTATGAGAAATAAAGACCGCATCAATTTTTGGTAAATAAGGAGGCAGAGGTTCGATCTCATCAATATCGGATTCTTCCTTCTCAGCTTCTGAAATTAATTGAGGGAAGTTCTGAAGATAATCATCAATATGCTTAAAATCATCTGGTTTTGTTAAAATCTTTTCTTGTTCAGCCACTTCTTCATTAATTACATCTTTTTCAATCTCAAGTTCATCGAGCTGTTCAGAAGATTCCAATTGTTCATTTACTGCTTCATTTTGTATTATCTCTGGCTCAGAGATTCCACAGTCTAATAATATATTAAGTTTACCTAAACCTAAGATGTGACAATTATGATTTGGTTTTAAAACAATTGGATATATGGTAACTCTCAATTTCCCATCCTTATTTCCATCTGAGAGGGATAAATCTTTAAAATATTCGATATCAAACTTTCTTTCGATTTTATCAATAGCTTTTGAGATATCACTTTCTCCAACCGGAACACCAGTAATATAAAAATACCAACCGTATTTCTTTACCATTCTTTTTAAATTCTCATACATCTTATCTCCTATTAATGATTTAACGACTATGACCCTTTCTTTTTGGTAATAAATGATTTTCCCAATAGATTTCTTCTCCTTCATAGGAATGTCTTGGTTTTGTAGTAAAAAATCATGCAAAACTTCTTTGATTGGTTTTTGTGGAATTTTATCTGATTTAATAATCTTTAAATATTTAATGTACTCTCTGGAATGATATAACGAACGCATATTCTCTTTTTCTTTCAACGGAATAGACAAATCTCCAAGATGGAGTATTTCTTTACTTATGGTTATTTCTTCCTTTTTCGGTTCATTCTTTCTTTTTTCTCTTTTTTGTTTAGAAGGTTTTGATTTTGGTTTGGAAACATAAAAGAACCAACCATATGAATAAATTAATTTATTTCTTTTCCAAATAATATCTTGTCCGAGAGGCGTGTTTAATATAATAATCCTGTCGTTTGGTGAGTATATTATTTTTGAGATGGAATTTTTAGTTTTTGTGCTTATTTCTTTATTTTCAGTGAATAGGTGATTTAATACGTCTCTAATTGGTTTTTGAGGAATTTCCTTGCTTTCCATTAGTTTTAATTTCTCGCTATATGACCTAACTTTATAGACAGAACTTAGTTCTTCCCTTTTTTCGAGTTCGATTGCTTTTTCTAAAAATTTAAATTCCTCAATAGCCATTAAGATTAACAATTTAACAAGAAAAAAAACGATTTCGATTTTCGATTGATCTTTGGTTAAAAAAATTAAATGAAGTTTTAATAGAATATTATAATTCTTGCTAGGGGTTTTAAATTCGTTTGATCACGCTATAAATGCGAGAAGCTTTAAAATTACAAGATAAGTCAAAATTTACTGATAGAGTTTAATTACTTTTTCAAGATCGACTGGTCCATTTACATTAATTAAGGAAACTAAATTTTGATCAAGTGGCTTTATGGATTCTTCTACAGATATATAATTAATATTTAGCGATTCGTCGATTATCTTATTTAACGCATAATTGCGTTCTTGAATTGATTTTTTCGCAAGTATAAAAGTGCTATTGACAGGGTAAATCGCAAAAAGAGGTTCTAAATAACCGTTATTCCACCTTGGAATACTACAGTCATATCCCTTAGCTCTATTAATCATAAGTTCAATTACTTTCGGTTTGATTAGAGGCATATCTCCAGATAAAAGAAACCCTTTTTCGAACCCTAACCTTTCTAACTCTTTAAAACCAGAATAAATACCTAACATTGGAGTCCTTAGCTCAGTATCTTCTAAAATTTCCGTATCGTCAACAACGAATTTAATATCTCGTGGAAAATTTATTTTTTTATAATAGGAGTTAATTTGATACTCTGAGTTAGCAACCAAAAAAACGTCTTCATCAAATTTAGAAAGCGTTTCTATTTGGTGTAAAATTAGCGGTTTTCCGAGTACTTCAATAACGGCAGCAGATTCATTTCCGAATCTGATGTTCTTTCCGCCTATTAAAATTATTATGGCAAGTTTTTTTTCTTCATTCATTTCAATTATTACCTAGTTTTGGATATGATATTAATTTTTTTAATTACTTTTGAGAGGTGACATTTTTCTAAGCCTATCGATTATAGGCGGTAATTTTTCCAAAAAATAATCTACATCATCATCTGTGGTGAACCTTCCAACTGTCACCCTTAAAGAACCGTGAGCTTCTTGAGGTTTCAAACCTATTGCTAATAGAACATGGGATGGCTCTAATGACTTTGAGGAACAGGCAGACCCTGTAGACGCTGCTATGCCCTCTGAATCCAAATCTAATACGATCGATTCTCCTTCTATATATCTTATACCCAAATTAACATTGTTGGGCAATCTTTTAGTAGGGTGTCCGTTGAGATATGTATCTCCAATAATTTCTAAAACATTCTTTATAATCTTATCTCTATAATTAGTTTGTATTTCAATTTCTTTTGGCATTTCGGTTTTAGCCAATTCTACTGCTTTAGCGAATCCAGCTATACCTGGAACATTTATAGTGCTTGGTCTCATATCTCTTTCGTGTCCACCACCATACATTATAGGCTCAATAAATTTACCCCAACCCTCTCTGACTCCTTTATTCCGTAGGTACAACAAGCCTACACCCTTGGGGCCATATAATTTGTGAGCAGACGCTGAAAGCAAATCGATGTTCATTTCCTCAACATCAATTGGAACTTTCCCAAACGCTTGAACTGCGTCAGTATGGAACACTACATCGTGTTTCTTTGCTATGGCTCCGATTTCTTTAATCGGTTCTATCGTTCCTATTTCATTATTTGCAAACATAATACTTATTAGAGTTGTCTCGTCGGTAATCATATCTTCCAGTTCTCTCAGATCTATTAAACCGTAATTATCGACGGGTAAGAAAGTTATAGTAAATCCCTTCTTCTTTAAACTTTTACATGTGTTTTCAACTGCGTGGTGCTCTAACGCTGATGTGATGATATGTTTACCACGATTTTGATTTTTAAGCGCAACACCTAAAATCGCAATATTATCTGCTTCTGTGCCAGATGATGTGAAAATGATCTCATCTTTCTTAGCGTTTATTAAAGAAGCTACGGTTTCTCGGGATTTAACTAATGTTTGTGCAGCTTTTTGACCAATAGAATGCAAACTTGAAGAATTTCCGTAAGAGGTTCTAAAATGCTCATTCATTACTTCAATTACTCGTGGATCCATTTGAGTAGTTGCAGCGTAATCAAGATAAACGTACCTGGATGCATTCATATTTACTAAGGAGTACTTTTTTTAGGTTCTTCTATTTTAATAAATATCATGCTTAATCTAATAACTCTTACCATTAGGATTTCTTGAAATTTTTATTCATTAATTTAATCTACTTAACAATAAAAAACACAATTTCGAGTTTATAATTGTGCATAATTATTTAACCTTGAATTATCAATTAACAAGCTTAAAGAATTAATTAAAGTCTCTGAAAAGGGAAATTTAAATATTATTTAAAAAAAAATATTCTATTATTTTTTTTAAAAAAATGAATAGAATATTTATTTCCGAAAACT
>SOKP01000256.1 GCA_004375715.1 Promethearchaeota archaeon | reverse complement strand
TGGCTAAAAAGAAAAAGGAAGCTCCTTTAACGGGAATCACAGTATCGAAAGAAGAGGATTTTTCCGGTTGGTATACGGAGCTAATAAACAAGGCAGAGTTAGCCGATATTCGATATAATATTAAGGGATTTGTCGTTTATCGAGAGTGGGCAACCATTTCTATAAAGAAGATGTATGTCATATATGAGAAATGCATGGAAGATCATGGACACATGCCCTTAATAATGCCTTCGTTAATTCCAGAATCTAATTTTTTATTGGAGGCTGATCATGTGAAAGGTTTTGCTCCAGAAGTATTTTGGGTAACCGAAGCAGGTAGTTCGGGTAAATTAGCAGAAAGACTGGCTTTACGCCCTACAAGTGAAACTGCTTTGTATAAGATGTACTCTTTATGGATTCGGAGTTACAAAGATCTACCTTACAAAAGATACCTTTCGTGCCAGATATGGCGTTATGAAGGAAAGATGACGAGACCTTTCTTCAGAGCGAGAGAATTTCATTGGATTGAAGGCCACGATGTATTCTCTACGATGGAAGGAGCTAAGAATCAAGTAATAGAAGATATGGAAATGACATATCAAATGCTTCAAGATGAATTTGGAATCCCTATTATCTTTTTTGAAAGACCTCAATGGGATAAATTTGCGGGAGCAATAAATACTTACGCCGCTGATGCATTAATGGGTTCTGGTAAGGTTCTACAACTTCCATCGACGCATCTTTTAGGTCAAAATTTCGCAAAACCGTTTAACGTAAAGTTTATCGACAAGGACGGTGAGGAAAAGTACGGCTACCAAACATGTTATGGTCCGGCGATAAGTAGAATCTACGGTGCGATGATTGCATTTCTAGGAGATAATAACGGATTAGTTTTACCTTTTGATTTAGCTCCAATCCAAATCGTAATTATTCCAATACTCTTCAAGGAAAAAGAGGATATTGTTTTAACTAAAACAAGAGAAATATTCGAAAGGTTAAAAAACAAATACTCGGTTAAAATCGACGATTCTGACGAGTCACCAGGAAGCAAATTTTATAATTGGGAATTAAAAGGAGTCCCAATACGGATTGAGATCGGACCAAGAGACTTAGAAAAAAACCAAATGGTTTTAGTAAAAAGGCACGATGGAAAGAAGATATTTGTTAAAGATCCCGAACTAGAAAATGTTGTAGACGAAATTGCTCAAAACTATACTAAAGAAATTAAAGAAAAATCTATGATCGACTTTGAATCGCAAATTGAATTGACTTATGAGAAGGACGCGGCAAGAGAAGCAATTAAAAACGGAAAAATAGTAGCTTGTGGCTTTTGTTCCATAGATTTAGATGGTGAACGTTGCGCTGAAATTGTTGAAAAAGATATTGGTGCTGAGGTTAGAGGTAAAAGAGTAGATGAGGAGAAACACGAGTTCGCCACTTGCATAATTTGCGGGAAACCAGCTTCATGCACCGTTTATCTAGCAAAAAGTTATTAAATATAAAAAAAATAAATCTTTTTAATAAAAGTGTTATATAATGTCGGAAAAAGAAAAAGTATTAAATATGTTTAAATCCTCAGAAAACCCATTGAGACCCGGAGATATCGCTAAAGAAACTGGAATTGAATCAAAGGAAGTTTCGAAATTTATCAAGGAGCTTCGAGAAGAAGGTAAAGTGTATTCTCCTAAACGCTGTTATTATGCTTTAAAATAATTCCAAACGATTATTTTTTCTAATTTTTATTTATTTTTTTATCTTTCTGTGTATCCAATAAATCCAGCAACTAAGATTAATATTCCTCCAGCTAAACTACTAAATATTAATATTACTATACCTAATCCTACAAATAATAACCAATTCATTGGGACAGGATCACCAGGTCTGATAACACTGAGTAAGATAATTACAGCTAGAACAATTGAAATTACGATTGAAATTACTTTAGAGGTATCAAAGTTCCTTTCGTTAAAACCTAATATAGTTTCAATTAATGTAATTGCTCCACCTAAACCCGCTAACAATCTCATTAAATCTTCTTCTCTCATTTCATCACTTTATATTATTTTGTTTAGAAAACGTTTCATGCTTAACTAAGAGCTTTTCTTAGATTTATGATGTTATTTTTGTTATTTAAAACCAATTGGAATAAGATTTAAATTTTATAACTTATTTCCTAAGGAGATATAAAATGACAGCGGAATGGTCTGATAAAAGGGCTAGGTTTTTTCATGGATAATTTCATACAACCGTTAAGTGAGGAATTTTCTGACATTTTCCTTATCAAAGGAAAAAATAATGCGAGGTATCCCTATTCCAATTCGCTTTTAATTGGGGATCACCTCATCGATACGGGAGTCTCTCCCAACCATCTCCGAAAATTAAAAAGAACACATCCAATAAACCATGTGTTGTTCACTCATTGGCACGAAGATCATATTTCAGGAAATTACCTATTAAATAATGTGAAGTTCTATTGTCATTCCAAGGATGTACTACCGATTGAAAATGTCGAAAAAATGATTCCACTCTACAATGTTAGAAATACTCCTATTGAAGACGATTTAATAAGCCTAATCAAACTTCTAAGGATGCAAAACATTAAAATAGATGCTTTAGTTGAAGACAATGATATTTTTAACATTGGAGATCAGTTGAAATTAAAAGTTCTTTTTACACCCGGTCACACAGCAGGACATTGTGCATTTTATGAACTAAATTCAAAGATTGCCTTTCTTGGCGATATTGACCTCACGAGACATCCCTATTATGGAAATCTTGACGCCAATTTAATTGAATTTGAGGAATCAATAGCTAAAATTAAAAGTTTGGATGTAAATATTGTGGTTACAGGTCATAGGGGAATAATTGAGGGGAAGAAAAAAATATATGAGGAAATTGAAAAGTACAAGTTAATCTTACAAGAACGGGGAGAAAGAATTCTCCTTTTCTTCTCAGAAAGAAGCAGACCAATTAAACTAAATGAATTTAGGAATAGCAATATTATCTATAGGAAATATTCAGCTTTTAAGGATTTTGAAGTTATTGCTGAGCTTCTTATGATTGAAAAACACTTAGAAAAGTTCCTCAAAAAAGGAATAATATCAGAAAGTAATAATGGTTATGTTCTAAATTAAAAAAAAAAAATTGAACTAGCAAATTTTGATCTTTATGGAAAATAAAAAGCCAATTTTATTTGATGTATATCCAAATTTAGAGGGAAAAGTTCCCTGGATCTCAATATTAACGGGAATACCTTCTAATGTTGATAGGCTAACAGAATTAGAAAATCACTTGAAATTAATAGATGGTGAAATCTATATAAAGCGTGATGATAAAGATCATAAAATTTATGGTGGCAATAAACTCAGAAAGTTTGAATTTATTTTTGGAGAGGTTCTAAAGAAAAAAAAGAAGGGTATAATAACTTTGGGAGGTATTGGTACAAATCACGGAGCTGCTTGTGCAATTGTAGCGAAAGAGCTGGATTTAGATTGTGAATTATTTTTATCCCTTCAACCAGTATCCTGGCATGTTCAGCGTTCTCTCCTTTTATTCCATTATTTTGGGGCAAAATTACATTTTACTAAGATGTTTGAACTTGGTGTTATCAAAAGTTTGTTGTTTAGAATGATTCATCCAAAGTATTATTTAATGTCAATTGGTGGATCACCTCTCCTTGGATTTGGAACGCATTTAGGAACTATAGGATTTGTTAATGCGATTTTTGAATTAAAAAATCAAATTGATGAAGGGATTCTACCTGAACCAGATATTATTTTTGTAGCAGCAGGCTCAACTGGAACAGCAGCAGGTCTCACAGCCGGCTGTAAGCTCTTAGGATTAAAAACTAAAGTGTATCCTGTTAATGTTTCTAGGGATATTGTTGTTAACCCAAAAAACCTAATTAAAATCGCAAATAAATCCATTAAATATTTAAGAAAACGAGATAAATCTATACCGGATGTCCAAGTTAATATGGGTGATTTTAAGATGATTAAGGGATATTTAGGTTCTAATTATGGCGTAAAAACAGTTAAGGGACAAAAAGCGGTAGATTTAGTTTACGAGCTAGAGGGGAAAAAGTTAGGCTTCAAATTAGAAACGACTTATACCGGTAAAACAATGGCAGCAATGCTGGAGTTTCTGGAAAAAGAGGAAAATAAATCAAAAAAAATTCTATTTTGGAACACCTATAATTCTAACGATTTAGATAAATATCTTAGAGAAACCAAATTTGAATACGAGAAATTACCTAAAAAATTCCATAAATACTTCACACGAAAATTATTTCAGTGCTGGCAACTCTCTGATTGCCCTGAAGATATAAGAAACAAATGTCCTGCGTATCTTAACCACGAATATAGGTTTTGGAAAGTTACAAATTGCAAATTAGAAAAAAATAAACAATCAATAATTAAAGAAAAATTAAGTAAGGTCATAATATTAGAAGACGCATAAAAGTTTTCGATGCATTTCTATTTAAGATTTAATTTCATTATATTCTCAATTAATTTCTTAATTAATGTATATAGTACTCCAACATCAGTAATTTTTAATTTCTCGCTCGGAGAATGTAATCCTTTCACAGTTGGGCCAAGAGAGACCATCTGAAGTCCTTGTATTTTAGCGTTAATCGTCCCTGTTTCTAAACCACCATGTATTACTGTAGTTTTTACGGTCTTTTTCAATAAATCTTCATATTCCGCTAATACATATTTTAAGAAGTTAGATTCTAGATCAGGGAGCCATTCGGGTAAAACCGGTCTCAAAAACACTCTCCAACCTCCTATCTCTCCTAGCTGTTTCATAGAGACGCAAAAAGAATTCAATTCGCTTCTGATCATGCTTCGCGGATATAGCCAGATTATTTCGCTTTCTTTTTCTGTGTCAATAATAGCAAGATTATTGGAACTCTCTATGAATTTATCATGCATAGAGGATATTTTTAAGACACCGTGAGGGATTATACTTATGGTCGAAATCAATATTTTAGATTCCTCCTCTGATAAATACTTTCTTGGAAGAGTTTTTTTATAGGTTATTTTCATGTTAGGTTCAAATTTTTCGTAATATTGGAATATTGACGAGATTTCCTCGTTAAGGAAATCTTCAAATTTCTGGTTGTTCTTTGAAGTTATTCCTAGTATTATTGAAGATTTAGCAGGGATTACATTAGATTTTGTCCCACCTTGCCACTTGCTTACGAAAATTTTCATTTCTTGTAATATTTTTGAGACGATCCTACTTACTAACTTGTTGGCATTAGCTCTTGGTAAGTGTATATCTCCACCTGAGTGCCCACTTAATAATCCTTGAACTGAAATTTCATTGAATTCTAAATCATCACTTTCATTGTAATCTATCCAATTAAATTTCTTTGAAAACCTTATTCGTCTTCCACAAACGGATCCAACAACAATATTTTCTAAAGGGCCACCATCGAGATTAATCATCAATTTACTTTGAATATCAAGAGCTTGAGGGTCTAATAGAGTGGCCCCATCAAAACCATCCTCCTCATTTACAGTAAATAAAACTTCAAGTTGACCGTGGGTTTCAATTGATTGATCAGTTAAGGTAGCAAGTGCTAAAGCCATGCCTAGGCCATTATCAGCACCTAATGTGGTTCCATCAGCATCAATCCATTCATAGTTGTCTTGAATTCTAATTGGAATCCCACAATTCATAAAATCAAATCCATCGGTTCTATCTGTTTCACACACCATATCCATATGTGCTTGAAACATTAAAGATGGAGCGTCTTCCATTCCAACTGTCGCGGGTTTTCTAATTAAGATATTTCCTACAGAATCTTCATTTACAGTATAAAGTAAATCGATTTTTTGCGATTGTTCCTTCAACCAAGATTTTATCTTGTTTCGAATCATTTCTTCGTGATGTGAAGGTCTAGGCGTTTTAGCTATCATTTCAAAGATATCGAAAACTATGCTGGGTGATAATTTTTCTAGTACCATAAATATTATCTTGGTCTATTCCTATTTAACCTTATAATTTAGAATTGCTTCTAAATTCGAAAATCATCCACAATTATAGCTAATTTTAAAGCAAAATCTTTTTTCATTGAAATTATTTTTATTAGTCAAATATGCTACTGATTTATTTTTTACTTTTCGTGATGATTTTTGTTTGGGGTTTTTCATTTATAGTAGTTGATATAGCTATGGATTTCGTTACACCGCTTTCGATCGCGTTGTATCGGTTAATAATTGCAATGATTTCAATGATTTTAATTGATTTGTATCTTAGAAAGAAAAATTCCAAAAATACTCCCTTAATTTCTGACAAAGTCATTAATAATAGATCAGAAAGGAATTACTGGTTGTATATAGTGTTAGCAAGCTTAGCCGGAGTATCAATGTACCTTTTCGTTATTTACTCGGCTATTTCTTTGATTGGTCCTTCATTACCCGTACTTGTGGATTGTCTAATCAACCCTATTCTTATTACATTACTTTCACTTGTTATTTTCAAAGAAAAATTGAGCAAAAATAAAGTAATTGGCTTTATAATTGCTTCTATTGGGGCGTTTTTATTAATTACTGGAGGTAACATCGGAGTCCTTCAACCAAATTCGCCTAATTTCTTAGGATATATCCTTGCTCTTTTAGCTCCCCTGATGTGGTCATTTTATACCATTACTATAAAAAAAGTGAAGCAATTTGACAGCTCTAGAACTGATTTTCAAAATCTAAAGAATATTTCCATCTTTGGAGTTATTGAGTTTTTCATTCTTGTTATAATTTCTGGACAATTGAATATCTTCCTAAATAACTTTTTGAATATTACTGTTTTTTTATGCGCTTTATATTTAGGTTTGGGGGCTTTCGTAATTGGATATTATATTTGGAGTTACTCTCTTAAAAAGCTGAGGTCTTCAAGCGTTGCATCATTTCTGTATTTACAACCATTTATAACTCTTATATTATCGTTAATTTTTCAACGAAACGATGTTATAGGTCTGATGAATTTAGTTGGTGGTCTAATCGTTATCATAGCATTAATTATAATAAATTATAAAAAACAGGAATTTACCGTCCAAAATTCCTCAAGAGCGAAAGCTAAAAAGGATTAAATGATTATAGATAATAGATAGTCTGAATAGAAATAATGAGAGGGATTCAATTTGGATGATATTGTATTATATGAAAAAAAAGGAGACATCGGAAAAATAACATTAAATAAGCCCGAAGAAAGAAATACAATTACGTTAGATGTGCTAAAGAAACTAATAGAACTCTTTGAAACGAGTGCTGAGAACAACGATGTTTGCGTTATCTATGCTGCTAACGGTAAGCATTTTACAGTAGGAGCAGATCTAAAGTATGGTTATAATTTGCTAACGAATAAAGAACGACTTGCAGAAGCAGTAGAATTTCTCGAATCTTGGCAAATTTTGACACGTAAAATGATAGCCCATCCGGGGATAATAATAGTTGGTTATCATGGGTGGGTAATAGGGGGTGGATTTGAGCATACTCTCGTGTGTGATTATAAAATCGCAGCAGAAGATACACGAATTATGCTCCCTGAAGTAGGTGTGGGGCTTTTCTTTTCTAATGCGTCAACCAAACTTTTACCTAGAATAATAGGGGAAGGAAGGGCCAAAGAATTGATGATAATGGGTAAAGAACTCTCTGCTGAAGAAGCACATAGAATAGGGCTGGTTAATCAAGTATGTCCAACACCAAGTCTACCAAGAATCTTAAAAAAAACAGCTAACATGATTGCGTCAAGAGACCACCTTGCTCTTCGGTATACCAAGAAGTTTATCAACGAAAACCAAGATTTAAGTATTGAATCCGTTTTAGCACGCGAATCAATAGCAATGATTACAACGGGGCAGTCTGAAGAACTTAAAAAAAGACTTGGAAAATTTGTTAAAAAAGAATAAAAATTTATTTTAAAATAGAAAAAAAAGATTTATTTCTCTAATTTTTTCCCTTTCATAGCTTTTCGAAATTTTTCGAGTTGTTTTCGAGGTGTCACAGTTGGTCTTTCGTATCTTTTCAGTTTGGACTTAATTCCGAAGAGATATTTTGAGATATTTTTCAGTTTCTCAAGATCATAACGCATCATCATAGTTATTGTTTCCATTGACGGCGATCCTCCACCGTGCAAGCCAGCTACTTGTAATAGACCTGCTATTTCTGAAACAGCGAAAGCTTCAATGCCCCTAAAACAGCGTAAAACATTTTCTGGTTTAACTCTTGGATTTCTCTTCATATATTTCATAGCAAGTTCGCCAACATCTTCAGAGAAGAACGAGCCTTCTAATGGTAATGTGGCTATAAGGCCCCCAGAAATGTCTGCTAATATTTTATACTCGTCGTAAATCATTTCTCCTGCAAGTCTCCTTCCAGCATTAGTTAAAATCTCGTCTGGAACTTGGGTTCCAGAAGGCGCTTTTTCAGAGTGTTTTGCACTAGATTCGCCGGCAGCAAAAACGAGTTCCGCAGTTCCTATAAGGTGAGAAAGTTTGTCTTGAACATGAGAAGTTTTTTCAATGCCGTTGTATTCTGCAACTAATGCTGCAGCACTCGCTATAACTTCTGTTATGGCGGGCTTACAGCCAGTATAACTATGACGGTGATAGTGAGCAAACATGAGTGCCAGAAAGCCGGCATATGCAGTTTGCCTAGGATCTCCATGACCGTTTAAAAAAATCCTATCGTTTGGAACAAAAACATCGTCAAAGATAATGAAAGTCTCTGCGTCTCCGAAATTTCCAGCAGGAAATTCCATGTATTTACTTTTTCTAAAACTAGCAGGTCTCGTTAATAGTTTAAGTCCATCCCAATCTGTAGGTAATGCAAATGATACGGCGTAATCTTTATCTTCTGGGCCCATATACCTACAAGGGACTACAATCAGCTCATCTGCGTATGGTGTGTTTGTAATGCTAACTTTACACCCTCTAACAACGATTCCATCTTCCCTTGTTTCAATAACCCTTAAATACTGGTCGGGGTCTTCTTGTTCGTGAGGTCTCTTCAAACGATCTCCTTTAGCATCAGTTTGAGCCGCACTAGCGACTAAATCGTTCTCTTGAAAATATTCTAAATACTTATTAAACCGTTCGTAATGATCTGTTCCTAACGCTTGATCTAGCTCGTATGTAATTACAGAAAGAGCGTTTAACGAATCACACCCCATACAGCGTTGGATACAACCACCAACACGATGACAGAGTAATCGAGTCATTAACTGCTTTTTTAAGAGGTCATCTTCGCTTTGATGTATGTGGGTAAAACGATTTATCTTCTTTCCAGTTAAGTGAGAGGTAACTACACATAAATCTTCATATTCCTCGCTATGAGCACAGTCATAGGTAACTTTTATGATATTTTGACCACCCTGTAATCGAGGGTCATCCCGACCTACTAATTCGTCACCAATGTAAATATTTGGCTTCATTTTATATAATCGGGCTAAATAATCTTCAAATGTTTTCAATTTTATTTCCTCTTTATAATGTATTTTTAAATATGTAAATTATGCTAATTAATAAATAGATTGCTCTTGTTTTGAAAAGGTTTCTTTATGCTTTCCTCATTCTTTATTATATTAAATCCTAAAAATCTAATTAATATTTTAATCAAAAAATCTTATTCAAATATACATTAATGAATTATTTTTGAGGAAAAAATCATGAATGAGAAACCAAAAGGTATTACAGCACCACCTAGTCGAGAGGAACTTTCCAATCGATTAAAGAAAGTAGGAAACTTGATGTTACAAGAGAATTTGGATTACTAATTATTCACAAAATCTTCTTCATTACAATCTATATTTCTTTTTTTATTTGGTCTAAAGCCGTTCTTAAGGTCGGTTTTGGAATATTACCTTTAATATATCCCATCGGTAAAACAGTTAATAGGTAATCATTTTCGGTTAATCCTAAAAGTAGCTTTACCTTCTTTCTGTTAAGAGCTCCTGTCCAACAAGTCCCTATCTTTAAAGACCAAGCCATTAGCATCATAGTCATTGACACCAAAGATGTATCTTGAATATAATAATTAGGACTAGTTGTTTTTTTTCCTATGATTGCAATAGCAAAAGGTGCTCTTTTGATATGTCTTCCATAAATAGCGTTTTTCGAGATTTCTTTTAAGATTTCTTTATCTCTAATAACATAAAATTCCCAAGGTTGCTTATTCGAAGCGCTTGGAGCCCATCTTCCTGCCTCTAGGATCATTTGAATTTCGTTATCCGGAACTTGTTTATCTTGAAAGCTTCTAATACTTCTTCGGTTTTTAATAAATTCTAAAAAATTTTCTGGATTTATCATTATCTTAAATTTTGATTAGGGAAATTGAATTACTAATTTTAAAATTGAATGTAAATTAAATCTATGCCTAATCGTCCATAAGTAAAAGAAAAAATATTTGCATGGAGGATTATTTTTCCCAGTAACGCCGAATAGGGGAAGAGAGTTGTTCGCAGCCATTACTTTTAGCAACTACATCATCTTCGATGCGAACGCCAAATTTTCCAGGGATATAGATGCCTGGTTCGATAGTAAATGTATTTTTTAAGCTCAATGGAACCGAGTTAGTCTGGATTATATATGGAGCTTCGTGAACATCTAAACCTATGCCATGACCTGTTCGATGTGTGAAATATTGTCCGTATCCCTTTTCTACTATGTAATCTCGGGCCGCAGCATCAACTTGGGAAGGTAATGCTCCAACTCTCCCCGTATCTCTTGCGCGATAATTGGCTCCCTCTACAATATTATATATTTCCAAGAATTTTTCATTTGGTTGTCCAAATACGGTTGTGTTAGTGATATCACCGATATAGCCATTATAAGAGGTGCCAGCATCAATTAAGACAACTTCGTCTCTTTTAAGTTTTTTATCCGAAGGAGAACCATGTGGGTTTGAAGAATTCGCTCCAAACTGAACTAACGCAAATAATGAGGGCTCTCCTGATAACAAACTCATCTCTTTCTCAACTAGAGTTGAAGCTTCTTTTTCAGTAATACCAATCGAAAGTTGATCGAACGCTGCTTCAATCCCTCTTGCAGAAAAATGACTGGCCTTTTTCAAAAATTCGATTTCTTGATCAGTTTTTACGATACGCACGGTTTCCATTATCGGAAGAGCATCTACAAATGTAGCGTGAGAAAGAGCAGACTTGATCTTCGAGAAAACAGTGAATGGTGTTTGCGGAGATATCGCAATATTTGCATCCTGAATGCCATTATCTGTACAAATATTTTTCACGAGTAGGAAGGGATCTTCAGTTTCTTCCCAAATGCTAATATCGTCTTGAGATAATGGAGTATTCTCTATATAATTATGTATTTCGAAAGCAGGACATATTAGATGTGGGTTTCCGTTTGATTTAATGATCGCTAAAACCAATCTTTCAGTAGGTTTGATTTTTGCGTTAAGTAAATACTGAAAATTAGTTTCTAATGTGCAAAATAGTGCTTGGATCGATCGATCCTGTAATAATTTTTGAGTTTTTTCAATCCGCAGATGAAATTCTTTGTTTGATATTGAGCTCATAATACCACATCAGAGACTATGATTTACTATAAAATCAAATCTCACAATGCTTAACAATATTACTAAAGTAATTTTGCCTCACACTATCTTTTGCCTTACAAGAATCTCTACTTATCCTTCTTATTAAAATAATCTGATTCTAAATTCGGATAGATTTTTTTCTTTCTCCCTTCGC
>SOKP01000002.1 GCA_004375715.1 Promethearchaeota archaeon | reverse complement strand
AAAATGTTTCTTGCAGCTAAAGAGCTACGATTCGAGGATGCTGCCTATTTACGAGATAAAATTAAGGAAATTAAGAAAGACTATAGGATAAAATCGTGAACATCTTTATTATACATAAATAAATAGTTAACAGGAGTCATTATGAGCCATAATTCTATTATTATTAAAGGAGCCAGACAAAATAATTTAAAAAATATTGATGTAATAATTCCAAGGAATAAACTAGTTATCATAACTGGAATTAGTGGTAGTGGTAAATCTAGCTTAGCAATGGACACATTGTATGCTGAAGGCCAAAGACGGTTTCTTGAATCATTATCAAGTTATGCCCGACAATTTCTTGGAGAAATGGATAAACCCGATGTTGATTCAATCGAAGGACTCTCTCCTGCTATAGCCATAGAGCAGAAACCTTTGTCAAAGAACCCACGAAGTACTGTAGGGACGGTTACAGAAATCTACGATTATTATCGGTTACTTTTCGCCAATATTGGACTTCCTCACTGCCCCAACTGTGGTAAAGAAATAACGCCCCAAACACCTCAACAAATAATTCAACAAATATTACAAGGACTTGAAAAAAACCAAAAGTTTCTTATTAAAGCACCGATAATCAGAGATAGAAAAGGCGAATATAAAGACCTACTAAGCGATCTTAAAAAACAAGGCTATGTCAGAGTTGAAGTAGACGGTATTCAGTATACTTTAGATGAAGAAATTCCAATGGAAAAAAATGTTAAGCATCACATCAATGTAATTGTGGATAGGCTAGTCATGAAGGATGGTATTAAAACTAGATTAGCCGATTCAATAGAAATTGCCCTTGAACTAACTGATGGAATCGTGGTTGTAGAAGTTCTTAACATTGGAGAACAAATTTATTCTGAACATTTAGCGTGTGTGGATTGTGGAGTTTCATTTCCGCCCATTGACCATAAAATGTTTTCTTTTAACATTCCTCACGGAAGCTGCAAATATTGTAGTGGTTTAGGAACAGTGATGGAATTTGACTACTCATTAGTTTTAGGAAACGATTTAGACTTACCCCTCCAGGACACTCCTATCAGAAATATCCCTGGATTTGGGTCTTTAACGGGGTATTTTTGGCAATCTTTAAATCAAGTAGCTGAGCACTATAAGTTCGATACTTATAAAACTGCGATAAAAGATATTGATCCCAAGAAATTACATAAAGTCTTATTTGGAACAGAAGATGAAGCAATTGAATTCCACTTTGAGAGTGAAAATAACGGTTACAATAATAAAAAAAATGATATCAAATCTTCATCATATCATGTAGTAAGACCCTTCGAAGGAATTATTCCGATGCTACATAGAAGGTACATGGATACGCGATCCGAATGGGCTCGAGATACATACGAAACCTTTATGAATCAAATAAACTGTCCTCAATGCAAAGGGCAAAGGTTGAAACCTGAAAGTCTCTCAGTTCTAATTAATAATCTTAATATATCTGAATTATCGGACTTAGCGGTAAAAGATTCATTAGAATTTTTCAAAGATTTACAATTAGACGAAATTCAAAAAACCATCGTTAAAGATGTATTAAAGGAGATATTAGATAGGTTATCTTTTTTAGAAAATGTTGGTTTAGATTACATTTCTTTAAGTAGAAGATCTCATACATTATCTGTTGGTGAAGCTGAAAGAATCAGGTTGGCGACTCAGTTAGGTTCTAGCCTTGTTGGAGTGTTATATGTGTTAGACGAGCCTTCTGTTGGTTTACACCAAAGAGATATATCACGATTAATTGATATGTTGAAAAAATTAAGAGATTTGGGCAATACAGTTATTGTTGTGGAGCATGACGACCAGATCATGCGCAATGCTGATCATATAATTGATTTAGGGCCTTTAGCAGGAGAAAATGGGGGAGAGATTGTAGCAGAAGGTCCTTTACAAACAATTTTGGACGCTAAAACTTTAACTGGTCAATATTTATCTGGGAAGAAAAAAATAGAAGTCCCTAAGAATAGACGAGAACCGAATAACGATTTTCTTGAAATCATAGGTGCTCGAGAAAATAATCTAAAGAACATAAAAGTAAAAGTACCTTTAGGTATCTTTACATGTATTACTGGAGTTTCAGGAGCTGGAAAGACTAGCTTAATAATTGATTGTTTATACAAAGGATTACATAATCTAATAAACACTCGCAGTTCCAGATTAATAGCTGGCGATTTTGACAAACTAAAGGGATACGAAAATATTGACAAAATAATAAACATAGATCAATCCCCAATCGGAAGAACACCTCGTTCTGTACCAGCTACTTACACAAAAGCTTTAGATTACATAAGAGAACTTTTTGCTAAACTTGAAGAATCCCGAGAGAGAGGGTATAATAAAGGTAGATTTAGTTTTAATACCAAAACAGGTCAGTGTAAAAAATGTCGAGGGTCGGGTTACATTCTGAAGGAAATGTATTTTCTTCCGGATGTTTACATTAGATGCGATTTGTGCAACGGTAAGAGATACAACGCTGAAACCTTAGAAATTAAATTTAAGGGAAAAACGATTTCAAACGTACTTAAAATGACATTTCATCAAGCCCTCGAATTTTTCGATAGCATTCCAAATTTAAAGCGAACCTTAAAAACGGTAGTAAATGTAGGTTTAGGGTATCTAGAGCTAGGACAATCCTCAACAACTCTAAGCGGAGGTGAATCTCAACGTTTGAAAATAGCAAGAGAACTAAGGAAAACAAGCACAGGGAATACATTATATATACTAGATGAACCAACAGTAGGATTGCATGCCCACGATATAAAATTTTTACTGAAAGTACTCCAAAAATTGGTTGATAAAGGTAATACCGTAATAGTGATAGAACATAATATGGATGTAATTAAATCTTCAGATTATATTATTGACCTTGGACCTGAAGGTGGAGAAGGTGGAGGGTCTATTGTCATTGAAGGCTCACCTGAATCGATAATAGATTTTAAGGAATCACATACATCAACATATTTAGCGAAATATATAAATAATTCATCAAAATCGAAATAAGAGAGTTCTCATAAATTTCTTTCTGAGTTTGATAATTTTCTCTTAACTGAACTTTTATTTAAAATAACATACTAATCCACCAAATTTCTTTACGCTAATACCCGCCTCAGATTCTTCATTGACGATTTTAGTTTTAATCTTAAGATTTTTTGCGATTTGTAAAATTCGATGTGTTTTGCTTCTGTTTTTTGGATTTTTTAGATATTCTTCAGTTAGAATAATATAATTTGG
>SOKP01000066.1 GCA_004375715.1 Promethearchaeota archaeon | reverse complement strand
TCTTAGAAAAACTAGAAAAAATTAAAAACTTTTATAATGAAGAAGAAAAGAAGAATTCACTGTAAAGAAAAATATTATTAATTTATTCAACCCTTAAAATATTGATTATGAAAAGTTTCGAACGTATTTGGACCGCATTAAACCTCGAAGAGCCAGATCGGATTCCGACTCACACAATTAATATCGATGGGAACGTCGCTGATCAAATCTTAGGTCGTCCGAAGCGAAATGCTTTTGATATATTTGACGATATGGAAAAACAATATCCCGATGATTGGGTAGATAAAATTAACGAAATCCTTCTAGATATTGAAATCTCTACCTTTTCAAAAGCAGTAAGAGCAGGTCTCGATCTGGGGTTTGATGGAGTGGGAGTACAATACATCCCCTTTATCCTTGAAAGTAAAACAGAAATGACAGATATATTTGGAAAGAGACATAGGGTCCGAAATATTGATGGAAATCCTTATCCAGATTATTATGGCGGATATATTAAAAATCGAGAGGATTGGGAAGCGTATCCGAAACCTGATATGAAGGAAGAATACAAAAAGGCTAAAAAATTTTATAAGGGAGTTTTGAGAAAATGCCGCGATATAAAGGATGACATTTGCATTTTCGCTCAAAATGCTTTAACCTCGGTTTTTCCCCCAGTTTGGCAGGGGATGGGGATGGCTTATTTCGCTCGAGCTCTTAAAAACGATCCGAAACTAATCGAAGAACGGTTTCGCTTTTGTACGGACTACACATTAACAGTATTTAAGGCATATTCTGATTGTGGTGCCAAGATTTTTCTTGAAGGAGGAGATATCGCTCACAACGGAGGACCAATGATTAATCCGAAATATTTTGATAAGTATTTACTTCCGCGTTGGCAAGAAGTTTCAGAAGCGATTCACGATTGGGGTGGGAAATATATATTGCATACTGATGGTGATGTTACATCTCTCTTAGACTTCGTCGTCGAGTCTGGGTTTGATGGTCTTCAATGTCTTGAACCACCTTGGGTAGATCCATATTTAGTTAAAAAGAAAGTTGGCGATAAATTATGTTTATCTGGTAATATTGATACAAAACATATCTTAGTAGATGCTACCAAAAGAGAAGTGGAACAAGCAGTTAAAAATGCAATAAACGCACTGGGCCCTAGAGGCGGAGGTATGATATCCCCCGCTAACTTTCATCCCAGTATGTCAGTTGAGCGTTTGAGATGGATGATTGAAGCTGCGAATAAATTTGGTAATTACCCCTTACATGAGAATTTTTAGAGCTTAATTTTTTTTAATTCTTTTGCTCCCTTTTTTCCCTTACGATCATATAAATCGAGACAATCACAATTGTTATTCCTATAAGATGGTAATATGTGATCACAGTCCCGAGAATAATCCCGGAAAAAATAGCTGAGGTAATTGGTGTTAAGGACAAGATAACTCCCGCTTTTCCAATAGAAATATAAGACAGTGTTCTATACCAGAATAATAAAGAAACTCCCCAATCTAATGCCATAACAAAAGGATATATGAGATATTCTGGTCTAAACACAGTTATCAATCCTTCTAAAGGAAAAAAAATGAAATAGGTTAACAACAATATTAGTCCACTTAATACATTCCGTATAAAAACAACTTGAATAGGACTAATCTCGTTTCTATCGAATCCTGATTTAGTAAATGCATGCGTAATAGTAAATATAATAACCGCTATTAAAATTATAAGAACCCCGAAGTTAATTTCAAACAATTCAGTAAATCCTTGGGTAATTGCGATAAATAATCCTAGAATTAAAATTATACAGAAGAAAATCTGGATTTTTGATATTCGTTTTTCATTTAATAATAAATAACCCGATAGTAGAGCAATGATAACTTCACTCTTTAAAGCTAGTGAACTATTAACTGCTCCAGCGAGATCATAACCAACAATTAATAATACGGGAACAATAGAAAAAACAATTCCAATTCCAGCAAACAGCCGGATATTCCTTATTTGTTTCCAACCACTCAACAGACTAGTTAACCTATCGTTAGAATCTCTTTTACTTAATGATTTCAACTTAAATCTTTCGATTAAGAATAAAGGAAAAAATATTATCGCCATAAATAGTACCGTGATGGTAGAAAATGTAAAAGCGTCAATTATCGATGGTCTTGAAAGTGAAATGACTGGTTGTAATCCTATTAACAGTACAGTGATAATTCCGTTAATTAAACCTTTTCTAAGATCGTAATTCTCCATTATCAAACCTTATTATCTAATAATTTCCGAATTTAAGGAATGATGAATAAAGTTAAAGGGTAATTAAATATATAAGTAAATAGATAAATTTGATTTAAGTAAGGTATTACTTTCATATGGGGATAAATAAAGATTGGTTCGTTGAAAAGATAAATAGCTTCTTAGAAAATGACGAAAGTAATAAGATGAAAATGGTAGATAACTCTCTCATTTTTGAACCCGATGTAATCGTCGGATTTGTGAATGGAAACGACTCCATTTTTAGTGATTACAAGAAAATTATTGGCGAATTTTATCTCACACCAAAAGAGGCTTATTCGTGGTATTGCGAAAGAAAGGGTATACCGATCTCAGCTGAAAATTTAACAGTCATAGCTTACATCCTCCCGATAAATAAGAAAACAAAGGAGGAGAATTTTGAATATTCTAAAGTTAATCCTTCAGAAAGATGGGCAAATACGCGATTATTCGGAGAACAAGCTAATATGAAAACCCAAACGCATTTAATTGACGAGTTAAAAAAGTTAGGAATAAATGCGATGGCACCTACCCAGGAAAAACGTTTATTTAAAATCAACCGTAAGGTTTGGGTTTCTAACTGGTCTCACAGGCATTGCTGTTTTGCATCTGGTTTAGGATCGTTTGGTTTATCCGATGGTTTTATTAATTCAAGGGGTAAAGCAATGAGATGTGGGAGCATAATTGTTGATTACGATTTACCTTCTGACGCTACCAGGAGACCCTCAGATCCCTACGAATTTTGTAACAATTGTGGGGATTGTATCGATCGTTGCCCAGTTAACGCAATAACTTCTGAAAACCGCCACGATAAAATCGCATGCTCCAATCACGTTATGGGAACCGTTCCTTATATAAAAGAAAAATATGGGATTAATATTTATGGATGTGGTTTATGCCAAGTAGGAGTTTCATGTGAGAACGAGATTCCTGAGAAGCCTTCTTAACTTTATATCTCATTTCTCAACTTTAGTAGCGTAAAATAATAAAGAGAATTAATTATTTAGAATAAGTTCCAAATTTAGGAAATTTTTTTAATTGATCTGAATTAAAGACAGGTCCATCTTTACAAATAGTAGTATTGTTCTCTACTCCTATGCAGCAAGAACCACATAAACCTACACCACATTTCATTTTTCGTTCCAAGCTAGCTTGAAGTTCAATATTCTTTGATTCTGCAAGTTCAAGAACTTTTTTCATCATAATTTCAGGACCACATGTAACAATTAAATCGAAGTTTTCTTTATTAATTAGATCTTCTACTGGATCAGTTACAACGCATTTCTTACCAAAAGATCCGTCATCAGTAGTACACATCGTGTTTGGAATCAATTCCAACAATCTCTTAGCGAATATTAACGAATCTTCATCTTTAGCTCCAATTGCTACTTGCACATTTGCCTTGTTTTGTTTAAGAGTTTCTATTAAAGTTGTTAAGGCTGCGATTCCCATCCCTCCTCCTACGACAAGAATATTTTTCGATTCCTCGTAACTAAACGAATTCCCAAAAGGACCTCTAATTCCAACTGAGTCTCCTTCAGCTAAATCAAATAATTTGGAGGTTCCTTCTCCTATTTTCTTAACAGTTATTTCTATAAGGTTTTCTTTTATGCTCGAGATGGACATTGGTAAGAAGTCAACATCAGGTAGCCATAAAATAACAAACATCCCAGGTTTGTAAGCGCCTGCAATCCTCGAGTTTCTAATCGTAAAACTCTTGATTTCGGGGGAATGTTCAGTTATTGATTCTATCTTGACTATATCAGTTTTATTTCTGGTTAGATCCAAAATAAGTTCTTTCTTATCGTGTTCTAATGGTATTGTTTCGATGAACCCTTGTTCAATGGCTAAATTATAAACTTGATTACCTTTTTCTGTTCTCACAATTAGTGTATTCCATCCCTCTTTGCTACCAAACTTTCCAATTGATAAATCAGCGAAGGAAGCTGTGTAATCAGAGCAGGAAAAACAAGCTTTTCTTATCGCTTTTTCGTACAAATAATTAAGTGGTATTTCTTTCACAGTCGAATCATTTATAATTTTCATCTTAAAGTTGTCTTTATCGGTGTCTATTTTGTCTATCTCGCTTGATTTAACCCCAAATTTCTCAAAAAGCTGTTCTAATAATTGGTTATAATAAGTTCCGAAGCAAAAAGTCCCAACGGCTAGTGATACTAAATCGTATGCTTCATAGTCAAATGCGGGGTGGTTCTGTAATTTTCTTAGAGCTTGAATTTGGCAGGGAGTACCTACAACAGCAATATCTACGCTTTCTTTATTGATAGCTTCTCCTAAAAGTGAAAGTAATGGACCCTGACTAGGTTTATAACCTATTCCTTTGAATATATCCTGTGAGTTCTTGGCGATCATTGGGGATGGTCTAAAGTTATTATCTTTATCAGTAATAATAGAAGAGTCGACTAAACCGTTTTCCATAGCCAACCATAATAATCCTGTTAATGGACCAGCATTAGTTGGTATCTTTTCTCTTGCTTTATCTGTTAGTTTAACTGAAACAATTTTGAGATAATGTCCCAGAATCTTATCGTGTTTCTTTCCAAAAACCCAATTGTCTAATAACGACAAAGGAATCGTTTCGGTTCCCGTTTTTGGACAGAGATTATAGCAAAGTCCGTAGCCATCTCTACATGTGTTCATATCTTTGCAGGACCCATCTTCTATTGGGATCTCCTTTTCTTTATCAAATAGAATATTGGCACAAAATGCTCCACAAGCTCCACAGTATACGCATTTCCCAGTTTGAATTATTTCTTCATATAACTCTTTCCAACCTTTTTGAACCTTCCCAAAATACATTTTAATTGTTCTCCTCCTTTATTTGGTTTAGAAAATTCATTGCTTCTTGCTTCCCTAGTTCAAAGGCTTCTAAATTTTTATCTAAAGTAGAATTCGGAACAAATTTCCTCAAAGTTTCTAAAGCAGATTCTTCGGAAAAGATTCCCGAAAGTATCGTGAAGATACCAAACAAAATTGAGTTTCCAAAAACAATATTCCCGAACTTTTCAACCGCTAATTTTTGAATTGGAATGCCCAAAACCTTATTAATTTTTTTTGCTGCCCTGAATTTTTTAATTGTAGAGGGGTCCCATATTAAAAATCCTGTGTTTTCTTCATTCTTTACAAAATCAACCTTAACACCATTAGCAGATTCTTCTGATAAGACGATTAAAAAATCGTAAGGTTTTAACGCTTTAGGGTAATCTATATACTCTATATTTTTATCTAAGTCAATGACAACCTCTCCCCAACATTTTCCTCCACGTGCAGCCGCTGAATAGGCTTCAGTTTGCGTAGCAGCTAACCCTTCATAGATTGAACTTGCCATTATTATCATTTTGCTGAGTGTGATAACTCCTTGACCTCCAAATCCTACTACGCGAATTTCATATCGAGTCATAATTTTATTTATCCCCTCTTGCGATTTTTTGTATTTTAGCGTATTCTTCTGAGTACTCTGGTTTATTTGGCTCGTACCTAAATTCTCCAATAACATATTTGTTAAATAATTCTTCTTCATTCATGAATTTGGCTTTGTTTACTCTAATACTATTTCTTTTTATCCAATCTATCATTTTACCCGCTGTATCCATCTTTTCTCCTTTTATTCCTAAGTGTTCTGCTCCAAGGTTATTTAAATTTTTTCTCCCGAAGTAAGTAACACAAGGCGTAATTAATTCTATTACAGAGGTTCCCTTATGCTTCAGTGCCTTTCTAAAATATTTCATAAAAGTACGTGGATGAGCAACTGTTGTTCGTGCTACATAAGTAGCTCCCGCAGCCAAAGCAAGTTTGACTCCATCGCTTCTATTTTCAAACATTTTATATGGTGTCGTTGTACTGTTGGCACCATATAGCGTCGTAGGTGCACCCTGTCCACCCGTCATTGCGTAAATGCTATTGTTGAAAATTAAAATAATACAATCTAAATTTCGACGGCATGTGTGTATAAAATGATTACCTCCGATACCCAAACAATCACCATCTCCAGTAAAAATTATTGGTTTCATTAGAGGATTTGCCATTTTCATGCCTGTCGCTAAAGCTGGTGCACGGCCGTGGAGAGATAAAACTTTTTGGGTTGCGTAGTGTACTGTTAACAGCATTTGAGAATAACATCCTATACCCAGAACTAACGGATATAGTTTTGGATCAAGTTTTTCGTCTTCAAATAATCGAGTAAATATATGCCCGATGATTCCATACCCACAACCTGCGCATAATCTAGACGAATAGTTTCCTAATAAATGTCCTGCGTATGATACTAAGACATATGGATTCTCTGGCTTCTCGTTTGGATACATAGGCCCTATTCCCGACATTATTTAGCCACCTCCTTTATAATTTTTAAAATATCGTTTGGGTGATGAATTTCACATACATTTGGTATTCGAACTACAGGTGTGCTAAGGTGGGTAACCCTTTCGACTTGTTCTGCTATAACTCCCGTGTAATTTAATTCTGGAACAATAACCGCTTTGGCATCTTTAACCGTTTCTTTAACTTTTTCGTCTGGAAAAGGCCAAATTGTTATTAACCTAAAAATTCCAACTTTTATCCCTTCTTTTCGAGCTAAATCAACCGCGCGATAACTCGCTCTGACTGGTAAGCCATAGGCTATTATAATTAACTCTGCATCTTCTAGTTTATATGACTCCGTAAGAGAAATTTTATCTATATTACTCGTAATTTTTTTAATCATCATTTCAGTGAATAACTGAGGTTTAGGGGTAGGCAATCCTTCGGAACTATGGGGTTGAGAAAGGAACATGGTTGGACAGTAATCTGTGCCCATAATTGGTGGCTTAGGGATAATATATTTCCCCGTGTTATCATCTTTATAGGAGAATTTTTTAGTAATTTCATCGGGTATTTCCCGGTCAATTACTTTCTTTAATATTTCTTCCTTCGAGGGTATGTTTACCACTTCGTGAATGTGTCCTAGATAAGCATCTGACATAATAAATACAGGGCAACGATAAGTCTCAGCAAAATTAAAGGCAGTAATAGTTAAATCATATAATTCTTGACAACTCATAGGTGCCAAAGTTATCACTTGGAACTCGCCGTTTCCGGCAAAACGCATTAACCCTATATCGTTGTGATGTGGTTCAGTTACAAACCCCGTTCCAGGACCATTACGCTGTACATCACAGAATACAAAAGGTACTTCTAGGTTTGCAGCCATTGAGATGGTTTCAGTCATTAAAGAAATACCAGGGCCTGAGGTTGCTGTCATAGCTTTTGCTCCGACTAAAGAAGCTCCAATCACAGCGTTAATCGATGCTAATTCGTCTTCCATTTGCATACATACCCCACCAATCTGTGGTAATCTCACAGCAAGATGCTCAATAACTTCGGTGCTTGGAGTGATCGGGTATCCTCCAAAGAATTTCAATCCCGCAGCGATAGCACCTTCTGACATGGCTATATTTCCCATCATAAGATGTTTACCTTCTGGTAAGAATCTTTTACTATTTTCTATATCCATTTTTTTTCACCTTGTTATACTTTGGCTTTATTGGCCACATTTTCATTTTCTGATTCTTGCAAAATGTATATACACCAATCTGGACATCCATATTCGCATCGCTTACACGCTGTACAATATTTTGCTTTCCCCTCTTTAACTCGTGGAATATATGAAATTCTCATATTTAACTCATCTCCCATCTCTAAAATACCCGTTGGGCATATGTATACGCAAGCTTCACAACCTCCACACCTATTTTTATTTAGGAATAGCGAAAAATTCTTCTCTTCGTTCTCTAACAATTTTGGAATTTTAGACCAACTCACTATTTTTCTTATATTTTATTTAAATATTTTTATCGTTATAAATTTCAATCTATTCTTTATTAAGCATTTTTGATTAGAATGTTAAAGTTTATAATTTCTATGAACTGTAGTATTTTTACAAGATTTTAGGAATCAGTAAAAATTTTTAACATCAAAATTCTATCATAAATAATTAAGAAATTAGTGAGATACGATTAAAAATTGACTAAATTGATTTATTTAGGATGTTTATCGAACAGTCGTTATCAAGAGACATGTAAAAATGCTATTAAAATTATCAAATTTTTAGATCCAAGTTACACCGTTCTAGAGGATGTTCCATGCTGCGGGGCTTTATCTTACCATATCGGCAGTGATATCGAGCTAAAAGATCATGTTGAAAATGTTAATAGTTGGTTCGACTTAAATGATATTTCTCAAATCGTGACTACTTGCGCCGGATGCTATAACTATTTAACAAAATATTACGCTCAATTTTTAGGACAAGACTTCAAAGTTAAAGTTCTACACTTCCTTCAATTTCTAGCTGAACCAGAAAATTTATCAAAACTAGACTTAAAGCATTCTGGTAAGAAATTAAAAGTAAGTTATCACGATGCTTGTCATTTAAGAAATGCTGTGATTCCTATTATTGAGGAACCAAGACGGATTCTGAATTCAATTGAAAATGTTGAACTCAAGGAGATGGAAAGTATTAAAACTAATAGTATCTGTTGTGGCGCTGGAGGAGGTGTTTATTCAATATTTAAAGAAAATAGTGATTACAATTCAAAATTAATCTTTGATCAACTGAATCGTGGTAAATTATTATTAACAGCATGTCCATTTTGTTTTACCGCATTAACACGAATTAGAGAGGAGAACCAGATAAAAAAACCTGTGATTAAGTTTGAAGATTTTATATTAAACATTATGGAAGGAGTTGATCCACTAAGTGAATGAAAGCGGAAAGGGGTTATATGAAAAAGTCAAGAATAAAATTGAAGCTTCCCAGGAAGAAGGGACTTTAGAAAAACAATTTGGAGATTTCTGGAAATTTGCTTGCGTGATAAAAACCAGACAGCATGATTTAAGGTATTTATATGACGATACAAGTCGAGAATTTGTCGATAAAAATCGTGATAATCTTATTGAAATGCGAGAAGAGTTTGTCAAAAACATGGATGCTTATGTTGAAAAATGCATTAATATCATGCGTAAGAAGAATTTCACTGTTCATTACGCAAAAACAAATGAACAAGCTCAAAAGATTTTCATGGAAGAATTAGGAGATGCTAGAATCATCTATAAGTCAAAATCGAACGAAGCTAAAGACATTGGGATTATTGATGTTTTGAAGGAGAATGGAATATCAATTAAAGAAACTGACTTGGGTGATGTACTCGTTCAATTGTTTGATTATAAATTACCTAGTTTTCAAGTTGGTCCGGGGGCTCACTTTACCGAAGAAGAAATAGCTAAGAAAATAAAAGAAGTATATGGTGTGGAACTTGAACCCAAAGCTCAAGCAATTGTTAACTATTTTAGAAGTACTTACAGAAAAGAATTACTCAACGATGTGAAAATATCTTTAACTTCTGCAAATGCAATATCTGCTGAAGATGGTACGATAGTTTTAGGAGAAAATGAAGGTAACATTAGTCTTATAACAAGAGCAACTGATAAACACATAGTAGTTTGTGGTATTACTAAAATTGTTCCTACCATATTCGATGCAATACTGGTGACTAAATTACAATCTCGGATTAACAATGTTTCGTTTAATTACATAAGTCTCATTTCTGGACCGTCAAATACCTCTGATATACAAGGCACAAGTGTTCAAGGTATGTATGGAGCAAAAGAAGTAGTCGTTATTCTTGTAGATGATTGGAGAACTAAAGCTGTTAACGAAAACCTCATTTACGCCGATTTCTTGAAGTGTATTGGCTGTAAATCATGTATTTATCCATGTACTGCTTCACGAGCTTTTGGAAATATCTACGCCTCTAAGTATGGATTGGGTGCTACTGCAATAATACGAGATTATATTCACAATGGTATCGAGGCTGCTGTAAATGATGGTCTTTTTCTCTGTACGGGATGTGAAAATTGCTATCATTGGTGTCCCGTTTCAATAAATTGTGGTGAAATTCTAAAAAATATGAAAAAAGAAGCAACGGAAAAAGGTTTAGCACCCCCATATCTGGAACAATACAAAGAGAAGATATTTAAAGATAAAAATCCGTTTTTATAAGTTATCCTATTTTTATTTACAATGCATGTATTGAAACGGTGCTGCTGTATTTCTCCAAATCGCTATATCATTAAAACCTAATTTTTCTGCTTGCGTTTTTTCACCGTTCAATACTTTTATCATTCTTAACCACAGAACTTCTGCAAGTTCCTCCACGGAATTTTCTCCTTTAATAATTGAACTAACATCAACATCAATGTTTTCTGCCATCCATTCACAAGTTTTTGGATTACCGCATAATTTTATCACAGGAGCCACAGGATTTCCACAAGGACTGCCTCTTCCTGTCGTCATGGCAATAATATTTGCTCCTACTGCGGCTAATCCTGTCATAGATTCAACATCCAAACTTGGTTCGATCATTAACCACAAGCCCTTCCCTTTAGGTTTTTCTGTATATTGAATTAAACCCTGGATAGGGGATTTTCCCGCTTTTGCTATTGAACCTAAACTTTTTTCTTCTATCGTTGTTAAACCGCCTTGAATATTCCCCGGTGTAGGTTGTACTCCAAGGAAATTAATGCCTAAATTATTTAGATTTTTTAAAAAACCGGAGAGTAAATCATGTATTTGTTCAGCGACATTTTTATCAATTGCTCGTTTAATTAATAAATGCTCCGTCCCAATCCATTCCGTAAATTCAGCTAAAATGGAAGTTCCTCCAAATTTAACAATTCTATCAGATATAATTCCTAAAGCTGGATTTGCTGATATTCCAGAAATTGAATCTGATCCTCCACATTCTAATCCTAAAACGATATGGGAGAAATCAAATGGTTCTCTTTTCAATTCTCTTGCTTCCTCAGAAATTCTGTTCCCAAGGAAAATACCTTTTTCTATTGCAGCCGGGGATCCTCCTTTAACTTCTTGTAAATCAAAAAATTCAACTGGCTTTTTTGATTTCATGATATTTTTAGCTATTAATCTACTACTAATATTTTCACATCCTAGACCAACAACGACAGCACCGAACACATTAGGATTCTTTCCTAAACCTATTAAAGTATTCAAAGTGTTACTATAATCGGGTCCAAATTGACCACATCCTAAAGGATGAGTAATAGGTACAGCATCCTTAACTTTGTTAGCGATTTGTTGAACTAAATGATTTACGCATACAACAGAAGAAATTATTGCGATCTTATTTCTAATTCCTACTTCTCCATTCGGTCGTTGATATCCCATAAATTCTTCAATCATATTTTCAACACCTCCTTGAGATATTGGCTTGTAAGATTATGAGTGTGTATCCAATCTCCTTTATTTATATCTTCTGTAGCAATTCCTATAGAATGGCCATATTTTTTAACCAAATCGCCTTTTCTAATGTCTTTTAAAGCGATTTTATGCCCTAAGGATATATTTTGGTTAATATTAATGGAACTTTCTCTTATTTGAATTTTTGACCCTTTTGATATATCTTTGAGAGCAGTAACACAATTATCATCTGGATTCATCATAATAAAATTATCTAAATGTTTGGACATGATTTGTTAGCCATATTATAATTTTCTCGTTTATAATCTTTTT
>SOKP01000190.1 GCA_004375715.1 Promethearchaeota archaeon | reverse complement strand
AATTGGCTCCAATTTACTTGGTTGAAGAAATTTGATATCTTCTTTGGAAAAAGCAGATTCTAAATGATCTAATAACTGAGACAATTCTGCTATTGCAATTTTCATCCCGGTTTTATTAGTTCCCTTTAAAACTAAATATCCCATAAAGTTTTCCGTCCTCCTAATAAAGATTTGACTATCACTTGTGATTATTTGGCTTAGTTCTGTCTCAAAACATTCTTTAGAAAGGATTGTTACGACAGTTAAGAAACTTCCTTCTAGAACGTCTTCTACTGCAGATTGATTTCCTAATCTTATTAATGGAAGTCCACCTTTATTTAGAATTACTAAAGCTTTACATATGTTTTTACAGCATTCTTGCCCTTTTTTGAGCCTGTTAAAAGCTTTCACCAAAGATTTTATCAATATTATCCCATCCCGTTTTTTTTTACCTATTATTCTTTACTTCTTTCTATTCTTTACTTTTTTATATTCTACCAAAATAATTTTACTCATTTTGTATTTACACTTAAAAAAAAAAAATTATTATATATTACATAATTTTAGAAATCCACACATTTTGAAGTCTTAGTTTCTCTTTTTTATCGATTAATAAATACTTATCAACAAATCCCGAAGTCCCTGCGAATAATATAACCATAGCAACTATTCGTATTATTATACCAACTAATCCACGTATATTCAAGGCTATTCCATTTACCAGTATAAAAACAGCTAACATGAACACTACACCGTTCCTATTCTTTATCCCAATATATAATAAAAGAGCAAATGGGATAAAAGTTGATAATAGAGCGAACGCAATAAAGAAATATTGGAAATCATATTGGATTAATCCCGTTGCTACAAAAATACTCATTACTAGTGGAAAATAATAAAATCTTTTCCACTCTTTAATGTAGAATGTAAATGCAAACTGAAATCCTATAATTAATATCCCAAAAATATGATAGATTTGAAAGCCCGCTCCAATTGTAAAATCGATTGAAAGCCCCATGAATTCCTGTATCCTTGTAATAGAGCCAATAGCCAGGAATAGTATGTATATTATCATCATTGCATTTACTCTATTTTTATTACTTTTCCATACCTTAAATATCGCTTTTCCAGTTAAAATGGTTAAAAAGATTACAATTCCTTCGAGTACAACATTAGTTATTACATCAATCATTCTTTCACTACCTCCTTAAACGGTTTGAATACTCCAAGAGAAAAGATTACTCCAAAAATAATGTAGCTACTGTTCATAAATGTCCCAATAGGCCCATCGATAAGCAATACGCTCACAGCTAACAGGAAAAAAATCGCCATACCTAGTGATCCATTGTCTTTATACCGAAATCCTGTGTAAATTAGAAACAATATTGCCATCAACGCACCAATGTAAATGAAATACATCATCATCTCGTAATACCCCGTAGCAATGTAATACAACCACATTCCTCCAACGACAAACAAGGGAACGTAATAGAGAGATTCTCGTCGATTTATATACATTACAATTACAAGTCCGAAAGCGACCGTTAAACTCAAACCAATGTTATAAAAACTCCAAGAAGTTTCCGAGAAAGTAACGATGTTTTCAGTAAAAAGCATCTGTACTGGGGTACGGTTATATAAAAATTCCCAAATTAACATCCAAGAAAAACAGGCAAAAACTACGCCAATTATGGCTCGAACGTAATTAATTTCTCCTGTTTCTCGTTTTTCTCGCCTAAGTTTAATGAAAATTAAAATTGTCATTATTGGCATTAAAATCGCTTCCAAATAGTTATTGGTTATGCCTAATAATGCCCTAAATTCCTCAAAGCTCATATTGAGAAACTCCCCTTAATTTTTGGTTTTTTTATTTCATACAATGACTTTGCTTCCGCAAAGATTTTCGATAGTTCAATCTTCAAAAAATCAATAGTTATATCTTTTTCGTCGTAAACGCCTTGATAAATCGTTTTAATATTCTCTTTCAAAACTTCTTCAGTCAGTAATTTGTTTTTCCCCATTTTATCGATAACTTCTTTCAAGACAAGCTTATAAATTTCAATTTTCTCTTTTTTCCCAAGAACCATTGAAATTGATAAGAGATCAGCGCGATTATCAGAATTTTCGATTTTAAAAATGTACGATAGAATAGTATTTTTACCAGATCGATTAATTAAATAATCACCAGCTCTAGAGCCAAATGGTAAAAATTTTGGTACTAATTTCACTGAAATTTGATCCTCTACATCAAGTGGATACGAATCTAAAATTACAGGGTTGGAATTCTCCGACCCTTTAAGTTCACAAACAATAATATAATCTGCCATCACAATTTTCACCTTTTTTGTTTTAATTGAATAAATTAGTTGCAAATTGTTGTGTTAAATAGTCGATTTTTTCGTTATTTAACTCCTCATCTTTAAGTTCAGGACACATATTTTCAAGATGGTTTAAAAGTTCTCCTAATCTGTTTTCTGCTTCTGCTATATCGATAGAATTATTCTCTTCGATAATAATTGATCCCATCAGGTGGGGTGATCTTTTCAATATTATTACATATCCATCGAGTTTGAGCTGGTTTAATTCGCTATCAAACGATTCTTTAACAAAGCTCGAGATTGCAGCATAAAGCCCACCTCTAAGAATTTCTAAGTCTGTTGTTGTTCCTTCTTGTGTTGTTATTGGAATGCCTCCTTGATCAAAAACTGTTAATGCTTTTGGAGCTACTTTGTGCACTAGTTTTTTTCCTGATAATTTAAAATAGATTTTCGAAAAAGCGTGTACAATACCATATCCTGTTTTCGAAGAAATCGGTATAATCTCGAAAGATTTAAATTTACTTAATTCTAATGCATCCATAATCTCGCTAATCTGAGCAACATTTTTTAGATCATACTTATTCGCTAAGATAATAAGAGGTTTCTTCTCTAAAAGAGGACTCAATTTAATTAATTCCTCCTTAGCCTCTTTGAATCTATGTGTCGCACTTGCATCAACCATAAATATTACACATTCAGCATCTTCCATTTCACCAAGCCATAAGGATCGAAAGTCTTTTTGACCACCCATATCTACTATGTTTACTCTTAAGCCTTTAACTACTATTGAAGTTTGCTCCTTCCCCATGGTTGGAGTGTGTTCAATGAAGGTTCCGTTTTCTAAGAATGATACTAGTGTTGATTTGCCCGCGAAATCTAATCCGCAGATAACTATTTTCTTATCCTTTGTGAACACTTTTTTTATTATGTCAAATATACCCATAATCTAACACATCCATATTTTATATTAATTTTTGTTTTACAAATCTTTAAATTTTCATTTCTAATTTTGAAAACTTAGTTTTTGTGTTATGAAATAGT
>SOKP01000127.1 GCA_004375715.1 Promethearchaeota archaeon | reverse complement strand
TTGAATTAGATTTTTCGCTCAGTACTGTTAACGAACAACTCTTCGATGGATCAATAGCTATGTATGATCAAGATCACATATTAAATGCTGAGGGGCTTTTAATAAATATAAAAAATGTTAATATAATGGCGTATGTGTTTTTTGATTCAAATCCCGATGATTCTTATAGAGGGGGTAGAAGAAATTACATGTTTTCATTGATTGCAGCAAAGATTACATATTTTCAATCATTGAAAATAAAACAAATCTTTATAACACTATCATCTATGCTTAAAAAGCAAGGGAAATGGGATATAAAAGAGTTCTGGAAAAAATTATCTGATATCCTCTTAAAGACATCAATTTAAATAAAATATTTACTTACAATGGTTATTTGAAAAATATATTCAATAAAAAAAGAGATGAATTAAGTAATGGAATATGAGGAAAATGAAGAAAAACCAATAAAACTGGTAATCGTAGGTATGGAAAATGCTGGAAAAACCACAATTTTAGATGTGCTTACAGATAAAATTAAGGAAACACCTCATAAACCCCCTAGTATGAACCCTACTAAAGGTGTGGAAAGAAGCACTATATTGTTTTTTCAGAAGGAAACCAAGGTTTGGGATCTTGGTGGGCAAGAAACATATCGTAATGAATACTTATCGAACCCCGAAAAATATTTTCACACAATCTCATTCTTCTATTATGTAGTAGATATTCAGGATTACTACAGGCTTTTTTCTTCGGTAATGTATTTTAGAGGTATTTTTAATTTGATTAAAAAATACAGCCCGAATGCTAAAGTTATTTTCCTCTTTCATAAAACAGATCCTGATTATATTCCTGATGATAAGAACCTAAAGGGTAAATTTCTTGAAAAGATTGAACCTCTATTAAAGTTAGCAGATACAAAGTACATAATGTACGATACAACTATATTTGACATAAAGAGCATTAAAATTGCCTTTGGTTTTGAGTCATAACCCATTTAGTTGATTTCTATGGAAAAACGAAAATTGTTTCTTATTTTAGGAGTCGCTAATCTAAATTGAATTATGTTGAATTGATAAGAAGTTTCTCGAATAAATTCTTCGTTTTAAACTTTTAAAGATACTTTTTATATTGACTTTAAGAAATCTCTTGTTACTTTGCCAATTTTTTGCTTCGGAGGTAAATTTTTTAATAATTCTGAACTAACTCTTTCTACTAATATTTCTGGTGTAAATGTTTGACCATTGTTATTAATTTGATTAACCGTGTGCCATCCTCGGTAAACCCACAATCTATCTCCCACTATTCTAAAAACCTCTCCATTAACATTTCTTGCATGATCAGAACATAAATAGACAATTAAAGGTGAGCTATGTGAAGGATGAAAAACATCCATTCCCGATTTCGCTTTGGCACTCATGATTCCAGCTATCTTTGGTGTGGCATCGGTCGTAAGTCTTGTTCTAGCTCTTGGAACAACACAATTTACTGTTGCATATTTCTTTAACTCTGCTGCTGTAATCAAAGTAAAGGAAGCAACACCAGCTTTAGCTGCTCCATAATTTGATTGTCCCCTATTTCCTAATAAACCAGCGTCATCGGCAGTATTTATTATTCTTCCGAAATTTTCTTTCTTTCGATCATTCTTATATTCGTTTCTAAAATACACTGCAGCATGTCTAGTCATATTAAATGTGCCTTTCATATGAACGTCAAAGACGCTAACAAAATCTGCTTCAGTCATATTGAAAATCATCCTGTCCCTCAAAATTCCTGCGTTGTTAATTAAAATATCTAATTTTCCAAACTCTGCTAATGCTTGGTCAATCATTCCTTTTGCCTTATTATAATCTGTAACTGAATCGTAATTAGCTATTGCTTTGACTCCTAACTTTATACATTCATCTACAACTTCATCGGCAACTTTAGTCTCAATTCCTATTACAGTTCCGTCAAAACTACCCCCCAAATCATTAATAACCAGATTACAACCTGCTCTTGCCATGGCTATAGCCTCTTCTCTACCTAAACCCCTACCAGCGCCAGTTACAATAGCGACTTTACCATCTAACATTCCCATTTTCTTTTCTCACCATACTTTATCTTGAATTAAGATACTATTTTAACTAAAATGTATAGAAAAATGATTACAGATTTACATTTAGATAGTATTCTATTTAAATCTTTATTAATTCAGAGGTTATCATGAAGTACATTTTAGTTTAATTTATAGTGGGATTAATGGGGGCTTACACTGAAGTTTCGGTTAATGTAGTTAAAAAAAGAGACAAAAAATAAGGTATAAGGTGTAAATACAAACATATTTTAGAAAAAGGTTTCAATTTGAAACCCTTTCTGTAAAAATTATTTATAAAATTATTTTAAGCATAAATCATCGTCTTAACTTTTAATTGTAAACCTAAAAAGTTATTAGTTGTAAACCTCTTAATAATACAAATATTTAATATACTTAGAGTTGTAAAAATGGCTGAAGAACCTCAATTTCCGTCCTTACCGGACATAGGAGATATCCTGGATCGAAAAAAACGCTTTATACAAAAGAAGACAACCGTTCTAAAATGTAAAGAATGTAATCGTAAGTATTCTCGAGAATTTAAGGAAGGGGATTATATTTTTAAAAAGATAACCGACGAAGAATGCAAAGAATGTCATCGCAGTAAAGTTCTTGCTGTTGAAGAGATTTATTCTGAATGGATTGATCCTAAAAAAAAATAAGTTTTCTACCTTTTCGAAACTAAAAAAAATAAAATGTCATTTGCTTAATTTTCAACTTCTTGTTCTTTTCCGATTAATAGCAATATATAGGGATCCTAAAACTAATCCTGTTGCAAATATAATTGAGACGAATATAGCAACACCTGAAATACCGAGTGCATTAACATCAAAGAAGTAATATATATAATTGCCAGTAAAAGTTCCATGTATAATAACAAACGCTTGATAACATACTGGATAAGTGAAGACCCAAAATAACAAGTATTTCCATTTATATCTCAATTTAGTTTCCGTTAATATCCAATCAATTATAAATGCGATTGGAGTAATATAATGCAAGACAAGATTGCTAAATGCTGCCCATCCAGTGGGTTGATAAAAAGGGGCCAATAGAATTGCAAAGAAAATTAAAGTTATTGTGATATAGACAGTAAAAGCACCTTTGAGAAGTCCTGAAATTTTTTTAAGAGTTTCTGGTTTATTATGCCATATTATTGCTAAGGTAAGCCATACAGTAACGAACAAGTTTGTTTGCATAGTGAATGATTTAAAGCTATTAAACCACTCGAGAATTGAGCCCCCCGCTAGGACATGTAAAACTGCGCCAGCTATTATAGTAAACCAACTTA
>SOKP01000087.1 GCA_004375715.1 Promethearchaeota archaeon | reverse complement strand
TGTATTTTTCATAATACCAAGGTTTATTAAATTTAAAAATATATCTTACATGCTTGAACAGAGATATTTCATAGTTTCAAGTATAAAATTAAAATTTGGTGAAAGTATGTCTAATAGAAATTATGGCAATAGAACGATGCACAAAGCCACATGTGCCGACTGCGGAAACGAGTGCGAAGTTCCATTCGAGCCTAAGGAAGACAGACCAGTCTATTGTCGAGATTGTTTTAGAAAGCATAGAAAATAGTTTATTCTATTTTTTCTAAGTTTTGGTTACAACCAAAAACTTATGTTCTAACTTATCGAGTAATGATTTTTTTTATTGTTTTTTTATTGTTTAATTAATGAGAATATTCTTTAGAAGGAAAGGTTCTATCATCATGGATTTGGTCCAATTGGTAAATGGAAACTTTTCACAATTTTTCGTGAAATAACCGATGTTAGCAAAAATGTATATTCTTGAATTTTATAAATAATATGAAACATAGCATGTTCAGTAACATGCTGTTTGAGTTGTTTTAATTTTTCAGCTAGATCAATCCTATACTGGAAATAATCAGTCACTCAAAATTTATTGATTTTAAAAATTCGATTCTTTTTGATTTTATTTTATCCATATCTTCTCCTATCCACATGAAATGGCCTCCATGTGTCACCAATAGCTCAAAATCCTTGAGATTGGTTTCGAGATATTCCGCATTTAACCATTTAACATCATTATCTTCTTTACTATAGACTAATAAGGATTTTACATTAATTTTATCAACTGGAATCTTCTCGATTGATGTTAAGAGCTCTACATCGTGCTTAAGACCAAGTTTTCTTATACTCATTGGAACGGTTGTATCCATAAATTTGATTAACCACCTCCTTCTCTCCTTATCATTTGAAACCAGATCAGCAAATTTCTTAATTCCTTCCTTGTCAAGTAAAGTTTCCAGGCGGATTATACTCTTGAATATCATCTTGAAAGCTATTTTAGTAGCTATTACAGTAATCCAGCTTAAGAAATCTTGTATTCTGTCATTCATAAACAATTTCATCCAAAATGAATCTGCTGCCTCACTTGGCGCCTCGTATATTGTACTAACACCAGCTTCCATCATCAGAGCATGAGTTCTCTCAGGGTATTTGTTAGCAAAGTTAAGGGCAAGAGGACCCCCGGCTGAGTATCCCATGGCAACCACCTTACCGATTTTTAACTTGTCTAATAATTCCACATATTGATCAACTTGTTCCTCATAAGACAGAGGAACAAAAGGTGTTCTTAGATATCCAGGCCTTGAAACAGCGAGTATTGAATATCCTTCCTGAACCATATCATCAAGGAAGATTGCTTGGTCAATTCCTCCTGGCCCCCCATGCATAAAAAATAACACGGGTCCCTCTCCAGTTAGTTTGTAATGTATTTTCCCCATCGATGTCTCCATTACCTCTCCATCATCCATTACTCTAATTGCGGATTTTTTCCACCTCATAAAACCAATTATCATAAGAATCATGAAAATAACTATTACAATTAATACAATTACTATTGTTTGCATGGCTATATCTTTTATATCAGATTAATAATGACTATTATTTAATTAGTAATTTATCCTTATATTTTCTTCACGTGAAACAGTGGTTACACGATATTTAGTAAGGTATAATTTTATACTTTTTTGATCGGGAAACGGTTACAAACCGCCAAATCGTTTTATATAGTATGGGAGGTTGTAGGCCCGTAATGATCAAGAATAAGGTAGACAACATTTGATTTAAGAATGTAAAGAAAATATTGCTGGGAGGAAAAAATCAATCAGAATTAATAATAGCTAATAAATAAACCCATGATTATTATGGTTATTATTTTCTCTATTTTATATTAAATCCTATTTAATAAGGTATTATAATTAATTATTCTTCAAACTATGTATATAGATTAAGGATAAAACTTATAACTCTTGACCTCAAATTAATCAATTAGCTGTTAACTTTATTATGATTCGAGAAAGATTAATTTGGAAAGTTTTTGGTAAAAAACTCATCAGTTATAAAAAACTTGACGATGGAACGATTGTAGGTAGCGGGTTTCTAAATCCATTGGTAGACAGATTTCGATTAATCACTATGTTTATTGCTCAAGCTAAATTTTATAAAAATTATGATTTAGGCCGATGGCGTGGAAAGCGAGTTGCTAACACTTTTGCTCCACCTGTAGGTAGCAGAGCTATGTTTCGCGCTATGAAGAACGTCTTAAGAGGTCGTTTCTTGCGTCATGCTCGTCCGATAGCGATGACTTTTGCGGTTACATATGATTGTCAATGTAAATGTGTTCATTGCAGTGCTGGAAGACATTATAGAACAGATATTCCAGAATTAACTACAGAAGAGGCTAAAAAACTAATTGACGATAGTCTAAATTTGGGTATATCAGTATTGGCATTTACTGGAGGAGAACCATTACTTAGAGATGATATCTTTGATCTGATTAAGTATGTTAACAAAAAAAAGGCTGTTCCCATTATATTTACTAACGGACAATTTTTAACTGAAGAGAATGTTAACAAATTAGCAGAAGCAGGACTGTTCTGTCTTTATGTAAGTATAGATAGTACAGATCCGGATGAGCATAACGAATTGCGAGGGATGCCTGGTCTATTTGATACTGCCTTAAAGGGGATTAGAATTGCGAAAGAAAAAGGGATGTTTGTCGGATTATCTTCTTATGCAACTCAATCATCAACAAAAGAAGGTAGGTATAAAGATATACATAATTTAGCAAGGGAATTGGGTTTACACAACGTAATGCTCTTTGATGGTGTTCCCACAGGGAACATGCTTAAAGATACAAGTGAATTACTTAAAATGGAACAACATGAAGAAATTCGACAATATTCGGAGTATATAAGGCAAAATCAAATAGTTCCTCCACTCTCAGCTCAATCTTGGCAAAATTCCATTGAATCATATCTTGCAGGTATTGGATGCTTGGCAGCATATATTCAATACTATGTATCAGCATATGGAGAAGTAAGTCCTTGCGATTTTACCCCAATTTCTTTTGGTAATATTCGTGATGCTCCTTTAAAAAAAATCTGGAAAAAAATGATCCATCATCGGGCTTACAAGCATCGTAGTTCATTTTGTAGAATGCAGAATCAAAAATTTAGAGAGATGTATATCAATCCAATTCCTGATGAAGCCACCTTACCTTATACCATTGATAATCTTCCAAATCTAGATTATAGGAAGCAAACATTTTCGTGAAATAACCGTCCTCCTAATTTTAGAAAAAAAATATTCACATTTTTTAATAGTGGTTAATTGGTATTATTTATGCCTAAGGGTAATATCCAAAATCTCTTTCCAGA
>SOKP01000285.1 GCA_004375715.1 Promethearchaeota archaeon | reverse complement strand
GAATATAGAGAAAATGTTATTCACCATAACATGATTGAGCTAGTTGATTTATTAGCAGCTAACCCTGATATGCTACCTTGTACAGCTTCGCAGCGAGTAAGCATCCACCGACTTTCTGCAAAAGAAAGCCAACGAACTGCTAAGGATATAATGGTTTCGATTCCAACTATAGATATGAATAGTAGCATACAAGATGCTGCAAAGTTAATGATAGATAAAAATAGCGGCATAGTTGCCGTTCTTTCTGAAGGTAAACTTATAGGAGTTGCAACCGATTGGGATATAACCCAAGCTACTGCTGATGGAGTGAGTGATATTACCCTTGAAAAAATTATGACTAAAGATGTTCTAACAGCCTCTCCAGATTATACTATGCTAGACATTGTACGTGAATTGGAACAATATCAAATTTCTGCCATGCCAGTTGTTAAGGACGGAAAGGTTTTAGGAAAAGTAAGTTCAGATTTAATTACACAACGTTATGTCTTAAGTCTTTTACAAGATCACAGAATTTAGTGAATTTTTAAGATTTTATATAATGTATCTCTCTGTGCTGGGCGTTTTCCCGCAGCTTTAATAATTTCAATTATTTCCTCTGGAGATAAGTACTCTCCAAATTCCGCTCCTGCACTTTTTGATATATTTTCTTCCATTAATGTCCCAGAAAAATCGTTTACCCCATAATTAAGAGATACTTGAGCAAATTTTGGACCCAATTTAACCCAAGAACATTGAATATTCTCAATGTAATTATTGAAAAATATTCTTGCTACACAGAAGAGTTTCAAATCTGCCATTCCAAAACTTGGTTTTAAAGGGAACTCTGTTAGGGTAGATAGCATTGGTTTTTCTTTAACAAAGGGTAACGGAACAAATTCAGTAAAACCGGAGGTTTCTTTCTGAAGATTTCTTAACACTTCAAGATGTTCTATTCTATCGTGTAAATCTTCAATATGTCCATACATCATAGTTGAAGTTGTAGGGATGCCAAGATTATGGGCGGATTTTATCACATCAATCCATTGAGATGTAGTTATTTTATTTGGACATATAATTCTCCTAATTTTATCCACCAAAATTTCAGCAGCAGTTCCAGGCATAGAATCTAACCCGGCTTTTTTTAAATCTTTTAAAACATTTTGAACTGAAGTTTCATATATTTTTGCCATATGAAATACTTCTTGCGGGGAAAATGCGTGTGTGTGCATGTTAGAATCAATATCTTTTACATTTTTCAGAATTTCTAAGTAGTAGTCAAAACTAAGCTCAGGATTTATCCCTCCTTGAATGCAAACCTCTGTGCACCCCACTTTCTTAGCTTCAATAATATCTTCTCTTATTTCGTCTTGAGTTTTTAAAAAACTCTCCTTATTTTTATTTGAAACGCTAAAGGAGCAAAATTTGCATCCTTGATAACAAACATTTGTAAAATTTATATTACGGTTAACAACAAATGTTACGAGATTGTCTTTCTTCTCATAACAAATACGATCTGAGACTTGTTGTAGGGCTGTGAAATCCTTACCTGTAAGTTTTAGAAGTGTTAAAGCTTCTTCTGTATTAATTTCGACTGAATTTTCAGCTTTTTTAAGAATCTGTTTTATTTCTGACATTTTTATTAATATTATCAATCATTTTTTTAATATTTTCTGGACAAAAACCTTGTTTATTTATATATTTCTTATATATCGGAAGCCTTTCCCTAAGTTTGTACCCGTTACTTTCGCATATCTTTTCTAAGTGGTCAATTTTAGGCCAGATATGGTTTGGGTTAATGTAATCTAATGTAAAAGGAGATATGCCTCCAAAATCATCAATTCCCATTTCTAAGGCTTCTTTCTCGTAATTTTGAATTAAGTTAGGTGGAACCTGAATAGCGATGTCATTTCCAAATATTAATTTTGCAATTCCGGCAGTTTTGAGAGTTTCTTCAATAGATATAAGTTTATCTGGATTATACTTTATTCCCATTTTGTTTGTAAAATTCTGTATGATAACTTCTTGGATGTGATTATATTTAAGATTGATTTCTTTAATTAATAGGAGATCGTTCACGCGATCTGAAAAATTCTCCCCAATTCCTAATAACAAACCTGTTGTGAAGGGAATTTTCAATTTACCAGCGTTTACAATGTGGTTAATTCTATTTTCTGGAGTTTTACCAGGTGAATTTTCGTGAACACCCCCAATTTTAGAAAGAGATTTACAAGTACTTTCAATCATCAATCCCATACTAGCGTTACATTCCTTTAAGCTTTTTAATTGTCTATATGTGAGCATCCCTATATTCGTATGAGGTAACAGATTTACACCCAATAGTTTTTCGCTTAAATTTCTTACAAAATGAAAGAAATCATTATAACTTCGTTTTTCCAATTCTTTTTGAACTTCTTTGAAGTTATCGGGAAATTCACCTGACATTAATAAGGCTTCTGTACATCCATATTTTATTGCTGTTTGAATAAAATTGTTGATCGTTTCCTCTTTAATTAATACAACATTGTCTTCCTTGTCTTCCTTAGGTATAGTTTGATTATAAAAGCAATAACCACATTGATTCTGGCAAAAATTTGAAAGAGAAAGTGTAAAGTTTTTGGAAAATGTTATAATATTCTGTTCTTCTCTTGGTAACTCCTTTTTTATGCTTACAATTTTTTCTCTCAGCTTGCTAATTGATAAATTTTTAAGCTCTTCTATTTTCTTTGAAACATCCATCATTCTTCTTTTTTATAGTTAAGAGTTACATAGTTATTTCTACTGCTCACATCAGATAACAAATATCTTGGGCTCTCCAACATTTTTGCAAATCCCTCTCCTTCCACTAAGCTTACAGCGTTTTTACCTCCAGCCATCCAAGGAGCAATTGCGACTCTAATCTCATCCACTAAATTATTTTTAATAAAACTCCAGTTTAAATTGCCTCCACCTTCTAACAGAATTCTTTTTATTCCCTTATAATATAGAATGGGCATTAAATTAACGACATCAACTCTTCGCCCTTTTCCTGATTTTATAATTTCAATATTTTTAGATTCGAATTCTTTAATCTTCTCGACTGGAGCATTTTCAGTTGTTACTATTATGGTGGGATAAATTTCAGGTTTAAAAGTTACTACATTTGATTCAATTGGTATTGAAAGCGTGCTATCTAATACGATACGAAAATACCCTTCATGTTCATAAAATTTTATGTGTAGTTTTGGATTATCCATAATAATTGACCCTTTACCAACCATAATGGCATCCACTTCAGTTCGAAGTTTGTGAACCGCTCTCCAATCGCCTTCGTCTGAAATATCTGGATCTCCAGCCTTAGTAGCAATTTTTCCATCGATTGTCATAGCAGCACTCAAAATTATGTA
>SOKP01000010.1 GCA_004375715.1 Promethearchaeota archaeon | reverse complement strand
ATATCAGGTTTCCAACCTGACGACCCGGGTTCAATTCCCGGAAGGCGCATTTATTAATTAGATCTTAAAAAATTAAAGAGAATCCTTGAAATTAATAGTTAATTTGAACCATGATAACTCTTATGATAAAGTTATTTAAAAAAGCTATTGTATTACTTTTATGCCGATATTGAACAAACGATTATTGAGACCAGATGTAAAGAAACTCCAACAAAGGAGTCAAAAAATAATTACGAAAGGAGCACTCGAGATTGCGGAAAAGGAAGGAATAGACATTATAAAAATGCTTTCTATAATTGCGGCCGGAAATAAACGATTCTACGAGATACTCGAAACTGGAGAAGGCAAAACGGAGGATCTTTATGATCTTATAACTAGAGACCAAATGAAGCAGTTAGCAAAGATTTTTCGAGGTGCGATGGAATATAAAGGAAAAATTCTACAAGAACAGCATCCATTGTCTCCAGATGTAAAAATTGAATCTATTAATGCCGGGGGAGTGCCTGCAGAGTGGCAAATTTCTGAGGGTGTTGATGAAAATAAAATCTTATTGTATTTCCACGGAGGTGGACATGTGTTAGGATCTCCAATGTCCAGCCGACCTTATACAGTTGAGATAGGAAAAGTAGCGTGTGTAAAAGTATTGAGCGTGGATTATGCTCTTGCCCCTGAACACCCATTCCCTGAGGGTCCAAACGATTGTTTTACATCTTATAAATGGCTTCTCTCGAATGGATATAGACCTGAAAATATCATTATAGGTGGAGCTTCTGCTGGCGGAAACATGGCTCTCGCAACTCTTATTAAAATTAAAGAGGAAGGTATTACCATGCCCAGAGGTGCTATAGTTCTCTCTCCCGGTATTGATTATACGACAAACAGTAAAACAATACTAGAGAATGCTCCTACAGATTGTGTTATGGCAGATGTGGGCGTTTTTTGGTGGATTCCCGCATATCTAAACGGAGCAGATCCTAATAATCCTCTCGCATGCCCAATCTTTGCTAACTTTACAGGTTTCCCTTCAATTTTAGCGCAAGTAAGCACAAGTGAGATGGTCTACGATCATTCTACTCGATTAGTGGAACTTGCGAAAGCTGCCGGTGTTAATGTCATCCTACAAGAATGGGATGATATGCCCCATGTCTGGCAAAATTACGGTCTTTACGACCTTCCTGAAGCAAAAGAAGCTATAGATAAAATTGGTCAATTTATAAAAGATTTGTTTGATTAATCAAAATGAGGACAAATGTAAGTAAATTAATCAAATGAAGAATCAGAAGAACAGTAAAATTGAATTTTCATTTTTTATCACCATACATAAGTAAATTTTATTTTCTATTAATCCTTACTTAAAATAGGTTTAGGGGTAATATTATGAAAATTGTTGTAATAAACGGAAGTCCAAAAGGAAACAAGCTAAGCTTTACAATGCAATACATTTATTATGCTCAGAAAATGTTTCCACATGTAGAATTTAACTCGATAAACATTGGACAAAAATTAAATAACATGAAAATTAAGGAAGAAACTTTTCAAGAGATCTTGAAAGAAATGATTTCTGCGGATGGTATTTTGTGGTGTTTTCCTGTTTATGTGTTTTTAGTTCCCGCACAATTAAAGAAATTTATTGAATTATTATTTGAAAATAATGCAGGAGAAGCGTTGAAAGGGAAATTTTCAGGAGTTCTAAGCACCTCAATGAATTTTTTTGATAATACCGCATTTGATTATATGCATGCTATTATTGAGGATTTAAATATGAAATATACAGGTTTCTTTTCTAACAATTCATTTGATTTTGATAAAATAGAAAGGAGAAAGACATTTTATACATTTATTAAGAATATCTTATTTGCTATTGAAAATCAATTACCAACACCGCGAAGATTTAATACACTTAATATTAGAAAAAATTTTGTATTCACTCCAAGTGAGGTCCTAGATGAGCACAAACTTGATAGTAACGGAAAAAAGATTATCATTATAACCGAAAATTATAATGAAAAATCAAATCTAGGCAAAATGATAAGGAAATTTAAAAGTTCGTTCAAAAATGAGATAGATGTTTATAATATTGATAGCATTGATATAAAAGGAGGGTGTATAAGTTGTTTAACTTGTGGTTATGATAATCAATGCATATATAATGATGGATACCCAGATTTTATCCGAAATAAACTTAGAAATAATGATATAATTGTATACGCTCTAACCTTAAAGGATAGATATTTTTCTTCTCGGTATAAACTGTTCTTAGATCGAGCTTTCTTTAACGGACACACTCCCATAATAGAAGGAGTACAGATGTGCTATTTACTTTCTGGATCCTTGAGTCAAATTGAAAATCTAAGACAAATCATAATGGCACTTTCAGAAATTGGAGGCGGTAATCTTGTTGAAATTATCACAGATGAATTTGGAGAATCAGAAGAAATTAATGATTTAATCTATAACATGGCAAAGAAAGCATTGGAATTTTCAAATTCGGGTTATATTCAAACTCCAACATTTAATAGTGTAGGCGGTTATAAAATTTTTCGGGATATGATTTATGGGTTGCCTGGTGTATTATTTCAAGCAGATTATCGGTTTTATAAAAAACGAAAAATGTTCGATTTCCCCAAAAATAAATTGATTTATAGGATAATGCGCTTAATCTTTAAATCTAAGAAAGCTAGGGGACTTTTTAAGAAAAAAATGTTTAAAATTTTCTTTCGTCCTTACAATAAATTTTTCAAAAAATTAGATGTTGAACAAGAAATAAGAGAATTTGGAATTTAATACTTAGATTATTATTTCTCTTTATTAAATACTAAACTCTTTATTGTAACAGGAAAAGCCTTACGATTTTGAGTTTGAAATGGTGCTCCTATATCAATCCAATCTCCTGCTTCTAATTCCAATTCATCTAAGCAAAAGAGGTTATTTTTTACAGAAGTATTCTTCTTAAGGGTTAATCCAAGCATTTTTCCGCCATCCCCTCGCAAGATAACTAGAATTAATTTATTATTGGCAATGGAGTTATGGAGAGCAGTTTCTATGATCTTTGCTAGGGCAACAATATTAGATCCAATTAAAATATCTTTAAAGTATAATGCGAATACATCTTCCCCTTCAATCAAACTAAAATTCTTTAGGGCGAGTGAAATTATTTCTTTAAACTCATTCATTTTGTCTTCATTGTACAAATCCTTGCTATCTATATTTATTGGCACGACAGGTACATTTTCCAGAGGGAGCTCTACTGATTCGTCATAATAACAGGTGGATCCAGAGACCGAAAGAGAAAACGCCCCTGCTCCAATAACAGTTGCCCGAATCTTGTTTTCTGGTTCGATTAATGGCAAATTGTTTTCTTCTATGAGGTGTTTTATTT
>SOKP01000293.1 GCA_004375715.1 Promethearchaeota archaeon | reverse complement strand
AATAGCCCTTATACTTCTGCTCATAAATTTTATTACTTTTATCTGACTATTTTTAAATTGTTGTCCTAAAAAATCTGAGATGATCCTAAAACGAGCTTATATGCTGACGACGTCCTTAGTTTTACATCCGTTCTAAAAATGGCTTCAAATTTCTTAACGGGTAGAGATTACTTAAAAAAGAAAAAATTTAGAGAAAAAAAGAAATTAATTTCGGTTGCCTTAGGATTTCCAGATTTAGCTTTTGCTGTTGGAGCTATTCCAGTTTTTCCAATTCGGATGGAATCCTTCGAATTTAGCAAGTATTTGATGCCTTTACAATCTGCTACATCTGTATTAGGTTGGGAATTGACAACAAAATTTTTGGATTTTGCTCGTCAGTTCGATGTCCTAAAAATTGTTGATAAAATTCTTGAAGATGTTATTACTTCGATAAACAAGAAATATAATGAAATGTACGAGCTAGGCGTCAGTAATGGCGTTCCTTCGGAATTATGTTACGGGATTAACGCTCTTTATGGAATGCATAAATCAAAAGGGAAAAATGTAGACGCTAATCTTACTTTCGCTATGCGATGTGGTAGTTGGAATTCTTTTTCAGAGTCGTTAAAAACGACAGTACCGAGTCAAATAATAATCGATGTTCCTTCAAAGAATTCAGATAATGAAGATATTGCTTTAAAGGAAATGGTTAATAATGTTAAGAATGGTATTAGTGAATTAGAGAAGATTACAGGAAATTTTGTATCAGATAATAGTCTACAGAAGCAATTTCGTATTAGTAATCAAGTAAAACGATTTTATAAAACTATCCTTTACGAGATTAGCGATTCTAACTTTTATCCTTGCAATCCGGCAACATTCGCAGAAATTTTAGCACTTTTAACTATTACATTCCAAGATTATAATTCAAACTCTCAAAGATACTTAGAAAATTTAAGCAATTTAGTTAAAGAGATGAGAGAGAGGATTAGAAAGGGCATAGGAATGGAAGTATCTCACATGCCAAAGTTGCTATTTGCTCCCATGTATCAAGGTTGGGAACCAGAAATTCACGAAATTATCTATAAATTAGGTGGTAGGATAATTTATGCCGATTGGGATATGTTAGGATTTTTAGAAGAAATCCCCATATCTCAAAAGTTTGATCCTATAGAAGAATATGCGCGTTTTCTACTAAACGCGTCAACCAAAGGAATCGGATGTAACGATGAAAACATGACTAATTCGTATTTAAAAGCTGCTGAAAACATGAACATTGATGGATTGATCTTCAATCAAGTATACGGGTGCCCATCAATATCAAAGACTTATGAAAAGCTAAAAGAAAAACTAAAAGCAGAGTTTAACATACCAACTATAGCTATTAATTTCAAAAAAATCGGTGATAATATAGAACAAGTTAGAAAACCTCTCATACCGTTTATGGAAAGATTAAAAGATACAAAAAAATTTTAAATGTGAATAATAAGTAGAGATATTACTTTTTGAACAAATCTGATGGTTTCATTAGATGTGGTTCTTCTTCCTCTTCTTTCTTTTTCTTCTTCTTTTTTCCAGGAACAAACCCATAAACTTCTGGTTCCCCTGTTGTTGAGGCAGAAGCTCCACCAGGAGGATTTAAATTAATGTTAGCAGTTATTTGTTCTGGCGTTTGACCAACTAAAATAGGTTGAGCTTGTTGCGCATACATAGGTGTAGAACCTTTTAAAACTTTAAGCTCACTAAGTACTTTCTCCAAATTCATTGATTGTACGCTTTTATTCATCGTGTCCATAATTTCTTGAAGTGATTTGGAAGTTTCCCTAAGCCCTTTAGGATTGATCCCAGTAAGTAATGAATCTAAATTATCGTTGATATTTTCATTCAATTCTTTGAGAGAATCTAATACCGTGGACCAATGTTTGTTCATCTGGGACTCAATAGCGGTAATCATTTTGATTGTTTCGTTCATAAAATTGACATGGGCTTCATAACGTTCTTCGTCCTTGGCTCGAAGATCAGAAATAAGCATTATCAACTTTCTTATTGCATCCTTCTCTTCACTCACTCTCAAAACTCACTTCTTTTATTTTTCTTTATTATAGTATGATTATCTAATACTTTATATATATTTATTATTAAAAAATAACGAAATTTAATCGATAATTTAGTAAATAATGAAATTTATTTTTTAAATTAAGTATATAGTAATAGTATATAGTAATTAATCCTCAAAAATAAAAGTGAGAACAATCATGTCTACCAAAGAACATTCTTGGCCTGTCCATCCTAAAATATTCGAGATTAATACATGGCCATGGTTAATGAATTTTTCTGATATTTATGGTCATAATATTAAACTTGATTCAATACCCATTGAATTAATCGACCAAGAATTAACTTTTTTTGATGTCGTATGGTTGATGGGCGTTTGGGAACGTAGTCCTATAGGGAGAGAAATTGCAATGAATCAGGAGGGATTACAAGAGGAGTATCGTAAAGCATTGAGATATTATAATACTCAAGATGTTGTTGGGTCTCCTTATTCGGTGTATTATTATCATGTAAGTTCTCAATTAGGAGGTCGTGATGCTCTGAAATCATTTAGAGCCGATTTAACGGCCCATGATTTACTATTGATTTTAGATTATGTTCCTAATCATGTATCGATTGATCATCTCTGGACACTTGAAAAATCGGACGTGTTTATAAGAGGAACTTTAGAAGAATTAATGACTAAACCTTACGATTATTTTTCTGTAGGAACTACCGTTTATGCTCATGGTAGAGATCCCAATTTTCCCCCTTGGATAGACACGGTACAAATAAATGCATTTTCTTCTGAGGCGCGTTCTAAAGCAGTTAACACTCTACTTTCGATTGCAGAACAATGTGATGGTGTTAGGTGTGATATGGCCATGTTAATGATAAATGATGTGTTCAGCAAAACTTGGGGTGAAAAAGCTGGTTTACCCCTTGAGGACGAGTATTGGGTTGACATCATATCCCAAGTTAAGGAAAAATATCCTAACTTTAAGTTTATTGCTGAAGTTTATTGGGATATGGAATGGGATTTAATTCAACAGGGTTTCGATTTTTGCTACGATAAAAGATTATACGACCGTTTAATACAATTTAACGTTCAAAGTATAAAAGAACATCTTAGCGCTGATATAAACTACCAAAATAAGCTACTTCGATTTATTGAAAATCACGACGAATTAAGAGCAGCAGCAGCATTTGGAGCTGAAGCTTCGATGGCTGCTTCAATCATTACCTCAACATTACCTGGTGCGAGACTGATTTATGAAGGACAAACACACGGATACGAAATCAAGATGCCGGTACAGTTAGGACGAGGTTCTACTGAAGAAGACAATATAGTTATTACTGAATTTTACGATAAACTTTTAAAGATCGTTCCCGGAAGAGAGTGGGACGAAGCAAAATGGCTTTTATGCGGTGTAGAACCTACGGATTCAAACGATTTTTCATTTAAAAATATTATCTCATATCAGTGGTTAAAGGGCGAGCAGAGATTATTGATCGTAATCAATTACAACCCAAATCATTCAAAGGCTCATATAAGAATAAATGAAATAGCTTATGGAATTTCAGATTGGTATTTCACAGATTTACTAAATGAAAAAGAGTATAAATATAAAGGTACGGATCTCGATGAAAATGGATTATATGTCGAACTAGAGGGTTGGAAGAGCCACATTTTTGATGTGAAAAAAAAATAATTTGCGTTTAGTGGACCCAAACCGTTTTGGCTAAATTTAAAGGCTGATCTGGATCGAGATTATGTTTAAGAGCAGCGTAATAAGATTGCACAAGAAAGGCAAGAATAAATGTAAAGAGATATGATTATATGGTATCTAATAAAAACTCATTAATCACTGCTTTAATTGAAAAAGGAGTTAAAATACCTAATCCTTTTTCGGTTGAAATAAGCGAGGAAGTCAACATTGATCTGATATCATCTGAGGATGTTACAATACACTCAGGATGTAAAATATTTGGTAAAAAGACACTTATTATGCAGGGAGTTAAGCTGGGGAGTAGATCTCCAGTTACTATTAAAAACTGTCAATTAGGGAAAAATGTTGAATTAAAAGGTGGATATTTTGAAGGATCAACATTTCTGGATTCTGCGAATATGGGTGATGGTGCCGAAGTCCGAGAAGGATGTCTTCTGGAGGAGGAAGCTAACGGTGCTCATACAGTAGGTCTTAAACAAACAATTCTTTTTCCATTTGTGACATTAGGGAGCATTGTTAATTTTTGTGACATTTTAATGGCAGGCGGGACCAACAGAAGAAACCATAGTGAAGTGGGGAGTTCGTATATTCATTTTAATTATACTCCTAATCAGGATAAAGCAACTGCATCTTTAATTGGAGATGTAGCATATGGGGTTATGCTCAATCAACCTCCTATCTTTTTAGGTGGACAAGGGGGGATAGTAGGGCCAAGTCAGATAGGTTATAAGACCGTAATTGCAGCTGGAGTTATTTACCGAGGAGATTGTCCTCAAGGTCATAAACTTTTAATGGGTAAAGAACCTCAAAAAGAAGATATGGATTTCTATCCTGGACTCTATTGGAGCGTTAAAAAAAGAGTTATAAATAGTATTGAATATATCGCAAATATAATAACTCTCAGACAATGGTACCTAAATGTACGTTCTAAGTTCTATCAGGGAAGTGAAATGAAAAAATTGCTATATGAGGGTGCTGTTGAAAAGCTAGAACTTATTTTCAACGAGAGAATTAAGAGATTCAAGCAATTAGCTAGTAAGATGGAAAAATCCATTGAATTGTATAAATCGATTATGGGTAACAAAGTATCGGAAGAGCTGCTATATCAAAAAAGAGAACTTGTGGATAATATACAAAAAATTGAAAATAGTTTTAATGAATGTCTATCATATTCTGGTGATGAGAAAAAGAAAGATGAATTTTTGAAGAATCTCGATAACACATATAAGAAAACCGGGAATGATTATATCAAAGTAATTAAAAATTTAAATGAACACAATTTAAAAGTTGGAACTTCTTGGCTTCTTAGTATAGTTGAACATACACGAAATACTTTATTGAAATATCTTCCATCTTTTGTTTAAAAATTATCATTTCTTTAATGAACGGTCACAGTCTTACTAAGATTTAGTGGTTTATCAGGGTCTAGATCATGAGCTAAGGCAGAGTAATAGGCTAATAATTGTAAGGCAGGCATGAAAGTAATTGGGCTGAAAAGATTATAATATTTGTCAGCGGGTTGAGGAATTCGAATTGTTATATCGCTTAATTTTGTTATTTTTTCATCGCTTTCAACAACGACAGAAATAATTCTTCCCCCTCTAGATTTGAACTCCATTACATTCCCAACTAATCTATTATATGTCTCGTCAGGTGGAGCAATAAATATTATAGGAAATCCTTCTCTTACTAAAGAAATTGGTCCGTGTTTAGCAGAAGCTGCTGAATAACCTTCGATAAACCGACAAGCAACTTCTTTCAATTTTAATCCTCCTTCTTTGGCAGTTGCGATTGAAATACCTCTCGCTAAAAAGAAATAATTCATATTTTTTTCTAAATTGTTCACGATATATTTGATTAAATCAACATTTTTTTCAAGGAATTTTTCAATGATGTTAGGAATTCCAGTTAAAGCTTCGTAGTATTTTATTATTTCTTCATCAGATATTATTTTTCTAATTTTTGCGATTGAAACTGCTATCAAAGCAAGCGTAAGAACTTGCGTGCTATATGTTTTTGTTGCTGCAACACCAATTTCTGGTCCTGCATTTGTTACAATCACATGATCGGAGGACCTAGTAATTGATGAACCTACAACATTAGTAATCGTTAATATTTTAACAGATTTTGCTTTTTTTGCCCATTTAATTGCTTCAATGATATCAATCGTTTCACCTGATTGTGAAATTGCAATAATTACGGAATTTTTTTGTAGATTACCCTTTAATTGAGTCTCTAACTCAGAACATTCAATATCTTGAATGTGTTTGCCAAGGAATTTAGAGATTATAAATTTTCCTGCTAGTGCTGCGTGATAAGATGTGCCTGCTGCTGTAATATAGATATTTTCCGCTGACAACAAAATATTGGCAAAGACTCTTAAAAGTTCTTCAGAAATTTTCAGAGTATTCCTTATCGCAATTGGTTCTTCATAAATTTCTTTTAACATAAAATGCTCATATCCCCCTTTTTCTGCCGCATCAATGCTCCATTCAATTGTTCTTAATTCTTTTTCGATTCTTTCGTTAGATATAAGGTCAAAGAATTCAACTTCTCCTGCTTTTAAAATTGCAAGTTCATCATCATCCATTATATAGCATTTCCGTGTTAATGGTAAAAACGCAGGGATATCTGAAGCACAATAAGTTGATTTGCCTTCAATTATTCCAATTACTAGAGGAGATTCTTTCCTAGCCACAATAATTGAATCGGGGTAATCAGCATGGCAAACTGCCACCGCATATGCTCCAGTTAATAATTTTAAAGCTTCGACTACGGAATCTTTGAAATTTAATCCTTCTTTCATTTTAATTTCAATTAGATGAGGAATAACTTCGGTATCTGTGTCTGATTCAAACAAATGACCTTTTTCAGTGAGCATTTTTCTTAATTCTAAAAAATTCTCAATTATCCCATTATGAACAACCGCAATTTTGTTAGAACAATCTAAATGTGGATGACTATTTTTTCTCGTAGGAGCTCCGTGAGTCGCCCACCGGGTGTGTGCTAGAGCAAGTTTAGAGTTATTTGGAATATCTGCTAAATTTATTTTTTTTTGGATTTCATCAATTTTACCAGAATCTTTTTTAACATGTAATTCTGAGTTAGAAAGGGCGACGATCCCGCAAGAATCGTAGCCTCGATATTCTAAACGCTTAATTCCTTCAAGAACAACTTTTCCTAGGGAGATATTATCTTGGTTAGTTATAATACCAAATATTCCACACATTGAAATTCTTAATTATGGAAATTTTATTAATATTTCATTTATTATTTGTTAGTTCAGAGAATAATAGATTTAAAGAGTAATTTTGATAACTTTCAAAGGAGTTGAAGTTTATTCATAAATACATCAATTTTTATATTGAAGTAATATTTTTTAATGTTAAACTTTGATTTGCTAATGGTAAAAAATTATGACTATTAATGTTATTATAACAAGAGATTTTGATCATATGAGTGAAGTAGTAGCTGAAATAGTGAAAGAGGCTATTATTCAAACATTAGAAGCAAAAAAAGAATTTATTTTTGGTCTAGCAACGGGAAATTCACCTACCGGTACGTATAAAAACTTAGCACGGATGGCTAATTCTGGTGAAATTGATAGCACTCGGATTCGTAGCTTTAACCTTGATGAATATGTGGGACTCCCTGGTGAAAATCCTCAACAACGAATGCTACATCCAGAGAGTTATTGTTATTTTATGATTCAAGAATTTTTTGGTCTTCTTGATAAAAAATTCATCGAGACTTCGGTCCCTTATGGTTGTTTGATTGATCAAGAACAATTAGTAAATGAACTTGATGCACATCCAGAAGATTGGAGTGAATTGGGTACAGATGCAGGTAAATCAATATCTATTAAAGAAAAATCAGCTTCAGAATATTTAAAGTGGATCCAAAAAACAATATTAGAAGGGTATGCTCAAAAAATTTCAGATGCTGGTGGTATTGATTTACATATAATAGGCGTTGGAGGTCGTGGTCATGTTGCTTTTCATGAATCGGGAATCCCATTTGAAAATAGTAATGTTTTATTAGTAAAACTTGATGACAATACTGTAGATAATGCTGTGAAGGATGGTCATTTCACTACAAAAGATGAATCCCCCAAGTATGCAATCAGTATGGGGGCTGAATTAGTATATAAAGCAAAGGCAGTTTTATTGTTGGCTAATGGCGAACGTAAGGTTGAGTCAGTTACCAAATCGTTATTAAATGATCCAACTCCAGATATTCCAATTTCTTATGGGCAAATTTATTCAAAAAATGGGGGAAACCTGACTTATGTATTAGATAAAATCGCCGGGAGAGAACTCCTTGCAAATAAGGAATTGCTAAAAGAAAAAGGAATAGAAATAGAAATTAGAAACAATTAACTTCAAATAAAAATATAAACTTTTAATAAAAACATTATATTAAATTTAATTTCTTCATTTTGGCTTCTGCTATTTTATTCATTTCAATTGATTGATTTATATCGACACTAGATTCACCAGAAATTCTTAAATATGGGCTTGTTCCTGAACGTCTTATTAAAATCCATCCATTATCGTAATCGAATCTACAACCGTCCATTTTATTAATAGATTTTAATTTTTTTCCCATAGAATCGAAGCTCTCTTTCATCTCAGTAATAATTTTTTGGTTTATCTCATCAGTAAAGGGAATATCTTTTATAAGCTGAAATTGTTTACGGTAATAGGGATATTTTGGAATTTCTTTCAATAATTCTATTAAATTTTTTCCTGTTTTGACTATCATTTGCAATACTATTCCAATTGTGACTATTGAATCTGGTCCTAAATGGAAGCTGGGCCAAATATAAGTACCTGAAGTTTCTCCGCCTAGGAATCCACCATTCTCCTGTAAAGCCTGAGCTACTTGAATATCTCCGACTTTAGTTCTTATTACTTCGCAACCAAGTGGTTGTAATACATCCTCAATTAAACTAGATGAGTTTACTGGCGTAGATATTTTCATATCATTCATAGAAATTTTATTTTTATTATTTTGTATATAATATTTTGCTAGGAGCGCTAATAACCTAATTGGATCGACAATTTCACCAGTTTCATCTAAAAAAATAACTCTATCAGCATCCCCATCTAGCGCTATTCCAATATCTTCTTGTGTTGATATTTTCAAAAATTTGGAAATCTGAATTAAATTCTTTTCACTAGGTTCTGAATTCCTTCCAGGGAATTTACCGTCCATTTGTGCATTGATTGTAATAATATTTACATTATAAGCACTTAATAGTTTAGGGACAATTTCACATCCTGCTCCGTTTCCGGGGTCAACTATAACATTAAGATTACTCCCATCAATTAATATACGATTCATTATATCTGAAATGTGTTTATCGTTAATATCATTAACCTGAGTAACTCTTCCAATTTGATCCCATTTGATATCAAGAAAATCCTTCTCGTCATAAATTCGCGAAATTTCTTCTTCTTGCTCTTGGGAATACCCTATACCTGAAGGATTCCAAAATTTTAATCCAATATATTCTGGAGTATTATGCGATGCTGTAATCATGACTCCAGCATTCGCATCCAAAAATCGTTGAGACATTGCTAATGTGGGCGTGGTTACAATCCCTAATGTTTTCACATTGCATCCCGTACTTATAATCCCCGAAATTAATGAGTATTCTATTGGTAAAGCAGAAGTTCTAATATCCTTCCCAATAACTACGATACCTTCACCTTTTAAATATGTACCTAACGCCAATCCCACATCTAAAGCCATTTGTGGTGTAAACATGAGATCTGTCTCACTATAATTTTGGAACACCATTCTTATGCCTGAAGTTCCAAATATATTTGATGTCATAATTTCATCTTTGCCTTAAAAATTTTCTTATATAAATAGTAGATTTTTTTTAAATTTTAAATTTTATGAAGTAATTTTTTCAAATTTTAAGTATCCAGTAAGGTAAAAATTCAAATGGTTAAATCTTTATTTTTATTGAAGGATTTTTATTACGAGTTAAAATTATAAATCCTATATTAAAGACATTAAGAAGCTAATATCATTTTATATTATATTTCAAAGCAAATTTTCATTCATCAATTTCTCTAAACGTACTGCTGCTACACTTTAATTTATAATAAAAAAGTATTAATTATTGTTCTTACAATATGTTATTAAAATATAGTGTTTCTATCAATAACTTTTACTTAATGTAAATTTTCGGTGTTTTTTAATGATTTTTCAAGGGTTGTTGAATATTTCTAGCTTATACTTAGACAATGAGGATTCTCTTTTTAACAGGTTAGACCAATTTTTTCATGAGAAAATCAATGTTTTCATTGAAACAAATGAATTAAGCATTGACGATTTAGAAAATTCTTTTCCTAAACTTTTAAAAATCATCAAAAATAATTTACTGAAAATGGGACTAGAAGAAGAAGAATTAGAGCACGCCTTTATGGATCCTTTTATTAATATTTGTCAAACTGATAATGGTTGCTTCTCTTCGATTCATAAATTATATGATTTAAAATTAGCTCCAATAATTTACGAAATTTTTTTAGAGAAAATAGTTGACTATTTAGTCGACATTAATGATGTAACCCAATTCATGCTAAATTTGAAATCAGCTAACTTTCTAAGCTTAGAATTTATTGTGGAATTAAGAAATTTAAAAGACTTAATAAATAAATATCCGGAGAAGAAAGAACATTTAAAAAAGTATCTTCAAATACAAGATAACCTTGAAAAGAAATTAGAAATAAATAGAAGAAAAATTGAGCTTTTAGAGGATCTGCCAGATCCAAAGGAAAAATTACAACTCCTTTACATAATCTATCGAATCATTAGCATTTTCCACTTAGAAAAAAAATTTGATTTCACTCACTTAAAAAGCTATCTTTCGAATCATATGGATGAGTGGCTAATTACAATCCCTCTGGTTACGTTAAGAAATCCGGATCTTTATTATTGTGGGTTGTACTTAGCCGACCAGTTAAACATAAAGTTAGATAAAAAGAAGGTTAAAGAGTTTTTGTTGAATTTGTACGAAGAAGGGATCGACGAATTTGAAGCCCCTTTAATACAAGCAACTGATGGAGTGTATTACCTTTTAAAATCGACACAAAACGTGAAGCTTTGGCTTACAAATGAGCAGATTAATAAGTTAATTGAGACAGATCCGAAATTTTTTGACTCATCTTCTTTGAAGAACCTAGAAACCTCCCAATTAGTTGTTATATTGAAAATTTATAATTTTACTCGTGCAAGAAACGTCGACGATAATGTATACGCAATATTAGAAGAATTGGAGCAAAGGATAACTCCTGAGGGAATTAAACAATTTAGAGACGGCTTTGTATCCTCTGAAGCGACATATTACGTCGTATTTTGTAATTATATGAGAAACTCGTTAGATAAATTGAAGGAATTCGGTTTATTGGAGAGTATTATTTCAAGAATTTATAGAAACTTAGAGCTTCTTGAAATCTCAGAAGATACCAATTTCGATCTCATATCTGAGTTACTTTACTCATTTGAAAATTTAAAATTATTTAATTGCATTGAAACGCAAGAGATGATTCTTAAAATGGCTAAATATTTATTTCCTCCTGAAGTTGTTGAGAAGTTATCATCAAGTTCTGAAATAAATAGGGTTCAAGCAAGATTTCGCCACTTGAAAGTTGATCGGATTACTGGAGAAACTCATTATTAAAAATCAGTCTCAATACTCATTAAAATTGAAAATTTCTGTTTTTTGAAAGTAGAAATTTTAATTTATCTCTTTTCATTTAATTAGATTATAAAACTAGAAGGGGTTTAATAATTACATGAAGTTAGACGAATTCGAATTGATTTATAAGAATGATCGTAATATTATTAAAAAAAAAGCGAAGTGCGAATCTAAGTTAGCAGAAATAATAGGTAAACAGAATGTTTCTACCGAACCTATTGATATTTTTGCGTATAGCAAGGATTCTACGCTCATCGCTTTTAATTGGACGCTTCAAGGTAAAATAATGAGTTTACCTGATATTATTACTTGGCCAGAAACTGTAGAACAGATATCTGAAATCTTAAAATATGCAAACAAAGAAAAAATACCAGTTATACCGTATGCTGAAGGATCTGGCGTTGTAGGAGGAGCTATTGCATTACGCGGTGGAATTATTATAGACATGAAGAAATTTAATAAAATCTTAGAGATAAACGACAAAGATTTAACCATTACAGCTCAAACTGGAATAAATGGCATGAATTTAGAGAGATTTTTAAACGATAAAGGTTACACTACCGGTCATATACCGCAATCCCTTTACACGTCTTCCTTGGGAGGTTGGATAGCTCATAGAGCAGCGGGACAATTCTCAACAAAATACGGTAAAATCGAAGATATCATTATGGGTATGGAAATCGTTTTACCTCAAGGAGATATTATAAATTTTAAACCAATTGCCAGAGCATCCACAGGACCTCAATTTGACAAACTTTTTATTGGGGGAGAAGGTACGCTGGGAATAGTAACAAAAGC
>SOKP01000234.1 GCA_004375715.1 Promethearchaeota archaeon | reverse complement strand
GCAACAGGATGGTCTAATGCCACCGTAATTTCTGATGGTTATGATGGCAGTTACTGGAACGATGGAAATAGTTATCACCCCGCAATTGCTGTTGATAGTAGCGACAAAGTTCACGTCGTATGGTACGATTATACTATCGGCGCTTGGGGGTTAGATGGCGAAATCATGTACATTACATATACAACCGCAACAGGATGGTCTAATGTCACACTAATTTCTGATGGACAAAACGATATTTATTGGAACGATGGAGGTAGTTTTTACCCCGCAATCGCTGTTGACAGTAGTAACACTGTTCATGTAGTATGGTACGATGAAACTGACGGCGCTTGGGGTACAGATGCCGAAATAATGTATGCTTATACCTCCGTATTAGGATGGTCATTGCCTAGAATAATTTCTGATGGATATAATGGCAGTTATTGGAACGATGGAGTTAGTTATTATCCCACAATCGCTGTCGACAGTGGTAACGCTGTTCACGTAGTATGGCAGGATGGTACTGACGGCGCTTGGGGGACAGATTTAGAAATAATGTATGCTTATACTTCCATATTAGGATGGTCTAATGCCACCGTAATTTCAGACGGTTATAGTGGTGTTTACTGGAACGATGGAGATAGTTATAATCCCGCAATCGCTATTGACAGTAGCAACGCTCTTCACGTAGCATGGCACGATTATACTGACGGCGCTTGGGGGATCGATACCGAAATAATGTATGCTAATTTCACAAATATAAACGGTTGGTCAAATATAACTATACTTTCAGACGGTTATAGTGGTGTTTACTGGAACGACGGTATAAGCCGTGACCCCGTGATTGCTATTAGTACAAATCAAGTTCACGTGATCTGGGAAGATGGCACTTATGGCCTATGGGGTACCGATTATGAAATAATGTACATCAACTTTGAGATACCTGTTCCTCCTGTTGTAAGTGGCCCAGGAGGGATTCCTTTCGGGAATTTTTACCTTTTGTTTATAGCTGTTAGCATAATCGGGCTTGTAGCATATAAGAAGCGAAAATTATAATTAATACTTATTTTTTTTTTTAAAAAACTTTATACTTAATTTAATTCTATTATTGTAGAAATAGCAATAATGTTAAAACAAAGGATATTTATTAAGCGCTCATAAAATTAGAGCTCCAATAGCCCCACAATATTCTGAATTTTTTAAGAAAATAGCTTTTTTCCTTTTAAGTTTACAGAGTAATGATAAAATCTGTTTTAATGGTTTATTTTCTAATAGAAATCCTCCGCAAAAAACGATATTTTTCAGGTTATAATTTTCAGCCATAAGAGTAGCAATCGTTCCAATATTTTCTCCAATAATTCCAATTAGGGAGCTAATAAAATCTTCTTTTTTTAGGGATTTGCTATCAAAATCTTTATTAATCTTACCTAAAGAGGCTGCTGTAAATTCTCTAAACAATTTATCAACTCTGGTATCTTCAATATCGTAAATGTCAGCTACTTTTAAATCAATGTTAAATCGATTTCCCCTACGAATTAATTCAATTGCATCAAAATACTCACTCATGTTAAACAGTAATTTAATTAATCCCATAAAGAAACCTCCTCCCATAGCAGATCCACCCACATGTTCAATTTTGTCTCGCTTTAGGACTAATGAAGTCCCTGTACCTAACGTGGCAATAAGAGATGGAGGTAATGCTTTCTTCTTGTAAGATTCATAAAGAAATTCTATCCCTCTTATATTTGCTTCAAATTCGTTGATTAAGTTAGTAGTAATACTGTTTGAATATTTTTTATAAAGTGTATAAGCTTTTCCGCCCGTAAAATTAATCTTATTAAATTTACTTTTATTTTCATCAAGAAATTCCTCTATTTCTTTAAAATTTGTCTCTCCTATTTTAAGGATAATTTCGTTATCTTTTAGATAAGAAATTTTCACGAGACTTATTCCGACATCGATTCCAATTGTATCAGAGGGGATTTTAAATTGCGTTTGTTCTAAGAGTATTTTTATAGTGTTTTGCTCCATAATATAAAACAACTCCTAATATTTTAATAAAGATTTATTTGATTATTTAATTTTAATATTTAGTAATGATTGAGAACTCTAAAGTTAATAGCACTGATGTTGCTATAACCAAAAACGATAATCTGGCTAAGACTATAAACGAAGGAATTGAATTACTTGGTGGAATTTCAAAATTTATAGGAAAAGAAGATATAGTATTTATCAAAATTAATTTAAGAGCACCTAGCGGCTTTCCTGCTAATGTGAGTATGAATTCCCTTAGATCATTGATTAAACTGTGCAGAGATGCAGGAGCAAAAAAAATATATGTTGGAGGGATTCCAGATTATGGTCTACAAACCAGCACGCTTAGTGACTCCTTAGGGCTCAAATCCTACTTAGAAAACCTTGGCGCAGAATTAATATCCTTGGACGATCCGGTGGTGTCCCCCTTCAGTAACATCGATATAAACGGAAAAAATATCGAATATCCAACGAGAGTGTTTGAATCGGATAAATTGATTATACTCAATCAAGTAAGCGTTGACCCCTTATTCAAGTGTACGCTTTCATTACTGAATTGTTATTCTTTAGCATCTTCTAATTCTCAGAAAATTGATAAGTTAGTTAGGAGTGGGAAAGATTATTTGTTGTTAGACCAATACAAACAAGATTTAATATCAAACATTCTCGATGTTTTCACTATTAAAAAACCTTGTTTAGTTATAAACGATATGTTTTATTTCTTGGAAGGTGCTGGACCCTTAATTTTTAAGGATTCAAACTTAATTCGTACAGGTTTAGTAGTTAGTGGATCCGATGCGGTAGCAGTGGACTTAATCACTTTAAATTTATTAAAAATTGATGTATTAAGTAGCGAAATCCTCTTAGAAGCGAGAACTCAAGGATTAGGAATAACTGATCTTTCTAAAATTAATTTAAAAGGTGAAAACCTTGATACTAACAAATTAACAGTTAATTTCTCAGTTGATAAGTTAAATGAAATTACGATTAATAACACATATCTACAAACGGGAAGAATCTGTTCTGGATGCTTCAAAGAGGCGTATTACATATTGAATTTCATGAAAACTCACATGACAAAAGATTTAAAGTACATTAGAAAACAGTCCTTGTTGATTGGTGAAAATCCTCCTGAACCCGATGCAGCTGAAAACATAATAGTTTTTGGTGATTGTGCGTTAAAGAGTACAAAGAATCGTGATTTTCGACATATTCATGTATCACAAAAAGGTAGAGTTATTAAAACCGTAGGAGATAAAGTAAAGAAAAAAAAATATTCTCAAGATAAACCAATCATGAAAGAGAAAGTTAATAAATCCATAATTGAACTTCCAGGATGTCCACCAGATATGTATACGAGCTTAAATTCTATCCT
>SOKP01000139.1 GCA_004375715.1 Promethearchaeota archaeon | reverse complement strand
GAGATTCTCAATATTGTTATAATGGTTTAATTTCTAAAGGACATAAGTCATTCGATCCCTATTTGAATCAACAAATTGAAGTTGTCCATTTAAACGTTGTAGGAAATACTCAAACAAATAGTCTTGAGAATATGATCCAATCATTAAAAGATTTTCAAAGCTCTAGCATAAGTGTTTATCAAAACAACGAAAAAGAAGAAATTGAAACTACTCGCTCAATATCATGTACGCAATATGGTCTCGCACATGAGTGCTCTGATTATTCTATAGTTAATCTCGCGGAAGATTTACCAGATGATTATTGGGAACCATATACTGAAATAGATTATGGCATTTATAGGAGAACCCCAACAGAAGCTCAAGTAAAAAATGACCTCCAATTTTACAATCGAGATCTTATTGAAGGAGGACATGGTTATGTTCATGACATTAAAGCTTATGCTGTGTATGCAGAAGGCAGTCCAGCACTGAATACTGCTTGGTATATTCGAAGATATTGGGTTATTGATTGGTGGATCTTTGGTCATTGGGTGTATGAATATATCTATCCGAGCGAAATTGAAGCTCTTTGGTATCATGATTATGATCCATTATATGATATAGAAGTAGATGTATATCCCTACGATATGATAATTCATGCTACGGTTTGCCATGGTTATTCGGGTAATGATGGTATCCCTCATATGGCAAAAGCTTTTGTAGATTATGGGGCTGCAGCCTTTGTAGGTGCCACTGTAGACGTTCCAGGAAAGCATAACGATGAGTTTACTGGAGACTTTTGGTACGATTTATGTCAATCTGACAAAACAGTATATCAAGCAACAATTAGTTACATCAATACTCATAATTTATATAAGGATTATGGTTACTCACCAAGTGGAGAAAATGGTGATATTGATTGGATCTACGGTACTCATATAAAGATTTATGGAAGTACAAGTGTAAGATTAGATAATTAAATAATTAATTATTCGTTTTTTTTATTTTATATAAATATAATGATCTAATACTATACTCTTATGAATATACGAAAATTATTAAAAAATATTTTAGAGAAATCTTTAAAATTTTTTAGTATATATGTACTTTATAGCTCCGTTCTAGCTAGTATTCTATTTCCAATGTTATTAATAAGTGGAATTTTTGTATTTTTCTTAGCTTTTTATGATATTTCTTGGTATTTAGCTGATCCTTCAATTTTTTCAAAAGCTCTTCAAGTTTGTTGGCTGAATTCGTATTTAGATATCTCTTTTTTTTTCACAGATAATTGGAGATATGTGAAAGCAATGATTTTTGTAATTGGTCTTATTCTTTTCATTATTTCTTTGGCATGTTTAGTAATTGGAATTAGAAAGAATTCTGGGTTGGTACAAAATAGGATATATAAATATATAAGGCATCCTCAAAATCTCTCTATAATTATCATGGCTTTTCCATTATTCTTACTTCATGGATTTAGGCTGGGTGATTTTGTCTCATGGGTTCAATTTATATTCATAATGATTATTTTTTCTGATATTGGAGATATTAAATTAAAAAAAAAGTATCCCAAAGAATTCCAATTATACTACGAAAATTCAGGTTTTTTTCTTCCAAGGGTTTTACCTTATCGAATTAGCAATTATTTCTCTGCTGTCTATAATAAGAAATTTCGGTATCCATTACTACTTTCAATTTATATCCTATGTATTTATATATTATATCAATTTTTTTTGGTTTTACCATTTTATTGGATAGTAATGTAAATAATATTATTCTTTCAAAACTCTCTTTATTATTTATAACGAAATATTGTTTAATTTATATAGTAGTTAACCGATAAGGTATATCTAAAATGCAAAATGGTATTTTAAAATTAAGAAAAGGAATTAGATAATTAATTGATTTCTTAAATTAATGGATTATCGCCTGCTGCAATTTTGTCAAAGATATCTGCAAGTATTCTTCCTAATTTTGAGAATCTTTCTATAAAGATAATTTTACTTTCACCTATTAGCGAACGAAGTCTCTCTCTATTCTTATAGTATTTAGGGCTTCGGATTCTTTTATTTTCTACATCAAGGTTGTCCAGCCGCTTGATTTTTATTTCAACTTTGATGTCAGATTTGAATTTGATGAACCTGGTCCAAAATGGAACGATATTGGTCGTTCAAATTATAAATTTACACGAGATAAAGTGAAAATAGACAATTTTACGAGTGTTAATGTAATTGATAAATCAGATCTAGATAACTTTTTCAATGATTTAAGGGAAAAATTGAATATCTGATCATTTCTTCTTATAGAAGAAATGAAGGGTAAAATGTGTCCAAAACTATTATCACTTATGTTTAAATATAATTCGATTATGGAGAAGGGCTTGTTATGTCAAACTCCTTACTAAATAATTATAGCTAACGGTTAGTAAGTATTCTTTCTGGTATTTTAAAAAAATTAATTAAACATGCTAAATTTTTAATCATTACAAATTGAGTAGAAAAAGAACTAATAATACAATTTTTAAAAATAATATATTTAAGATTTTCGGTGGTGTTATGCAATTGGAATGTGCTAATATGGATGTATTGAAAATTTCGATTCCTGAACAAGAAATTCTAAAAGTATTAAAATTTAAAGAAGGGAATCTAGCAATTATAATATCCGGTAAAAACATAGGACAGCTAGGAAAAGTTTTAACTATATTAAAACGATTTGGTCCGAAAGCTAGTACAGTTTCTATACAACATAATTCAGAACATACTGAAACACTCTACGATTATACTTTTATAATAGGAGAGGATCAATCGGAGATTAATTTACCAAATTCAGAATAAAATTATAAGAGGAACTAAATAATGACATCGAAAGCAGCAAGAGAACTCAAGAAAAAATCTATAAAAGAGCAAGAGAAGACATTTGAAGAAATGTGGGCTAACCCTATGAAAAAACCATATTTAGAAAAGGTTGTGCTAAATATTGGAGTAGGTGCAGGCGGTGAAGAACTAGAAAGAGCAGCTACAGTGTTACAAACTATTTCTGGCAAAACACCTGTGAAAACACTTTCTAAAAAAAATGTTAAAGAGTTCAATTTGCGAATCGGACGACCAATAGGCACAATGGTAACTATTAGGGAAGAAAAGGCAGAAAAGTTACTGAAACGATTACTTGTTGTTAACAATGATAAATTTCTTAGAAAGAGTTTTGATAATTACGGAAATTTCGGTTTTGGTATTACTGAACATATTACCATTCCCGGAGTTGAATATGATAATGTCATTGGTATTTGGGGTCTTGATGTCGTCGGGAGAATCGTAAGACCTGGAATGAGAGTAAAATACAGAAGAAAAAGTAGAGCAAAAGTTCCCAAACACCACTACGTGTCTAGAATAGAAGCGCAATACTTCTTGAAAAAGAATTTTGGAGTCGAAATTGTAGACAAATTAGAATTAGATTATATTTAAATAAACAAAATTGATGATTATGCCGCAAGGTAAAATAGGTAAAGGTCATAGAGAGTGTAGACGATGTCATACTCATAGAGGTATAATAAGAAGGTATGGCTTATATATATGTCGTCGATGTTTTTACGAAATTGGAAAAGATATTGGATTTTATAGGTACGATTAAAATAATAATTTAGTATGAGGTGTAGAAAATAACGAATACATTAGCCGATATGTGTAATAATCTTAAAAACTCTGAAAGAGCTAAGAAGAAATCCATTTGGATTAAATAACATTTCTGATCTTAGTACGGTGGTGAATCCTTACGAGAAAACAATATACTATGGAATGACCATCTTCTCCTTTATGGCTCTTTTAACTGTTACGATAAGCTTGTGGTAGCTCATAAATAAAGGAAAGGATGCAAAAAATCACTAGTCTCTTTAATGAGTGGTATTTTCACGGGATTGTTAACGAGATTTACTACTTTTCTTCCTTAATTTCTTTAATAGTCCGATACAAAACGAATTTTTTCTCGATTGAAAGATGCATTTTTCCTTTTAAATAGGTTTGATTTATAGATCTATCAAAAAGGAAAACATTACAATTTTGATTAGAAATGGATGTTGGATCATATTTTTCAGATGTGATGGCTGGTTTTGAGTTTTTAATGGCTTTAGGCTCCCTTATTGGTTTATTTGGGTTGGTAGTGGGAGCATTTTTACTATTCTTTGGAGGAAGACCTTTCAAAAGCAAAGGTTTAAAGATTCTGCTTGTTAGTGTAGTACTAGTGGTCATTTTCGGGTTCAATACAGGGATTAAATATTTTCGCCTTTAGTAAAAAAAGTGATATCCCCTGTTATTCGACCCTCCTGTAAAAAAGCTAGTTAAGTTTAAAGGATTGCTCAGAAATAACCCAATCACTAACATTAGAAGTCCTACTAATGTTATTTTAAGGGAGCGCTTACTGACGCGTTGGTCTCCCAAACGAAAAAACATGCCACCTATACCCCCAACAATAAGTAATAACCCAATAGCCTGAAGAAGAGTTCCAGCATCCATTAATGGAGCTAAACTAGAACTGATAAGATATCTCAGGTTATTCCCAAAATATGGAAATACAACCAAAGCGAAAACAAATACTCCTAATGCGATCCATAATGCTTTAGAACTTTTCTTTTTCCTTCCTGGTAATAGAATTTGCTTTCTACGACTCATCCGATATCTTCCTCTCCTAAACAATTTTAATAGAAGTGTTTGATATTGCTTCTATCTCTTGAAATGAGAAATCGTCGTACCTATTTGGGGAGATTTTATTTGTCTGATAATGTCGATTTATCATAATTATCATCGCAATTGAATATGATATCCCCGAAAGTAACATTATTATCGAAACGTAATTATAATACGACGCTATTAACGAATTAAGTCCGATATAAGTGAATAACATACCTACTCCAAGAAGAATCCATATAAAGAAAAATTCTCTCCTCTCGTGTGCGTTATTAATTAGTTTAGAGTATTCCTTCTGTAAAATGCTATTATTTTCATAAACACAACTTCTACACAATATCTGCTCGATCCTTAAAATTGTATTACTTCTAAAAGTGAGATTTTTACTCTCCCTAAGTTTTAAATCGGCGATAAAACACTCCTCAATTACAACATGTTGGGACCCTGCTATCGAAAGCTTTGAAATCGTAAGATTCTTCAAAACAATATACAGTCCATTGATAACCAGTGAAATTTCTACAACTACATCGCCTAAATCGTCGATTACAATGGGTGACTCCTTCGTTCCTTCACCTCTCATTCCCAAAATCTTTTTTAAATTTTCTATGGTTTTCTTTCTTAACTTATATTTTATGCTTTTTTTATTTAATATTTTTAACAATACAAACCACCTTATACTTTATTTTTATTGGTTTGATAATATTATAAACTCCTTTTATTTAAAAGGAAAAATGAAAGACAAAAATACAAAATGCTAAAATTTTAGGTAAAGAATCCTTTAGCACCTCTTTATTAACAAAACTGCTTTTCTGGGCTTTTTTCTTTTTTTCCTTTATAAAGAATCAGATGTTGTTTTCAACAAAAAAAAAAACAACAGGTGAAAACTCATGAAAACAAAAGTTAAAGGTGAATTGGATGTTTGCTACCATTGCAGTTCAGGCGAAATCTCAGAAACAAGTTCTGGCTATGTATGCAGAACCTGTGGGACTGTTCAAAGAACAATGAAATTTGGATCTAAAGCCTTTTTTGAAAAGACACAATTTCAATACAAAATTATCAGTAAAACTACAATCGGAAACGTAGGAGAACGAAAAATGGCTACAGAAAGTGGAAAGATGCAATTTCTTAATAAATTAGATGCTATTATAACACATAACAAAAAAGTTTTGAACAGAGCGTCCTCTTTGGCTGAAACAATCCTTGAAAAGCTAGGACGATCAAAAAAAGACAGTTCTATAATTCTTAATAAATTCATAGAAATTCTCCCTTATATCCGTTCTGGAACCACTTTTCGAAACCCTGAGAAATGTATTCCATGGATTATCTATTTTTACTATAAGGAAGCGAATATTGTTATAGATTTAAAAACGCTTCTTGAAGTTTCAGAGATAGAAAAAAGGAAATTCGTTGCGTTTAGAAAGAAGATGGAACTATTTTGGTCGACATATAAGACAAGAGATCGCAAAAAATATGTTCTTACAAGAATACAAGGTATTGTAGGTTACGGAATATTATACAACCAATCAAAAAAGGTTTTAAATAAGTTCTGGGACTTCATTAAAGATTCAAAAGAAGAAGTTATTGCTGGTTTAGTTACAGGAATATCAGTAACGCTTTTAAAACGCGAAAAACTAACTCTAAGTTCGATAAGTAGATCTTTAAATATTAGCCCGAGCTCGCTTCAAAAATCAATTCAAAGAACATTGTTTGTCCCCCTAGGAATAGAAGATGAGGTAAAAGGGTTTAGAAAACGGGTTGAAATTTTAGAAGAAAGTGGTATTTTTAAAGATTTATGAGAATTTAATTTTGTTTTTCCTTTTATAAACAAGCAGTTTAAAGTACTAGTAAAGTTCAAATAAAATTTTATAATCAAGATAATGTTTGAAGAAATCATAGTTATGGTAGGTTTTGCTGTATTTTCAATTGTAATGTCATTTATCCTTTTAAAGTATGCACCAAATCCATTACACGCGATTTTTCGATGTATAGCCGTTGTTGGCATCATAATCCACGAACTTTCTCACGCGTTAATGTGTGTGGTAACCAATACTCGTGTACGGCGCATAAAATTACTCGAACGCACAGATGGCAAATCAAAATTTGGTTTAAAATACGGGGGAAGAGTTGAATTGGAAGACTACATGAAATTAACATTTTTACAAGCATTACTAATTGGGTTAGCACCCCTTTACATTTCCTTTTGGCTTTTTTTCTTTTTATGGGAGCAGATAAAAAACCCAAACCTGGATGTTCTGATTTTTTTCGTTTATATAGTTGTTATGATGTCGTTGGTATTAAGTGCAGCACCTTCGTTTGCTGATCTATTAGCGATATTTGGAGCGTTTCAATTTGACTGGAGATATTCATTGTATCAAACCGTTTTAACGATATTATCAATATCCACAGTGTGGTATGTTGTTAATTATTATCAAATTCAATTCTTCCACGAAATTGTAGCATATTTAATAGTTTTTTTTGGGTATTACGGATTTTATTTTGGATTTAAAGGATTAAAAAATATGTATTACAAAATCTTTGGCAAGAAAAATCAAAAAAGGATAAAATATATGAAGCCAAAAGCATTAACTCGAAGAAGAGTTAAACTTACTACACCTGAGAGAGAAACTCAGTGGTAAAATTAGGAGGAGGAGATTTATAGATGGAAATTGTGGGATATCAGTCAAAAATTAATATAACGCAGGTTTTACCGAGTGAGGAAAAAAAAATAATCAGTAGCCAAGAATATGCGTTAAACCGTCAATTAACAGATACTTCATGGTTATACGATCCGTTTGGAGATTATTTAACTTATGGCGTAGAATTCAACTTAGGAAAATGTTTTTCTTGGACATTTTTTCTTTTCGCTGAAACTATCGAAATGGCAGAAGAATTAGGTGGAGCTTTATTATACAATTTACAAGAGAGGTATAAAGGATTAGATGGGCAAGTAAGCGTGTATCCACTTTACTCGAAGTTTTTAGAAATTAATAGAAACCTTTACGAACTTATTCTTCCTTCAAATTCTCCGTTAAAATTGCACCTTCTTAGGAAGATAATCAATTATTATAAATCCCCCCAAAAGAAAATGGATGCAACATTTTTTATTTTATGGAAAAGAGATAATTTACAGGTAAGTCCGGAACCGCTCAAATTCATGCTTAGAACTTTTGTTTCTTTGAATCCAAATCCAGATTTCCCGATGGATTTAGAAGAACAGGGATTAAAAATAAAGGCGATCTTAAGGTACTTCGTTTCTGATATGTCTATACCGCCTTATCAGAAAGCAGAATGTGAATTCGTACATCCATCTTTTTGGAGGAATATCCTGATGTCTAAAGTGTTTCCCAAGAAACCCAAATATGGGCCTCTCCCTAGAGAATTTTTACCACATTATATTAAGCCTTATTTGATCGATTTTGGTATTCCACCAGAAATGCCATTGGAAAAACCTCCTATTCTAGAAAACAGAAATATTGTTAATCTGGCAATAAATAAGAACGATCCTAATTATGTGTATATCGGAGATAAGATGAACAGGGGTGTCTTAAGCACAGAATCCACATTAATAGCAATAGATAGTCTTACTACCCATTTGAATATTTTTGGAAAAACTGGAACGGGAAAATCGACATTAATCAAAATACTTTTACACACAATTTATAGGAAGAGACCTGATGTTGGAATATTGATTCTGAATTTTGTAGAATCGGATTTAGAGGACTATTATCCAATGGCGGAAGTATATAAGTTTCCATCAAAAAAATTTAGATTACCATATATTACACCTTTTAATAGAACCATGATCTCTATTAAAGAGACGAGCAATGTTTTTGCTGCTTGTTTAGGATTAAAACATCTTGGACCGGGGATTTTTTCTGAAACGCTTCGACATCTATATTCAAAATATAATAAATTTCCAGGAACCATCAAAAAATTCTTTTATTGCGTTGATGATAATATGAAAGCGAAATCTTGGGAACCAGAATTCAAGCAACATATTCGTGCGACATTTAAACGAAGAATTGGCGAATTATTCTATAGAGACGATCTTGAAGCTACGCTCAACCTCATTGATGATGCTTGGGAAAATATTCCAGGATGGTTTAAAAAATGGAAGGATGGAGGATTCGTCATAATAGATTTAACTAACTGTGTAGAAGAGGAACAACATTTAATAGGTATGCTAATTCTAAATATGATTGATAATTTAATTCCAATCGATAAGGAAAAATCCAACAGGTTGAAATATCTCTTGATGTTAGATGAAGCTCATCGACTTTTAGGTAAACCAGGTGATAGCCACCCCGATTCTCCCGAATTTATAATGAAAAACAAAACTAACTCTTTCTATACAAGGATTGTAAACGAATGTAGGTCTAAAGGTGTAGGAATCATTACTGCTGAACAACACGCTTACTTACTCCACGGTATCGCGATTGATTCTGCAAGGATGAAAATTTTGTTCCAATTAGGATATCCAAGCAATCAAATTTTCACCGGAATTAGAAGCGAGAGAGAAATGTTATTAACACTCCAGGAAAGATATGCTTTAGTCATAACAAACAATGAACGGTATTTAATGAGAACAGCAGATGATAATGTCCCTAAATTAATGAATAAATCATAGAGGTCTTAAAATTAAAGTGGATTTTGAAAGTGAAAATGAAGATGAAGTGGGATATTTAGGAGAAGAGAAAGAAGTAGATGAAGAGAAAAATGACGATGACTTCAACGAAGACTTTGAATTAGAGGTCGAAAGAGATCTCGAGAACGAACAAATAGAAAATGTTGGAGAGGATCCAGAACAAGAATCCGCTGGAGAAGAATGGGATGAGATCGATTGGAGCGGTGATGTGCAAAATGAGGGAGGAAATTCAATATGGGATGAAATCGATTGGAGCGATGATGGACAAGGCCAGAGGGAGAATTCAATATGGGATGAGATCGATTGGAACGATGATGTACAAAACGAGAGAGAAAAAGATGAGATAGATAAAAATAGCAATGAAAATGGAGAATCCAATAAAGAAGATTTAATCGAAAATGTTGGATCTGAAACAACGACTATAGTTATAACTGATGACAGTGAAGAAGATGTGGAAGACCAGGACCAAGAGGAAGAAATCGAAATTCCCCTAGAAGAAATTCCAGATAATCCAGATCCTATTGTAAATACCGAAGAAATCGAATTCATAAATAAAATTGAAGAACTAGCCGAATTTGCTCGAGAAACAAAAGGGGAAGACGAAGTTTTAGAACCACAAGTTGGAGAAAATTCAGCGTATCATGCCGAGAAATATTACGAAAATTTAAAAGAAAATGAGGTAGTAAGCGAACAATATAGTAAAGAAGACCAGGAAATTGAAGAATCTAGGCAAGAAGTAACAGAGGAATCTAAGAACTTGGAGGAAATAAATGAGACATCTAAGGAAATTACTAGTACGGAGGAATTTGAATATTTATGGAATATTCGCGAAGAATTAGATCGAGAAGAAAAGTCCTCTGAAGAGATAGAAGAAATAATGCACGAAGCAGAGGAAATATATAATACGCTAAAAGAAGCAGAAAATATAATCGAAGAACAACAACTAGAGAAATTAAAACAAGTAAATCACGAAGACGAGGCGAGCGTAGAAGATCTAAGAGAAGATTTGGATAGAGTAGATTTAATAGAGCAAGCTGTTGAATTAGAACAAATTTTAGTTCAACAAGAAAGATCGCAAGAAGAAATAGATATGAAGGTAGAGGAAGCCATAGAGGAAACCATAGAAACATCCGAGTTTGGCGAGACATTAGAAAAATTATATGAAGAGCAAGAAATAAAGAAATCAAAGCTAGCAGATCTCGAGGACGAAGAGAGCGTAGGAATTCTAAAAGAAGATTTAGATAGAGTAGATTTAATAGAGCAGGCTGTTGAATTGGAAGAGATTTTAGTTCAACAAGGGAAATCGCAAGAAGAAATAGATGTGAGAGTGGAGGAAGCTATAGAAAGAACTGAGCTTGAAGAAAATTTAGAAAATTTACTTGAAGAGCAATTGCATCGACAAGTAAAGTCCCAAGAAGAAATCGATGAGCAAATGGAAGCAGCAGCAAGCAATTATCAAAAAGAAATAAATAATAAACAAGAAAATGAAGTAGGATCGAATGTAAATGAAAAAATTGAAGAAGCCAATTTAGAGATTAAAGAGCAAAATTCAATTGCGGAAGAACTAGATCAAATTGAGCAAACATCTACTTTACACAAGGAAAAGAAAGCAGAAACTTGCGAAAATGTTGAGAATAAAGAAAAAATGGAAGTGTTAAAACGAGAATTAGAAACTATCGAAAGCGAATCCGAAGAGAAGAAAGAGTTACTTGAAGATGGTTCAAAGCTAGCAAGTGAAGAAACTGAAGAAGAGGAAGATGAACATCTTCAAGAATTATATCACCAGCAAACGGACAAGAGACCGATATATGCTAAAAAAAGAACAAAAGGCTATATCCAATGGTTAGAACAACGAGAATTAGAATCGGAAAAGATTAAAAATTCTCAAAGTGAAAGCGAAATAAAAAAAGAAATTGAAGAAGAAGGCTGGAAAACAACCCTTAAACGATGGATTAAAGAAGCTTCTGAGGATGAGTGCAACATTGAACTTAAATCTGAGTTAGAAAAAGCCCTTGAGAAGTATAAGGAGTTCGAAAATTTGACTAAAAAGTTGATGAAATTATATGAAAAGTCTAAACACGAAAAACTCTCCGAAGAAGAAAAGAATGCAATAAAATCTTTGATAGAAAAACTACACCAATTCGATGCTATCCAATTAGAACTTTTGGTAAATATTCGTGCTATTAAAAAATATATTAACAAACATAGGTTTGAACTTATGAACAGATTTCATGAGAATCGAGTCCATAGCAGGTTTTTTGAGCAGATCTCGCAGAATTATAAAGAGTTAAGGAAAGAACAAAAAAAAAAAATTAACATAAAAAAATCACAGAGAGAAATTGATGAAATGTATAATTTTTTTTTGGGAGCTGACATATTAGAAAATCATCTTTTAAGATTTATCGAATTTCATCAAGAATTATTATATAAGGAAGGAAAATACCTTACTCGGTCATATTTAGGGGAAATATGTTCTAAAATAGCAATTAATATTGGTCTTCTCCCTAAATCTTTCTATAATGTTATGGATTTAATTCAAAATAATAAGACAACATTTAATAAAACTCTTAATAAATGGGCTAAGAAACATGGTTTTGCTACTTTTCGAGATTATACTATAAAACACAAATTAAGCCCGTTTAAAGTGATCTCAGAACAGATCTGCTACCTGCACAAGCCTATAAAAATTGATTTTAACTCTTTAATACAACCTTATATTGATAATATGGTTAAATGGGTAAAAGAAAAGGATCATCAAGAAATTAGCAATAAGAGATTTGGGGGATCTTTTCCTATAAAACAGTTAATAACCATATATAAAAAAAGAGGATTGCATGGGTGGTCAGGAATAGTATATAAAATAACTCAAATAAAAGATATTAATGGAGATCCAATTTCTAATGGATTAATTCAGATTGGTCTAACTACTGAAAGGTTTTCTCAAAGATGGTATTGGTATAATACTGACGCATTTATTGAATTAAGTAATCTTAGAATTCACACTCTCATGAGATATCTGGAGACTAAAGGGGAAAATTTAAGAAAAGTTCATCCGTTGAATGCACAAGGGATAGGATACTTAGGGGCTAATAAATCTTTTACTTATGAGATTCTTGAAGTTTGTTGGAGCGACAATAAACTTCGGACTAAAGAAAAATACTGGATAAAACATTTTAAAAAACTTTATCCTAAGAGAATCGGCAACATCAGCAAGGGTGGTGGTGGAGGTTCTTTAATACCTATCCCCCGCTCGGCATTAATTCCATTAATTGCACTAGGATTATGGAGCCCAGATATTTCCAAAATTTTTGCTAAAAAATATAACAGAGTTATATCTAAAGATGTTATAACAAAGAGGATTAATGAATATTGGGGGAGTCTCCGAAATGCACGAAAACTCTATTTAAAACCAGTTTTAGAAACTTTGATGAGTCATGGTTATAGTGCAACATACCTTAGTGAAAACCTATTTTCAACGGTAAATAGCCATACCATTTCTAAGTGGAGTAGTGAAATATTTTGGAATATAGATTTTAAGGATAAACGTAAGATGCTCATAAAAGAAAGGTTAAAATCACTAATTATACAAGGCTTAGATAGCTATGAAATGGATAAAAAATTTGATGGAGTTCCTTGGGAGACTATCAGAAAGGAATATATTCCTGAATGGTGGAGAAATTTAAGAACTGCAAGAATATTGATTACAAAACCAATACTTTCAAAAATGTTAGCTCAAAAGAAAGATATAAGTCAAATCGCTAAAGAATTAAACCACGATTCTTTAGAAAGGACACGATATCTAATTGCTTTATGTTGGAATTTTAAGAGTGAAAAATATAAATGGAATGTGATTAAAAACTTCATAAATTATATAGGTTATAAAAATCCTTCAAGAGAACAATTAATGAAATTAAAATATGATGACATTAAAGGAGTACTTAATAAAATTGATTATCTAAAATTCTTAGATTATTATCAAATGCATCCAGAAATGACACTTAAAGAATTTTATTCTCATTTTCCAGATATTTCAAAAAGCAACTATTATTATTGGAAGAAAAAAGCAGAAGACTCTATTTAATAATAATATAGTAACTCTAATTGAAACGAAATATCTCAATTAAGTAATCTTTCATAGACTCCAAGACTCAAATTGAAAAAATTAATTAATTATGAGACATTTATTGTTTTACAATTTAAGCTTAGATAATTTTAAAAAATAAAAGTACGGATTGAAAATGACTAATACATTAGCCGATATGTGTAATCATCTTAAAAATTCAGAAAAAGCGAAGAAGAAGGAAGTAACAATTAGTCCTGCATCTAAATTAAACCAAATGGTTCTTCGTATCTTTCAGCAACACGCTTATATAGGCGAAATCTAATAGAAAAACCTATTAGACGCAAATTTGAAAGGTATGACGATGGCAGGCAAGGTAAATTCAAAGTCGCGTTGTTAGGTAAAATTAATCATTGTGCTGGTTTAATGAGACTTAATCACAATGTCTCGCAGTTCGAATCACTTGAAAGGAAGTTACTACCAGCACCTGGTTTAGGAATAATCGTGTTAACTACAAATCAAGGTATTATGACCATGAAAGAAGCCGAAGAAAAACATATCGGCGGTATGACGCTTTGTTATGTCTATTAACACAGTTAAAAAAAAAAAGGTAAAGATAAATGGTAAAAGTAGCATTTTTTAAAGAAGAACTGGAAATTCCGGAGGGAGTTACTGTTACCCTTGACGGAAACCATCATATTACTGTAAGTGGACCTAACGGAAAGATAACAAAAAACTTTTCGCATATAAGAGGTATAAAGGTTATAATTGAAGGAAATCTTATGACATTTACCACTAACTTCCCAAAAAGTGGAACCCTTGCTTTGGTAAAAACTATTATCAATCTAATTAAAAATTTAATAAATGGCGTTCAAGTAAACTATAAGTATATTTGTAAAGTATGTTATAGTCATTTTCCATGCACAGTGGAAGTAATACCTGATAAAATGGAAATTCACGTCGTTAACTTCCTTGGGGAGAGAGCTCCAAGGGTTACTAAATATCTGAAAAATGTAGATGTTAAAATTGACGGCGAGGATGTAATATTAACTGGACCCGATAAAGAAACATTAGGTCAAACTGCTGCGAACATAAAAAAAGCTTGCAGAATAAGAAAGAAAGACCCAAGAGTGTTTCAAGATGGTGTATACCTCTATAAAATTCAAAGCGGAGACGAAGTTACCTGGGAGATAAAATAAAAAGAGGTAAGAGATATGGAACAGAAAAGACTAATAGAACTTAGGAAAAAAATAAATAAGAAGCGCCCCTCCTTTAGAAGAGTAGAATCTTGGAGATATGTAAGAGTGAAAGATTCTTGGCGAAAAGCAAGAGGAATTGATTCACGAACTAGAATAAAATCTAAATCAGGAGTCAAATCACCTTCACCAGGGTATAGAGGTCCTAAAAAGATACGTGGATTACATCCATCAGGATATGAAGAGGTAAGAGTCGAAACTATTGATGATTTGAAAACCTTAAATAATAAAAAACACGCAATTAAAATTTCTACTACATTAGGCATTAAAAAAAGAATACACCTAATAGATTATGCTAAAAATAGAGGATTTAAAGTCCTTAATATTGGAATATCGCAAGGAGAGATAGATAGTCTAGAAGCAGCACTTAAATCTTCTATTGAAGAACTGGATGATGATGATGATGATTTACTTGAAGACGAGGACTAACAAAATTCTCATAATTATATAATTTCATGTGATAAAAAATGAGTTTAAAAGCCCAAAAAAGAATGGCAGCGGAAATTTTGAAATGTGGTGAGAACCGGGTTTATTTCGATCCATACTTAATAGATGAAATAAAAATGGCAATCACTCGAGAAGACATCCGCAATTTGGTAAAAGAAGGCATTATTATAAAAAAATATAAAAAAGGCAATTCAAAATATAGAAAGAACTTACTTCATGAACGCAAGAAAAAAGGTAGGGCTAGAGGCATAGGAAAACGAAAAGGAAAAAAAGGGGCACGAACTCCAAAGAAAAAAAAGTGGATGAATCGAATTCGCCCTCAGAGACGGGAGCTTAAAAAATTAAGAGATCGAAAATTGATTACTACCGCAACTTATAGAAAGTTATATAAAAACGCTAAAGGCGGAATGTTTACTAGCGTTGCGCAAATGAACCGTTACATCAAAGAAAAAGACTTAATTAGAAGAGGTAGATAAATTATGGCAAAAGGACCAAGATATCGAAGACCATTCAGAAGGAGAGCAGAAGGAAAAACGAATTACCACAAAAGATTAAAATTATTAAAATCTAAAAAATTAAGAGCAGTAATTAGGGCTTCAAATAATCATATCACAGTACAAATTGTTCAATCAAAGCTAGGAGGAGATAAAATCATAGTTTCTGCGCATTCTAAAGAATTAACAACCAAATTTGGATGGAATGCAAATACTGGAAACATTCCCGCAGCATACTTAACAGGATTTCTAGCAGGAATTAGAGCAAAAAAGCAAAATGTTCAAGAAGCAATCCTTGATTTGGGAATATTTTATCACAAAAATCGCGTGTTGGCAGCATTTAAAGGAATCGTAACTTCTGGTTTAGAGATCCCTCATAAAGAGGCTTTCTTTCCTGAAAATATAGAAGAAACTGTCAATGGCTCTCACATTGAGAGATATGCAAATCTTCTAAAAACCGAGGACCCCGAAAAATACGAACAAGTTTTCTCAGGGTATATAAAAAAAAATAATGTAAATCCATTAAAAATCAGTAAAGATATTTCCAATACATTAAAACAAATTGAAGAAAGTGTTTAAAAGGTGAATTAAATGAGTCAACGGAGAAATCAGAGAAATCAGAGAAAACCAAGAAGTCCGAGACCTATTAATGAAGGTTGGATTCCTAAGACCAAACTTGGAGAACTTGTACAAAGTGGATTAATCACTTTGGATAAAATATTTGGGAACAATCTTGTTGTAAAAGAAAAAGAAATAATTAATGTTCTTCTTCCTCAACTCCAAGAAAGCGTTATTACAATAAATATGGTTCAACAGATGACAGCTAGCGGTCAACGATCTAGATTTAAAGCGGTCGTTATCGTTGGAGCTGATGGGTTTATCGGTGTTGGTTCAGCTAAATCAAGAGAAGTAGGACCAGCAATTAGAAAAGCAATTGACAGGGCGAAGCTTGCCGTGGTTCCTGTTATTAGAGGGTGCGGTAGTAAAGAATGTGGTTGCGGCCATACTCACAGCGTACCTTTTAAAGTAGATGGAAAGTGCGGTTCTGTCAAAATATACTTGATTCCTGCTCCGCAAGGAGTTGGATTAGTTTGTGCTGATAAGGTAAAACAAGTGTTAAAGTTGGCTGGGATAGAAGATATATGGAGCAAATCCTTCGGAGATACGCGAACTAGCGAAAACCTAGTAAAAGCTACCTTTAATGCTCTTAAGAATGCTCATAAATTTAATTTCAATTTATAACTGATGAGTGGTGTAAATGATGGCTGAAAATAATGTAATTGTAAGAAAAAAATCAAAAACTAAAACTCCGAAACCCCCTGCGTTGCACTTTGCAATTCGTATAAGGGGCGCACCAGGAATGAAACGCACAATATTAGATTCTTTAAAAATGCTAAGAATGCACAAGGTAAACCATGGAGTCCTTATATGGGGCGAAAAAAGTTACTTAGGCATGCTTAATAAGTGCAAAGATTATATTGCCTATGGCGAAATTGACGAAAAAACGCTCTTACGCTTATTAAGAACCAGAGGAAAAGTTGAAGGAAATAAACCACTCACGGATGAACATATTAAACATCTAACTAAGTACAAAGATTTGAAAGGATTTTCAAAAGCGCTTATATCTGGGGAAATTAAATATCGAGTAAAAGATGTGTATAAAATAAAACCAGTTTTTCGGTTACATCCCCCAAGAAAAGGACACCGCGGAACAATTAAAAGACATTACCACGAAGGCGGAACTCTGGGCTATGTAGATCAGTTTATAAATGTAATACTTCACAAAATGATGTAATAAGAGGGTTAAATAAAATGACGAGAAAATTTCCTAAAAGAATACGAAAAATGAGAGGAACTCGAACTGTAGGCTATGGTAGAGTTGGTCAACACCGAAAAGCGGGTCAAAGGGCTGGAAAAGGAAAAACAACAGGATGGAAGAAAAGTAAAAAATCCTATTATCTAAAGCAAAAAGAATTGGGATTTCCCGATCCTGATTGGGACTTTGGTAAGAAAGGGTTTAAGAGACCGCAAGATATTAGGCGGATTTACCATGTAAACACCCTAAATATTAAAGACCTTGATTTAAAAATTGAAGATTTAACTCAGAAAAACATTGCGACGAAAACAGGAACGACGTATTCGATTAATATGAAAGACCTTAATGTTCAAAAAATCTTGGGTCGCGGTGAAATCAATAATAAAATCAATATCACTGTTGATAAAGCTTCTAAACGAGCGATCGAGAAAATTGAATCCGCTGGTGGCAAAGTTTCGCTCATATCAGAAGCAGAATAATAACTTTAGATTTATCTATTAACTTAATTTTTAGCTTGGTTTTTGTTAGGATTAATTTATTAATTTTATAATCACCTGAATTAATCCAGGCAGTAGGAATACAAAAACTAAAACATTTCCTATTAAGTGGAATATATTTCAGCGTTCCTAAATGACTAATTACCTTAAGAAAAATCTAGAGTAAACCTTATTTAAAAGAAGATATTAAAGTTTTCAACTATTTTAAAGAAATCGTAAGTGTTTTAATATCTTAGATTTTTTTTTTTTTTTAAATTTAATGTAATAATATTTTATATAGAATATTTTTTCTTATAATGCTAGTAGTTCAGTAAAATTATGGATAATATAGTCAGGTTTTTCTTCCCAAGATGTAAAATCTAAATTTTTTGTGATAACCTCCTTGATTATTAAGCAGGCAAATATATTAGCCTTTTTTGCAGCTCTAATGTCTACCTCCGAATCTCCAATCATTATAGCCATACAATCCCTCTTATTAAATTTAAATCTACTTAAAATGTAATTTATTCCTTCAGGAGATGGTTTTGCGAATGTGGGATTATTTTCATAGTCAATACTAAAAATTTCATCAAAGATGGCACTGAAATTGAATTTCTGCGTTAATATATCCACGATATAGCGAGGAGAGTTAGTCACCAATCCAATTTTCTTATTGGCCTTCTTCAATTTTTTGATAACCATAATAGCAGTAGAATCCAAGGAAATTTTTCCTTTATCTATTAATTTTTCTCTTTCTTGGATATCTAAATTCTGGTAATGATGCCAAAACTCATCTACATTTTCAATTTTCCAATATTGTTCAATTAATTGATTAATATTTGAAGAAGTTAACACCATTTTTAATTCTTCATGATTTGGAATAATATTTGTAAAGAATTCCATTGTTAAAGCAAAAAGCCGACTAAAATAGATTTCTGGTTCATTAAAAAGCAAAATACAGTTATCTAAATCAAATAAATAATATTCAAATTTCATTTATTTATTAGTTTTGAGTAATTACTTTCAATTTTTTGATGAATTTTCTCAATAGAGATATCTCCATTACTTGCTAATATTGAGGCAATGGTTATACCTCCCGCACCAACTCCTTCTTTAACAATTCCTTTTTCGTATGCTTTGAGACCATCATATTTAGATTGGCTAAAATCAAGATTTGCTGCCAATATTGGTATTTCTGGATTAATTTGATTAATAATTCCCTTCAAATCAGATGATTTATCATTAATAATCCATTTGGTTGTGCCAATCATTATATTATTCATTACATTGGGATTCAGTGCATGTATTATTCCGCAAATTGCTGCCATTTGAGTGCCTCCCGCAAGCATGACTGGAATGTGTTTAGCTGCTCCAATTGCGATTCCAGATAAAACAGGTTGCATTGGATCTCCTAATTGTTCAATTGCTTTCAATGGATCGTTTTTAAAATCCCCCGGTTTTGATCTACATGCTTTCAATCCTTTTCCAACGATTTGCTTCTTTAAATCCACTGGATTTATTGGCAGACTGCTACTTATTTTATTGTCAGCTTTTATTCCCATAGCTGTTAATACTCCTAATGCGGTAGTAGTTCCCCCTGCAACACTTTCGCCTAATACTATATAATCAAAAATCTTTGCAATTTCAGTTCCAAACCTCTGGGCCAATTGAAACACTTCTTGGACATTCTTAACAGCATTACCTAAGGAAATATCACTTCCGGGTTTTCCACCAAATTCGATGTAAGGGGTTTGAGGATAAATATTTAGACCACCTATAGCTGGTACCATTGGAATTGATGTTAGTTCTAATGCTGCTCTGGTGATTAAAGCAGGTGTTGGAATGCCATCTGGAGTAATTGGTACACCTTCAATAGATTTACACTTTTCAAAATAAAGATATTCCATATCTGCTGCTGGTGTATAATCAGTAATTTCTGGATTTGCACCCGCAGCCGAAATTCCGGGTGTTTTAGCAGTTTCAGTATTTGCAATTACACACAGGAAAAAAGGTTTTTTTCCAGCTAAAATTGGAAGAACCTCTTGAGTTTTTTTAATATTGTTTACTTCAATAATATCTGTCATATTTTTATTTCTTCTCTTTCAGTTTTTTATTATCATATTATCAATTCTTTGCAGTTATAGATTATGGAGAATATAGTGTAGGGAGTGTTTTAAAAGTTCGGAAAAACTAGTATAAATTTCCTATTCCCAAAAATTCTGGGAGTTAGGAGACCCTACTCCTCTAATATGACGACTTCAAAAAATATTTCAGAAGAGCTTTACTCGTTTATAATAATTTTATTTATTTTTGTTTTTTTCATTCCACTTATCAATCATTTTCATAATTTCTTCAGGATCAGTTGAATTTGTGAACTCAATATCAATCTTACCTGTTGCTATCGCTTTTTTGAGAGCCCAGATCTCACCCTCTTTATCTCCCTTTTTCTCATATACATCCTTGAGATCAAACCATGCTTGAGCGATAGTCGAATCAATACCTAATCCGGTCTTTATAGCATCGATCGCTTTATCTAATTTATTAGCTTTAGAAAGAGTTGTCCCAAGATGAAACCATGCTGATGCTACATTAGGATCAATTTTTAAGCCCTTCTGATAAGCTTCAATTGCTTTACTGATATCACCATTATTCACATAAACCATTCCTAGTCCAATCCATGCATTAAATGAGGATGGTTGAAGTTCTAGGGCATTTTTATAGGTTTTAATTGCCTCTTTATATTTTTTCATATCATCCAGTGAAGATGCTAAATTAAGCCATGCATTAAATCGGGTAGGATCAAGTTTAATAGTTTTCTGAAATGCATTAATTGCTTGGCTATATTCCTCTTTCGCCATAGATGCCATACCAAGCGAATACCACGCACTAGGATTTCTTGAATCAATTGATAACGCTTTTTTAAGTGGTTCCATAGCTTGATCATGCTGGTTATTTTCTATATATAAATGACCAAGATTTACCCAAATTGTCGAATTATTAGGAATATGCTCTAAAGATTTCTTGCAAACTTCGATTGCCATATCTAATTTTCCAATTGATCTAAAAATAGAGCCTAGTAACATCCACGCTTCCATATAACTTGAATCGTTCTCGACGGTTTTTTCAAGTAGGTCAATGGCACGATCAAGTTGTCCTGAAGCAGCTAAAGATTGTACTGACCTTTGAAGTTCATAAGGATTTCTTTTCATTATTTTTTGCCTTTTGGTTTAGGATAGTATTATACAGAAAATTTGTTTTAAAAAAGTTATGATAATTTAACCTTATTGTACCTTCAAAGTTTAAATATGGGCATAATAAATGATAATATAGAGAATATAATCTTTTTGGAACAACATACGACGATGCTAAATTAAAATACTCCTCGAAAAAAGATCTGATAAATTACTACAATTAAATCAAATTAAGATTTAAAAAAATTAAAATTCAATTTTTAATGTCCTCGTTTAAGAGGTGTAGGACCTCTTAACTCCCAGAATTTTTGGGAATAGGAAATTTATACTAGTTTTTCCGAACTTTTAAAACACCCTCTTCACTATATTTAGTAAGTGATCTACATGGAAAAAAAAAAATCATTAACAGTTTTTGTAGTATTAGTATTGGTTATTGGTGGAAGTACTTTTGGACTTGGGATGTTAGTAATGAATTTAATTACACCAGAAACAGCACCACCAAATACTCATTTATTTGTTGATTCAATGAATAGACAAGTTTATGTACCGGATGTTCCACAAAGAATAGTATCAATGTCACCTTCCGTGACTGAAACTATCTTTGCCTTAGGAGCTGAAGATAAATTAGTTGGAGTTACCGATTATTGTAATTATCCTACGGACGCAACAAATATCACAAGCATAGGAGGTTTTTCAACTCCTAATCTTGAAATTATTGCTACTTTAAATCCAGATTTAATAATTGCATCTAAATGGAATGCTGAGTCAGTTGCTCAATTAGAAAACCAAGGTTATGCTATAGTCCTCATTATAGCTAATACATTGGATGAGATCATAGAAAATATGGGAGTATTTGGTAATTTAGTCAATAAGAGAACTAATGGAGTATATTTAATGAGTAATATGAGTTACAATATGGAAATAATAACTAATAAAACTAATACCTTAAATTATTCTCAAATATTAGATAGTTATTTCGAGATTTGGGAGTCTCCTAAGATTGTAGGGGGAAAATCTTACATAAACGATATGATTAATAAAGCTGGAGCAATCAATATTTTTGGGAATATAAACTTAGAATACCCTGTAGTAAGTCATGAAGCAATTATCAATGGCGATCCTGATGTGATATTTATTACCGAACATAGCGCTCCTTGGTATTCGCAACAAGTATGCGAGAGAGCAGGATATAATGTTATAAATGCGTGTATAAATAATCGAGTTTATAAAGTTTTTGATGATATTTATTTAAGACCAGGACCACGAATAGTTGACGCTTTGGAAAATATGACTCGCTATTTGTATCCAATGTTATTTCCGTAAATAAAATTACTTTAAAGAAAAATGAATGAAAAAATACTTCGAATTAGAGATAAAAAGAAGTTTTTTATACCAATTTTATTATTTCTTATTTTAACCGTATTTATCAGTATAATTCTTGCTGTCTCCATTGGAAGTGTTGTTATTAGTTTTAATAAGGTTTTTGGAATTCTACTAAATTCTCTTGGATTCAATATAGATATAATGTGGACAGCAGGAGAGGAAAATATTATATTAATTTTACGTTTACCCCGAGTCCTTATGGCAGTCACCGTTGGAGCAATGTTAGGAATTGCAGGAGTGGTAGCCCAAGGACTTTTTAAGAATCCAATCGTAGACCCTTATATTATCGGTATATCCTCATCTGCGGGATTTGGAACTGCGCTAAGTATTGTTTTAGGAATTTCTGGTTTATTAAGCATTTTTACGCTACCTCTTGTATCATTTATCTTTTCGTGTATTGCGATATTTACTATCTATAATCTATCGAAAACAAAATATCACTTATCAATGTCTGCCCTTTTATTATCTGGAATTGCAATTTCTTATTTCTTTTCAGCATTTACAAGTTTTATTTTGTATTTTTCCGAAGAACATGCTCATTTTTTATTAACATATCTTATGGGAAGTTTTTGGGGGACTACTTGGATCGAATTTTTTGTAATTTTTGTGATTTTCATAAATGGTTTTGTCATATTATTTTTTTACGGAAGGGATTTGAATGCGATGGTGTTGGGAGACGCTACAGCACAATCCATCGGTGTAAATGTAGAGCGCTCTAAAAAAGTTATGTTAATTTTAATGACGCTTTTGGCCTCAACAACAGTAGCTTTCTGTGGTAGTATTGGATTTGTAGGTTTAATAATCCCCCATATCATGCGAATGTTAATTGGAAGTAATAATCGAAAGTTGTTAGTATTTTCAGCAGTGGGGGGTGCGCTATTATTATTATGGGCAGATTTAGTGGCACGAACTTTAGTCCCTCCTTTAGAACTCCCCGTTGGAATATTAACTTCCTTATTAGGTGGTCCATTTTTTGTATATTTAATTATTAAAAAAAAGAAATCAGGAGAATTGCTATAAATTGTTTATTTATTTATTATTACTCAATAGAGTTAGTCCATAATGATATCGTCTAAAAATCTTCGATTTAGTTATAAAACCAAGCAAATAATTAAGGATATATCCATTCAATTTAAAAAGGGACATTTATATGGAATTTTAGGTCCAAATGGATGTGGAAAAACTACTTTTTTGAAATTATTAAGTGGAATTTTACGACAGAATTATGGACAAGTATTTATTGAAGATATCAATTTAAAGAAACTTTCTATACGTGAAATTGCAAAACAATTATCGCTCGTAAATCAAACTAATTATGTTGAATTTGATTATAAGGTAAGTGAAATAATAAAGATGGGGAGATACGCCCATATTAGTCGCTTCTCTGGAGAATCAGAAGAAGATCAAAAAATCTTAAGTGATGTTATAACACAATTAGGGTTAAATGATCTAAGAGACAGAAATTTTAATCAATTGAGTAGCGGAGAACAACAAAAAGTAATAATTGCCAGAGCCATTGCTCAAAGAACGAAAATTTTACTATTGGATGAACCCACCTCTCATTTAGATATTAATTATCAATTAGAATTTATGAATTTATTTAGGACTTATGTTGAAAAAGGTCTTATTGTTATAGTGGTACTTCATGATTTGAATATTGCAGCTCAATATTGTGATAAAATTCTACTTATGAATCAAGGAGGTATTGAGGATTTCGGTGAGATTAAAAAAGTATTAACTAAAGAAAACATTCAGAAAGTATATGGAATTGAAGTTGCTATAAAGAAAAATGCATATACAGGGTCTATATATATAACTCCCATACGAAAATATCCTAATAATTTGGAAAATCCAAATTCAAAAGATATTCAGAAGAAAAAAAGAATCCATATTATTGCGGGAGGAGGCTCTGCTCTAAATATTCTACCCCGGATCAGTAACTATGATATTTCAGTTGGAGTGGTAAATTTATTAGATGACGATTTAAAGCTCGCAGAAGAGTTGGGCTATAAGGTAATCACAGAATGGCCATTTTCTTCTATTTCGGAGAGGTCATATGAACAATTAAAGAAAGTCGTAGATGAGGTAGATTTAGTAATTTTAGTAAATATACCATTCGGAAAGGGAAATTTACGTAATCTTGAAGTATTAACAACCACCAATAATAAAATTATTATAATTGAAGAGAGTTCAATTAATGAACGAGATTTTACAAAAGGAGAGGCAACTTCCATCTATAATCATTTAGTCTTAAAAAAAAATATCATTATTATTCGAAGTAGTGATAAGGTTATTGAAGCAATTCAGAAAGAAATTGGTGTCTGATAAGTTGAAATTGACTGAACTTGTAGATAAGAATCTTTTGAAACTTAAACGAAAATCTCATGGGGGAGAGATATACAAGGATGAAATAAATAAATCAGGACTTTTGGATTTTAGTACAAACATTAATCATCTTTTAGAATTGGAGCCGTATATGAATTCTATTATGAAATCATTAACTAGAATTTCTAGATATCCCGATTCTGATTCGATGCAACTAAAGAAATCTTTAGTTGAATATTTCCAAAATATCTTGACTCCTAATAATCTAATAATAGGTGGGGGCTCAATAGATTTAATTAATATATTTGTGAGTACCTTTGTACAAGAAAAAGATAAAATAGTGGTGTGCCAACCAACATTTTCTGAATATGAATGGGCAATAAAGAAGCGTGGTGGAGTTGTTATAAATGAATATCGCCTACCAGAAAGAAATTTCCAATTAAATTTTCAATCCCTTAAGAAACAACTTGCGAAAAAACCAAAATGTGTTTTTATATGCAATCCAAACAATCCTAATGGGTATTTAGATAATATAGAAGCTATGGAAGACTTAATTTGCTATGCTAAGGAAAGAAAAATTATGGTTTTTTTAGATGAAGCTTTTATTGAATTTGCGGGTGAAGAAAACTCGTTGATAACCAAAGTAAAGCAGTATGAAAATTTATTTGTAATACGTTCATTTACAAAATTCTTCGGCATTCCTGGGTTAAGAATTGGATTTGGAGGAGGCAACCCCAAATTAATTAACTTTTTAAAGAAAGTTCAAACATTATGGCCAGTAAATAATGTTGCTCAGGAACTTGCAGAAGAGTTACTCAATTCAAAAGATTTCATAAAAAATAGTGTAAGATATTTCAAAGAAGAATGTAAATTTGTCTCTGAGGAGTTAGCTAAAATAAAAGGTCTCAAAATTTATCCTACATCAACAAATTATCTTTTAATTAATACTGAGAATACTTCCCTTTCATCCAAATATATAACAAATCAGATGTTAAAGCAAAATATTTTAGTAAGAGATTGCTCGAATTATAATGGTTTGGATGATTATTATATAAGGGTAGCGATAAAATCAAGAGATCTAAATTGTAAACTAATAAGGACTTTTAATTCTGTTTGTAATTAATCAAAAAAAAATGAATAAAATATGACTTTATATGCATGAAAAAGGAAGAAATCTCATCAACATTTTTTTAATAAGGAAGAAATTACTTGGGAAAAATAATTTCTGTAAATTTTTCCCTTGTCATGAAGGGCTAGAAGATTGTACGTTTTGTTATTGCCCATTTTATCCTTGTCAAGAAGTTGATACTGGAGGTCGCTATATTATTAGTAAAACCTCGGGAAAAGAAGTCTGGTCATGTACAGATTGTATATTTCATCATAAGCAAGATATTGCTTATAAAATTTTAGAGGGTTTAATTGAATTAAATAAAAATTTTTCTTTAATTAGTAAAGAAGAATTGAAAAATTTAAGAAAAAAAATAATCATAAACCAAATCAGTAAAAATAAATGACAGCTAAAACATTAATGGTTCAAGGAACTGCTTCAGATGCGGGTAAAACTCTATTTGTAGCGGCGCTATGTCGTATCTTTAGTAATATGGGTTATAAAGTCGCTCCTTTTAAATCTCAAAATATGTCATTAAATTCTTTTGTGACGGCAAGTGGAGAGGAGATTGCTCGCTCTCAAGTATTACAAGCAATTGCAGCAAGAACGGATTCAATTAAAGAACATAATCCAATTCTTTTGAAGCCTAAAGGAAATAATAAATCACAAATAATTCTAATGGGTAAACCTTTCATAGATTATTCAGTGAATGAATACTATAAGTCCATAATACCAAAACTTATTCCAGCCATTAAAAAATCTTTATCGTATTTAATGGAAAATAACGATATAGTAATTATTGAAGGAGCTGGCAGTCCTGCTGAAATAAATCTTTCAGAAATGGAAATTGCAAATATGTTTGTAGCAAAATTATATAATGTTCCTGTAATTCTTATAGCAGATATAGATAAGGGTGGTGTTTTCGCTTCAATTTATGGGACGATTAAATTACTAAACCCAGAGGAACAACAATTAATCAAAGGATTTGTAATTAATAAGTTTAGAGGAGATGTAGAGTTACTTATACCAGGGATTAAAAAGATTGAAAAATTAATCGATAAAAAATCTATAGGAATCATCCCATATATAGATAATTTAAAACTCCCCTCTGAAGATTCTTTAGGTTTAAAAAATACTGATCATAATGGGAAATTAAATATCGTGGTTATAAAATTCCCCAAAATATCTAATTTCACAGACTTTGAACCATTAAGTTGGGAAGAAGATATAAATTTATTTTATGTTCAATATCCATGGGAGATACACGATCCAGATTTAATAATTTTACCGGGTACTAAGAATACTATTCAGGATTTAATATGGCTTAAAAAACAGGGGTTCGTTCAGGTTTTGAAAGAATTACATAAACAAAACGTGCTTATAATTGGAATTTGTGGTGGATATCAAATGCTTGGTCAAAAAATAATTGACCCGGCTATTGAAGGAGATATTGATAATGTCTATGAAGGTCTTAAATACTTGCCCATTTCAACACAATTTAAGGAGTATCAAAAAATCACACGACAAATAGAAGTTAGATTTTCCGGAATGAAAGAATTTGAAGGTGAACCTATAAAGGGGTATGAAATCCATATGGGAGAAGTTAATTTTAATTCTGAACAGAATTTAATCTTTCAACCTTTAAAAAATTCTTCAAATCAAATCTCCCCGGCTCTCGGAATAACTAATGATTCACAAAATATTATCGGCACATTTATTCATGGATTATTTGAAAATAATGGTTTCAGAAAGAAATTAATAAAAATGCTATTAAAAAAAAAGAAAGAGCATAGTCATAGTACTTCTAGTTATGATTTTAACTCTGTTATTGAAAAAAATTTGGATAAGCTTACAAAAATAATAGAATCCAGTATTGATCTTAATTATATCTTACAAATAATGGGAATAAAATAAGAAATTATGAGCGAATTCATATATACTACATACTTATGGTTAATTCCCTCGCTTGTATTATTATTCGCTTTATTGTTTGATTTAACATTAGGAGACCCAGAATTAAAATATCATCCAGTTCAATTAATTGGTAGAACAATTAATTGGCTAAAAAAACATTTACTGACAGGAAAAAAGACAATTGATAGAATAAACGGATTTTTCCTCATTATTTTACCATTTCTTTTATTTGGTACCCTTCTTTATCTTATTCAAATAATCCTATGGTCTATTTTGCCTTTTCAATATTTTCAAGGTAATTTTTTATTTAACCTTATATTTATATCTTTTTATTGTGCTATAAACGGATTTATTTTAAAATGGTCTTTTGCAATAAAATACTTAGGAACAACCACGATACCGATATGTCAGGCATTAAAGGAGAAGGATTTAGAATTCGCAAGGAAGAAATTATCTTATATTGTAAGAAGAAACACGCAACAGTTAAGTGAAAACTATGTTATATCTGCTTCTGTCGAAGTTATCGCGGAAAGTTCTACTGATTCTGCGATTAGTGTTATTTGGTTTTATTTATTCTCAAATTTAGTTGGTACTTTAATCTATTTATATATTTATCATAATTATCTTTGGTTATTTTTAGGTATCCCCTGTGCATATCTCTTTCGGATAATAAATACTGGTGATAGTATAGTGGGATATAAAGATACCGAAAATATTAATATTGGATTTGCATCAGCGAAATTAGATGATTTTTCGAATTTTCTACCTACAAGGATTACTGTATTGTTTATGTTTTTGGTAGGAAAATTTTATCACTTAGATATAAAAAATGGCTGGAAGATCTTAAAAGAACACAGAAATATAACAGAAAGTATAAATGCAGGATGGACGATGAGCGCCATCGCAGGACTTTTAAATGTTGAATTAGAGAAACAAAATCATTATAAATTAGGTGTTAAAAATCGAGAATTGATACCAGAAGATATTATTTTAAGTTATAAATTAATTAAAAACACAATTCTGTTGTTTTCTTTCACCTTTTTACTAATAATCTCTACAGTAATAACCCTATTACAATTAATTTTTTAGCGAATTATGCGCAATGAAGTGATATTTGGTTATATATTTAAATAAAAAGGATATTGGTTTAGTATGTTCGAAGGTCTGAAATTTTGTATAAGTTTTTTAACACGGATTCCAATTAAAGTCGAAATTAAAAATTTTAGCGAAGTAGCAAATAAAATTTGGCTATTTCCTATTATTGGATTTATTATAGGATTAATTTTAAGCTCAATATCCTTTCTACTTACATTTTTCCTTCCCCCTTTATTAGTTTCTGCATTATGCCTTGCTTGCTTAATTTATATAACTGGAGCACACCATCTTGATGGCTTACTAGATTTTGGGGATGGTTTAATGGTTGTAGGTGATCCTCAAAAGAAGATTGATGTAATGCATGATGTCTCTATAGGAGCGGGCGGATTTAGTTTAGGATTCATAGTTTTAACTATAACCTTCTTATCAATAGCACATTCACTAAATTATGTGTTTGCGGTCTTGATTCTAAGCGAAATTATTGCTAAATTTAATATGGTTGCGGTTTGTTCGATAGGGAAATCAGTAGATACTCCTATGGCTACGGAATTTATTAAAGCAAATAATTGGAAAAATATGTTCGCTTCTTACCTTCTTGCTATAACTTTTGCTCTTTTAAGTATGTACATCCACAATTTTGTATTTTACTATCTTAGATCTTTATCTTTATCGAATTTAATCCCATATTTAATTGAAAATTTAATTTTAAAAACAATTCCGGACATACTACCAATTATTATCATATCTTTCTTGTGTTCAATTATTCCACTTCTGGTTATTATTTTTATCTCATATCGCAATTTTAATGGCATTACTGGTGATTGTATAGGAGCTCTTAATGAAATTACACGAGCATTTAGTTTAATTATTTTATTCATATCCTTCAATTTTGCCATAATATAATTAATTACCTTTATTTATTGATTAATGTGAAAATCCCTGCGATCCTATTGGCTGGTGGAAAGAATTCTCGTTTCGATTTTAGCAAAACATCCTTTAAATTTAAGGAAAAATTACTATTACCTTTAGGTAATCAAAAAATTATCGATTATTCAATTAAAGCAGCTCTAAATGCAAAAACCATATCAAAGCTAATTATTGCATCTTCTCCACAGGCGAAATCTACCTATGAGTTTATAAAGCAGAAATATCCCCAAATACAGTTATTTGAAACCGAAGGGAAAGGTTATCTTCAAGATATTCATTCCGTTATACAAAAATTAGGTCTTGAATTAGTTCTTACATTGGTAGGAGATACTCCTTTTATAACATCACAAATTCTAGATATCATAGTTAATAAGTTTTCTACATTAAGATATTCCGCTTTATCTGTAATGATCCCGGTAAAATCTTATCAAAAACTTGGACTCAAGATACCATCGGAATTTTATTTTTTTAAGGATGGAGAAAAATTAATTTCTGCAGGTTATAATATATTGGATGGACGGTTAATCAATCAACCAGAGATCAATCAATTCAATTTAGTGTTAGATGATGTTAGACTGATGTATAACATAAATACTATTGATGATTATAACCAATCAATAGAATTCTATGAATCTATAATTAAAAAGTAAATTTCAATGTAATTATAATATGAAAAGATAGTATTAATTCTTTTCAAGTTCAATTCTCTTAAAAGATGATTAATTGGACCAACAATCAATTATTTTATAGCAACACCTTATCCAGACTTTAAGCTAGGAGAAGAAAATAGGGTATATAAAAATTAATCTATGCTTATTTCTTTAATTGGATTTTTAAAATTAAATTAGAGAAAAAAAAATTATATTTGCCAAAGACCTAGAATCAGTTCGGCAATTATTATGGATACAAAGTTTGGAAAAAAAAAAGCTTTAAGAGACCACAAGATATAAGGCGGATTTATCAAGTAAACACTTTAAATATTAAAGACCTTGATTTAAAAATTGAAGATTTAACTCAGAAAAACATTGCGACGAAAACAGGAACGACGTATTCGATTAATATGAAAGACCTTAATGTTCAAAAAATCTTGGGTCGCGGTGAAATCAATAATAAAATCAATATCACCGTTGACAAGGCTTCAAAACGTGCGATCGAGAAAATTGAATCCGCTGGTGGTTCTGTTGATACAAAAAAGTAAATTTTTCCAATTTATTACATGTTTCTTGCTTTAGTTTACTATTTTTTTATAATTCACTCCTCCTCCAAAATCCACAATCTCCTATCATTCAAAACGAGGGAGAAAGAGCAGTGAAACAATACAGCGTTGATAATATTACCTTAATTATCGATTATTCTGGAGTAAAAACGAATGAAAAATTTGAAAATATTAGTTTGACTAATTATCAAACTACAGCGTATCACCTTCTCCTAAATTGTTGCGAAATTACCATTAAAAATTATGGTTTGTTAATATATGTAACAGAAATTAATAGTGTTGGAAGTTGGATATACACAGTAAATAATGAACCTCCCTCAAATATAGCTGCGAATTATTACAATTTACTAGATAACGATACTGTTAAATGGAAACATGTATAAAAGCCCAATTGGCCCAATTCTTTCCCTTAATAACATATCTAATCGTGAAGCATCGCTGCAGATGGGAATCGGATTCGAAGGACTCCAATCTGATTACGTGATGCCCTCAATTGATAACATAACTTTCATAAAAGAAATAGCTTTAGCTGCAGTTAATCCGGGTGAAGTTACGATCGAGGAGACAGAATTAACACTAAAAATTAGTTACGAACAAGTAGGTGGATTTGAGCAGAAGACGCATTTAATTTACGAAAAACAAACGGGGCTCTTATTGTGGGTAGATACATTATTAAATCCATACATTTTAGAAATGAGTATCATTGGATATTCACCCCAAGAAACACCTTCACCACCAGCACCAGCACCTGAAGAATCGATACCCTCCTTCCCAATCTTGTTGATAGGAATAATTATAGTAGGAGCCTTGTTATTAGTTACCGCGAAAACACGCAAGAAGTCAAAGTTTATTTAAAATTTTTATTTTTATTTTTTAGGAAGATTTTATGAGAAAGAAAGTAAAAAATACACTTATTGTTCTTGTTGGAGTATCGTTACTAGCGTCTTTACTTATTTTTAATTTTAGTTTGTACAAAAAACCCGAGCCTTTAGAATCTGTCAACGATATATCTCTTCAGTAGACTATAACAATGGAACAGTCAAAACAAGACTAAATTTTACTCTTGATGGTGGAAAAACTACCGCTTTAGATGCTTTAGATAAGTGGTGTGAAATCGACTATGACGATTTTGGTTGGGGGGTTATTGTAAGAGAAATTGATAATGTTAGAGGGAGTGGGATATATAAGATTAATGGGTTTAGCCCTAGTATTGGGGCTTCGGTATTTACCTTGAAAGATGGAGATTTAATTGAGTGGCAACTCGTATAGAAATAAGCACACTTAAATCTAAACAAACTTTTAGCTCCTTTATCGTCTATTTGGGTAGTATCCTCAACCAAAGTCAGATTAATATGAGTCATTCAATTTCAAAATGAGCAGGGGGTCTCCATTTTCTTTTTTTGCCAATTCTATACATTATATAACCACCAATTGCATACGAAGATATTAGAATTAGGAGATTAATTCTCCCCCTTATTACCGCATCTCCAATCAAAATTCGTAAGGGAGCCCAAGGAGCTTGAACAAGTACATAACCAATAATAAACCACATGATACCACCGAGACTAAATATACCGAAACTTACTAAGACTATTCCAGTAATGAGCTTCAAGAGTTTAAGATTTCTAATACGTTTAAGAGTATATATTAAAAGAAAAAATGCTAAACCTAAGATTGTTGAAAAGATAACACGTCCTAAATCGTAAATCCCGACAAAAAATAACCCCCAAGATGATATCATCCATGATCCATAAGCTCCAATATAAACATAAACCCAGTTTTTATTAAGATTCTTCCCGAAAATTTTGATTTTTTCTTTCAAGTTCCTTTTATTTGAATTTTCTTTCAATTCATTCACTTTCTTTTTTTCATTTAAATATTTTAAAACGACTAATTACTATGAGCTACATGAAAGGTCTAAAGTCTCTCTTATTACCCCATTTATAGAAGATGTATGCTGCAACGCTATAAGATGACACTATTGTCGAAATTAATATTATTGTTCTTGATATACCTTGGAGATTATAAAATGGAGACCAAGTCGCACCAATAAGGATAAAGCTTATTAAAGCCCATATCGGCCAACCTAACGCCACACCACCCAGTATTATAAATATGAACTTATAAATATTTCTCTGATGTATCGATTTTCTGATATAATAGATGAATATCAATACTGGTGGCGTTACAAACGTATATAACGTTGTTCCTAGTAACGATAAAGATCCTCTAAAGTATTCTATCCATAAAATTATCAACGCACCAACATAAATTCCAATAGCTAGTAACGACCAATGCTGTTTAGATTCATTCCATTTATTTTTAAGCTTATTTTTCACACTCATTAACTAGTAAGATTCAAAGTAAGTTAATAAATGTTGTTTTAACTTCATACACACACATAATCATCGATTTTCAATAAGTACGCTTATTTCTAAACAAAATCATAATGTTATTAACTTCATGCTTCCTACCAACTGTACTACATCCTCTGTCTCCAGCGTTGGCGCGCATATTGTATATCCAACTTCCTCGATCCAGACCCAAACTAAGAGCGTATAATCTCCATATTTTTCCCTAAATTCAGGATCACCACCAGAGTTCGCCTTCTCATTTACTTTCACTGGCCAGCCATTGATCTCAAGGGCTGATTCAAATTCAGAGTCTTCAACCTGAGATAAGAGTTGATCATATGTTGGTATAAATTCTGGTGGTAATGAAGCTAACTGGATGGTTAATTCTGCAGTTTTATAATCTTTGTTATCTTCCGCACTGTAGACAACAATTGCTATGAATGGTGATTCTTTGAGATAAATTGCTGTCAACGATAGATTGCTAGGTAATGTAAATGGCAAATAAATTGATATATTATATATAATAGCAAATTCTGTCATCTCGTTTAATGAAACTTCCTTAGATGTTCCATAAAAATCCGCAGGGATAGAATAGATTCCATTATTCTCCATATAAAGGCTCCACGAAACGAAAATGGACAGTAAGATTGTCAATGATATAGCTGTTATAAAAAATTTAGATTTTTTTCTCATTATCTGTAACATAAGTCGTAGGAAATGAGCCTATATAAATATGCACATTTATTTCTAAACAAAATTACGAAGTATGTAAATCAGTCGTTTCAATTCTCTTAAGAATGGGCTCCATTTCTCGAAAAGATTTACGCATTTTGTGGAAATAGTAGCCCAATTTGTACCCTTTGGAGCAGTTGGTAAGTAGCATGAACTTATTATCTGCATCGCCAACTAATATAATGGTGTAACCTTTTACTCCCCTAATCACGATTTCTCTTAGATCTCCTTGACCCAAACCCGTACTGATTTTTTCTCCCAACGAAATTAAAGTAGCCGGACTTGCACTATAAATATCTGCTACAATATCGGCTGTTTCAGAGCTAGCTATTCTTAATCCCGTTTTTGAGACAATTGCACTCCCCTCCAAGTCTGTGGAACTCTCTAATTGTTCTAGACTGCGCATTATCTCAGCTAATAATTCACGATCGATGTTAATTTCCGACGATTGAATTTTTTCCATTTTTTCACCTTAATTAATATTATATTAGCACATTATAAATTTAAATCTTTTTTAGATTTCAGCGTAAAACTCCTTAATTCTTTTAGAGTAATTATATCCCCTTTTTCTACGATTTTGCTTTTATCTTCAATTGTTACGATCACTAAACCTTTAGTTCCAAATGTATCAACAATTTTTGAAAACGGAGGTTCCAACTTTCGACCGATTAATTTTTTTGCCCCCTCAATACTTTGTGCTAAACCACGACAAACGACCCCTTGGGGGTGCTCTGAATTTTGAACGAATCCTTTTTTCAATTTGTATTTGTATAAAATAGGAGGTTGATGGAGAATTTTGATCAATTCAGCAGCCCCGAGTATTCTTAAAGTTGTTGGTGAAAGATCAAGTCTGCTAATCAACAGTGTTGATCTTTCTTTATTAAAGAAAATCTTCTCGTTTAACCACAGGTAGGCCTTGTATTTTATTAATTCTCCGGTTCTCTCTAACTGAATCTTTTTTTGGTTATCGATATAATAAGGAAATAGAAATCCTGATAATGTAAACATTCCTACTGTGACATGAACTTGGGTTCCAAATTTGGTAATTGGTTTAAATAATTTATTCTGATTCACTTGAATTTCAATTATATCGCCCAACTCGAACGAATCCTTATTATTTGTAGCATAACAACCACGGTATACTTTTTTAATATCAAGTCCTTTTAAATTGATCCCAACCCTATCTCCTGCTTTAGCAGAACTAACTTCCTGGTGAAAAATTTGAATAGATTTTACCCTTCCTGATGTGTTAACCGGTATTACATCTAAATTCTGATTAAGATCCAATTTTCCCTTTAATATTGTCCCCGTTATTATCGCTCCTCGTCCCTTTATCGAAAAATGATGATCTATTGGGATAATTATGCTGCCTTCGTAGTCTCGGTTAATGTTTAATTTCTTGATTTTTTCCAATATCCCACGTTTTAAACCCTCAAATCCACTCTGTTCTTTAGCTGAAACGGCATAAATAGGTATTTCTGAACCAAAAGAAGTAGATTTAAAAAAATCTCTTATTTTTTCAACTTCATTTTCAATATTTCCCTTGAACAGATCAGTTTTATTTAGTATAACGATAATGTCTTTTATATTGAGTGAATCAATCATTATAAGATGTTCTCCAGTTTGAATCTGAGGGCCTTTATTGACGTCAATCACTATTAAAGCACAATCTATTATTTCTACTGAAGCTGCGGATATTTTAATTAGATCGGCGTGTCCTGGTCCATCGACTAAAGTTATTAAATAATTTTCTAAAATGAAACTGGTAAATCCCAAGTCTATAGTTATTCCCCTTTCTTTACTCTGTGGGTGTGCATCAATTCCTGCAGTTGAAATAAATTCGCTTAGCACAGAAGCGACTGCAGTTTTCCCTGAATCTATGTGCCCATATAAACCCAAATGAATAGGCACTTTCTTCTCAATTTCTATCATCTATGTGATTTAATAGTTATTTTAAGTTAATATTTTTTAATATAAAAAATACTAAAAAGTAAATCCGTCATTTTAAAGCTGGTATCGATTTTAATTATTGGACTCCAAATTACATTTATTACAAATGTAATATCTTTTTATTATATCTTGTTTTAATACATACCGAAAAGTGAGTGGTTTATGGCAAAATATTGTGTCTATTGCGGAAATCCTCTAAAAAGTGAGGACAAATTTTGTATTATCTGTGGGAAACCCGTGTTAGCAGGTGTTAAAAAATCAGAAAAAACAGAAGTTGAGAAAGTTAAAGAATTCATTAGGGATAAGATAACACCCAAGGAAGAAATCGCAGAAGAAAGTTTTGGAGACGACGAGAGTTTATCTGAAAAACCAGATAGAAAAGCGAAAAAGAAGAAGAAAAAAAAAGCTGAGGAGGATCATGTTGAGAAACCTCTCCCGTTTGAAGTAAAAGAACAGATGATTTTGAACATTGAATACAACGATATCAAATTAAATAAAGAAATATTACTTGATAAGCTAAAGGAAATTCAAAAAGAAATAAAAGATCCCCGATATAATGTAGATGAAGAATATAATAAATCGATTAACATAAAAGTTACTGCCATTAAAACTTTAATATCAGAGCTAAAACAGAAAGAAAGCGATATAGAGCCAAAGATGGATAAACCTTTCATAGTTCAGAGAATTCAAAACGACATCGATAAAAAAATTTATCAGCTAAAGAACCTCTCAAAGGAATTTAAACTCCTCAAAGTGGATAAAGGTTCGTTTGAAAAATTACGAAAAAAGTATAAAGAAGAAAAAGAGAATCTCGAATCTGAGAGAGAAGATTTAATCACAGGTATGAAACTTTGGATTAAAGAGCTAAAAATGGAAAAAGTTGAAATTCGGGCGGATAAAAATCTTAACAAAGGAAGATTTTCAGCAAAAGAAATATCAGACGAAGCTTACGAAGCAAAAAACAAGGAATTTGAGATAAAAATTAAAAAGATCGATGTAAAGATCAAGACATTGGAAGATCTTACGAAGTAATCTAAATAAACCTAAATTTTTAATTTGTTTCGAATATTATTACATCTGATTATTATGAGAAAAAAACTAGTCGGGTTTATAATTTTTGTAATTGCTTTATCAATATTAACAATAGGACTTGTAAATAGCGAATATCTTTTTATTAATACACTTTACGATCAGATGAATTTTTTTCCTTAAATAGTTATAGAAGAAGTTAATCCCAGCGTTTTCCCCTTGCAGACGCCACAGAATTCTCTAAAAATCCTTTCTTTTGATACTTCTTTTCTTGGGACTTTCTATACTTATTAGCGTCTTTATAATGCAATTTACAAAGATAAATTTTGTGTTGCTTGTTCTCTATGTATTTTAACTGCGCCTTCTCTACAAACGGCTTCCACTTGTTTTCCGATAGAGATCTAACCGCAATTTCTCTACAACCTTTGATAGAACAGTTTTTAGATTTGCTTGCTGTATTACTTAAGTCACCCTTTTCTCTAAGTTCTTTTGGCAGCTTCACATTTAACCACTTACTAAATATTTTATTAGGAATGAATATTATAATCATAAAATATTTACCATCTTAAATTTTTTCCTAAACAAATGGATTCTTTAATTTTCAAGGAAACTCTCATCAAGAGTAAACTGTTTGAATGTGATTCACCTTCACGTATTTCACTTAGAGACGATTTTTTCACAAGATCAGCAGTGCTTTTTTCAATAATTCCATACGAAAACAAACCCTACGACTTAATTCTCATTCATCGTTCAAACTTAGGAACAAGACATAGGGGTGAAATGTCATTTCCTGGGGGAAAATTTGAAAAAAATAGAGACCTAACATTAAAGGATACCGCACTACGAGAATCTGGAGAAGAAATTGGAGTATCTAGGGAAAACATAAAGATTATTGGATGTCTTGACGACTTTCCAACTATGACCAAATATATTATAACGCCTTTTGTGGCGGTTATTGATAAAAATCAACAGCTAATAAGAGAAGAAAGAGAAGTTCAAAGAATATTGAAAATTCCCATAGATTTTTTCACGAGTAAAACTCAATTTCGAGAACAAGCAATTGAGGTAGATGGTAATAAGTTTCCCGTTTTTTATTTTAATTACTTTGATAAAGACAATGGTCAAAAATATACTGTATGGGGGGCAACTGCCTATATGATTGTGACTTTTATTGAAATCATATACGGATTTACTTTATCGAGCTTAGGTCTCAAGCGATTCAAGTTGGAAAAAATCAAAGATTTGAAAGAATATATAAAGTACAGGGACAAAATTACTAAAAAGTTTTAATTAATTAATCATATATGTGAAAAGCGTTTAACGATGGAATTCATTTTTAACGAAAAACTGATCAGAAGAAAATTAAAAGATTTTGATTCTCCAGATCGTCTTTTTCTTTCACATCCCCGTTTTATTAATTCTGCTATTATATTTCTAATTATTCCTTACAACGATAAACCATACGATTTAGTTTTAATTCGAAGAACTAAAAGCACTAATGATAAACATTCCGGTGAAATGTCGTTTCCCGGAGGAAAATTCGATCAAACATTAGACACCTCTTATCTAGATACTGCCTTAAGAGAACTAGATGAAGAACTTGGAATCCCCAAAAATGAGGTTAGCATCTTAGGTTGTATTGATGACCACCTTACACCTAAAGGTTTTATTATAACTGCATTTGTTGCTTTTATTAACCAGGATACAAAAATGGTAAAACAAGATAGTGAAGTCAAGGAAATTGTTAAAATCCCTATAACATTTTTTGCGGATAAAAAAAAATTCAAGGAAAGAACGTATAAACTCAAAGACGAACTAATTGGCGTCGGTAAATATAACTATTTCTCTCCAGATAATAAAAAATATATCATATTTGGAGCAACTTCTCATATAATTGTCAATTTTATAGATACCGTCTACAATTTAGGTCTCATGACTCCTGGCTGTCGTCGAATTAATTGCGAGGATATTAAAGACAGAATTATATCCTAGTAATTGAAATATTAGATAATTAAATAAAAATCGAAAAATTCAATAAAAATAACTAATAATATTCCTTAAAGTAAAATTTTATATGGCCCCCGGCGGTCGGGGTGGTCTCAGACGCTGGGCTTCAAAACCTTTACAACTGCTAATAATGAAGAAACCCAGTTATCCTGTGGAGGGATAGGGGTTCGATGCGGAAAAAGACTTCCTTTTTCCAAGAAAATCCCCCTGGGGGCCGCCATTACATTTTAAATAAAAATCCGTGATAAGAGTGGTTGATTTTAGTAAAATTATTGATTATTTCAAGAGTACACCGATTCCTCAAAATATGTTAAATAGAGGCCAATTAGTCTTGAATAATTTTTTAAAACCTATCCAAAACTTGTTTGAACAAAAAAATGTCCCTAAAAAGCCTTGGAGCGAAAGTCAAATCGAATTTTTACTCCAAACCCTTTCTAATATGGACACCGATAAAGACGATAAAGCGTCTCGTGTAGGAGAGCGTGAAGCACGAATCGCCTCTAGTTTACAATTGAAAACTTCGGCAGGATTCTGTCATGGAGTCGGGCGTAGTGGTTTCCTTACCGCACCACAACCTAAAGCTCCTGGTGGATCGATAATGTACGAGCTTAGTAATTATTTAGCTCTTAATTTTCTAAAAAAATTTGGTTTACCAAATGTTAAGAAGGCTATAGTAGTCCCATTATGTACTGGTATGTCTTTAGCGTTATGCTTAGGAGCTCTCCGTCCGAATTGGGATGATGACAAACTGCTCAGCAAGAGAACTGTTATCGTGCCACAGGTTGATCATAATGCACTTATCAAAGCGTTTACTCTGATTGGTGCTAAAATGAAAATTGTGAAGGGCAAGAAGTTTGGAGATGCTGTGAGAATCCCAATTGAGGATATTAAAGCCAGTTTGGACGAGGATTGCTTTGCGGTGCTATCATTAACGAGTTTTTTCCCTCCTCGAGAACACGATAACATAAAAGAGATTAGTAAATTTGCCAAAGAACACGATTTGGTTCACATTGTCATCAATGCTTACGGCGTACAGAGCCCGGAGTGGATGAATTTAATCCGAATTGGTCTCGATGCAGGCCGAATAGACGCAATTATTCAATCAACAGATAAGAATTTCTTAACACCTATAGGTGGCGCTGTAATAGCATCTCCATCTGAAGAGGTCATAACCAAGATAAGCCAATCGTACGCAGGTCGCGCCTCTGCGACCCCAGTTGTGAACTTTCTCATATCGATGTTATCTTTAGGCGTCGAGGGTTATCAACAATTATTAGATGAGCAACAACAAAATCGAAAGTTATTAGAAGCGAAATTAAAAATTGTTGCTGAAAAAAATAGCGAAAGAATTCTTGATGTTTTTAATCCTGTAGCTGTTGCCATGTCTTTAAATAATTTAAAGAAAGAACAACTGTATGCGCTCGGGGGTGCTCTTTACAACTTAAGAGTTACAGGACCGCGAGTATATAACCCCGAGGAAAAGATTTTTGGCACTTGTTGCGCAGATT
>SOKP01000069.1 GCA_004375715.1 Promethearchaeota archaeon | reverse complement strand
CCCAGAAAAAGAATTTCCTTTATATCTTGAAAGAGTTCTTTTGCCTGTTTTGCGCTAGAAATCCTTACTACGCTTCCGTTTTTCAGTTTTACTATAGGTGGTTCTATCGAGTTCACAGGGCAAATGCTGGTGCTTTTTCCAGGTCTTTCAATTCTCAATTGTGTTCCAATTGCTATAAAACCATCTAAAACTGCCATAGTAGCAGGATGCAATCCAGCCGCAGCTAATCCTGTATTACGCGATCTTCCATAACGCATTCTGTGTCCACCGATTTTGGAAGGATGGCTAAAAACGGGTCTACCTGCTATAATATCAGAAACATATTTAGAGTTAGGACTGATTTTAATAGTAGATTTGCTCTCTAAATCGTCCCTTTTGTTTACTTTCTCATCCTTTTGTGCTATTTCTTTTAGTTTTCCTAGCCAATTCCAACCTTCTAATTTCATATTTTGAGCAATCTTTAGAAGTTTTGGAGCTTTGAGTAATATTCCATCGTTTAATACTAAACAAGCACCGCCTCTAATCTTATTCGTTTTGATTCTAGGTAATTCCCTAAACGCTGATACTTCTTCATCTTCAGTAGGGTCTCCATTTATCTCAACAGGTAGATGCTCTACGGCGTATCGAATCTCATCATTAGATGAGGGATATTGCAAGTGAACTCTCCGATCGTATAATTTGACTTCTTCAACGAATCTTCCTATCTCACCCTCAGTCGCTTCATATTTTGGAATATTTGATCGTTTCCTAACATAATCCGCAATCAGAACGCATAAAGCGGCTGTTGTACCTCCAGCAGCCCTAATCGGTCCTGCAAAATATAAAGATAAGTATTTGTTGTTGTGCTGATCTTCTCGTATTAATATTTTTGATATACCTTCAAGAGGGGCGCTAACAACACCCATGGTTTTAATAGCAAGCCCCACCCGGATAGCTCTTTCAACCCTTTCCTCTAAAGAGTCAATTTTTACGATTTTTTGGCTTAGAATGTCAGAAACTACTTGAAATACAACCTCATCCTCTTTTTTTCCTTGATTTTTTAAAACTCTTATCACATCAGCGACGCCCTTTGGTCCTACAAGTTTTTCTACTCTTCCTGCTAAATCTTTAGCTTGAGGTGATTCTACAAAAGTTTCAGGATCAAGTCCTTTTTGGCGTGCTTTTTCTGCGATTTCGTAGCATTTATCAACATCTTTTTGCAACAGAGAAAAGTAGTCTTCCATTTTTTTACTCATTTCTACCATAATTGTGTCAGCACATTGATAAGATAATTAATCTTATTGTTGAAAATTAGGTTACATAATGTTAAATTTATAGGTTCAAAATAAAATATTTTATTAATAGGTTAGTTGAATCGACCTATTTGAATTTAAGGAGATTTAAAGTTTTTGATAAAAGTATGAGAATTAGCGTGCCCTCCTAATAATTATAAACATTGTTTAACCTTTAATAATAAATAATTTATCTTTATCTTTTCATAGATATAATAATTCTATCAAGGGAGAATCAAACTTGGAAACCAGAATCGCAGAGCAGAAGAAGGTTATTCTGAATAAACTATTAAATTCAGGGATAAATATTTCTCCTACAATGCTAGATAACATTCTGAGCATAAATAACCCTCTGAAAAACTTAAATCTCCTTATTAAAGAAACAAGTTTTATTCCCTCATTTAAGAGTCACTTAACGGAAACTGTAATAAAAGATATTTCAGACGAAAAACTTCATAGAGTGCTGAAACGCAACATATCTAAAACCAATCCTCTGCTATTACAAGAAGAAACAAATACCCCTCCCGAACATTCCAATCTTCAAAAAGAAGCAGTTACGAGCTCCTTAATTGATAAAAACCTCCAATCACAATTTTCACCCCTTATTGAAAGCTCTAAAACAGAATACAAAAAGCAAGAAACTTCCACTAAAGATCTCTTGCCCAAGCAAATTACTAAAAAGAAAACCACAAAAAAACCTCCAAGGTTCGAATCCACCAAATCTATTTTTACATTTAAACCTATTGCCAAAGAATACAAATCTAACTACGAAGTTATTCAAGATCCAACAAATAAATTATTTACTAACGGAAAGTACGATGACTTTTACGAATTAACGCTTGACAAATATAATAAGCTCAAAAATCTCATCAGAAAAAGACCAGAAGTAAGTTCGGCTACTAACATCAATAACATATTTAGGATATCTAATAGTATTGAAATATCAACATTAGGTTTAGTAGATAAAATTCATAAAACAAAAAAAGGGAATTATCTCTTTACTTTGGAGGATTTAACTGGCAAAATTAGCGTATTGATTCAAAATAATTCGGAGAACTTAGATTTCGTCAAAATTATAGAAAGAACTCTTAATGATCAGATGGTGTTCGTTAAGGGATTGTATAATCCTGGTGAACATGGGAGAAAAGGAATAATTTTTGCCTCCTACATCTCAAAAATAGATATTCCAACAAATTTTCAGCCTAATTTATCACCCGATCCTCTCTCAATCGCTTTAATTTCTGATACTCACATTGGAAGTAAAGAGTTTGAGGAGGGCTTATTTACTAAATTTATTAATTTTTTAAATGGTAAAAGTAATAATAAACTTCTAAGAGAAAAGGCTGGAAGAATAAAGTATTTGGTCATTAATGGCGATCTAATTGATGGAATAGGAATATACCCAAACCAACAAGAAGATCTCGTTATCACTGACATTTATAAGCAATTCAAAAAAGCTTCAGATATTCTTTTAGAAATTCCGGATTATATTAAAATATTTTTTGTATCTGGAAATCACGAACCAGTAAGAAATGCAATACCCCGACCCGCAGTACCAAAGAAATATTGCGAAGATTTAGTTAACATGGGGATCAAATGCTTGGGCAACCCTTCTTTAATTAAAACTCATAATGTCAACACACTTATATATCATGGGGAGAGCATGCACGATATTACTAGAGTGATTCACGATTTAGACATAAATAAACCGATCGAGACCATGAAAGAATTTCTAATAGGTAGACATCTTGCTCCAACATTTGGGGGAAAAACACAAATTGCTCCTGTAAGCACTGATCATCTAATAGTGGAAAAGATTCCTGATATCTTTCATACAGGACACGTACATATAAACGGGATAGGAAAATACAGGAATGTAACTCTCGTAAATTCCGGATGTTTTCAAGCTCAAACCGACTTTATGAAAAGTTTTGGGATAACGCCTACTCCCGGTATAGTACCCGTAATTGAATTGGATTCTTTAGATTTTTTAACACTCGATTTTAAAAAAATTAATTAAATTCTTCTACTTTTAATAGTATTAGGTGCTTTAAGTGAATTTTACGATACCGCGTGGCAATACTTCGGAGATGGTGTTACATATTTGGAAAATTATTGAACTTCCAAGTATTCAACAAGATGATTTTTTGCATATTATTTCTTTTGAACTGTTTCTATTCTCGCCCAAAGAGGCAAAGGAATTCATAAATATGGCCATTCATAAAGGATATCTAATTGCAGAAGGAGATGATCAAATTAAATTATCAGAATCTTTAGCTCTCGAGTTAAACAAATGGCATGAAAAGAGGAAAATTCACATTTCAGAAAAAATAAAAGATGTCAATGATTTCAACGATTTCAGTAACGAATCTAAAAATAATGATGTAAATAAGTTCAAAATTTTATTAAAAGCTTTACTTGATAAAGGAACTATAAATAGAGCGGTAGCAGAGTCTGATAGCGCATATCAATTTAGATTTCTCGATTCTGGTCAAAAAATTATTAAAGCTGATGTTCAAGGTTCTCAGAAGATTCCGTATACCATTGAGATAAACATAAATGAAAAAATGATAAAACATAATTGCCATGATTTTCGGGTTAAAAGAGCAGAAAATAAAAAATTCTGTAAACACTTAGCGAAATTATTTCTCCTATTAAAAATACAAAACGCGGATTTAGCATCGTACTTCCTTGAGAGTATTACAAAAGAGATTAATAATTGGAATTTCCAAGCTTAAATTAGCTTTTTAAATACCATATTCTTTATCTTAACTTTATCGGTTTGGAGTATTATCGGTTTATAATCCATTAATCGATACTCTTTTATTTTTTTAACCTGAGATAAAACTCGTTCTATTAGATTAAATTCGATGTCAAGTTTTACAATTTTCGTTCGACCATAATGACCCATCGATTTAGTTACAGCAGTTATTAATCCTGATAACGCTAATTCATTAATATAATCGCTAATCCTTCTATGCGTCAGTTGTTTCACATTTGGAATGATTTGTGCCAATTCTGAATGAACTTCATAAATATCGCCTGAAGTAATTATTATGTGTTCTTTAGTGAATTTTGACAATAAAAAGATGGCCATCAAAGTTAGTTTTGCTTGAAGAGGCATCGAAAAGATATATTCAACTATGTGATCTTTATCTATATCTTTTTGAGCTTTTTCTACGTGATTTTCCATTATTTTTTTAGTTTGGTTGCACTCAGCGATTTCTCCAGCTTTTCTTAACAATTGTAAAGCTTTTCTCGCGTCACCATGTTCTTTTGCTGCTAGACCAGCACATAACTTTATAACTCCATCGTCAATAACGCCTTCCTTAAAAGCTACTTCTGCTCTTAGTTTAAGAATGTCGTAGAGTTGGTTAGCGTCATATGGATGAAAAACAATTGGTTCTTCTTCTCCTAGATTAGACGTAACTCTCGCATCGAGGAATTCCATGAATTTTAGTTTATTAGATATCCCGATAACACTCGTTCTACATTGATCTAAGTTTTCATTTAACCTCGTTAAGTTGTACAAGATTTCATTTCCTCCTTTTTTTTCAATTAAAATATCTATTTCATCTAATACGAGAAAACATATGCTATCTTTGATATGTTGGTCAAATAAACCTAGCAATTTCTTGAGAATTACGTCTTTAGGTAAACCTGTTGATGGTATTTTTTCTTTACCAACTATCGTATTGTAGATATGAGCTAAGATTCTATAAGGCGTAGATACTACTGTACAATTAATATATACCCACCAAGGAGGTTTATTAGAGCAATGTTGCGCAAGTTTTTGTGAAATGTACCTTACAGTAGCCGTTTTACCCGTACCAGTCATCCCATAACATAAGAAATTAGGAGGAACGTCTCCTTTTAAGGCACAAGCAGTTATACCCGCTATCTTCTCGATCTCCAAATTCCTGTGAGGTAATTCATCAGGTATAAACGACGGTTCGAGAGCTTCTCGGTTTTTAAAAAGCTTCGGACCTTTTAAGTAGTTTTGGTAAAATCTATCAATATTGAACGAATACATTCCTTTTTCATTATGGTTAGTCAACACTCATTTCCACCGTGTAAATAATTTCCACTTGAAATAATACCAATATTTGATATTTCGATTCCGCGCTATTTAAATTTATTTATTAATCGAAAAAGTTAGAACAATATATTAAAACTTTAATATGCTAATTTTTTAATTTGCAGCGATTAAATCGATAGTTTATAATATTATTGTCGGAACTTTAAAAGATAATTATTTAGGAAGCAATATTATTAAGGGTTTAGTATAATTAGTTATATTTACCAAAATTTAATTTTTATTAAAAATTATTGATTATATTCATTTTAATTAGTGTTTAATTTATGCCTAAAAAGAATAAAGGAGATCTCGACAGAAGAAACGTAAGACTTGCTATTATATTGACTTTGATATGTATCAGTTTGCTTTTTTTTAACTTTCTGATTATCTCAATCATCTTTACATGGGCTGATTGGTTAGCGATATTAATTTTTAGCGTACTTTTTATTGTCCCAGCATATTTTTCGAACGCAGGAATGGTTATTGTCGGAGGAGGAAAACCTATAGATAAAGGTAAACTCTGGCGCGATGGCCGTAGAATTTTAGGAGATCACAAAACAGTAGCTGGACTTGTCAAGGGACCTTTATACATAGGGATACCTTTAAGCATTGCATTATTCTTGCTGTTTTTTATTTTATGGCCCGTAATACAACAGATTCCAATTGAGGGTGCTTCTTCCGGAGTTTACAAGTTATATTCTGAATTGTTTTATTATCAGTATTATTTTGTTGGAGGTTCATTTCCAATAGGAATAGTTATTATACTTTTGAGGATTGTCTTTTGTTCCTATGGTGCAGCTTTTGGAGATTTAGCTGGATCATTTCTGAAAAGAAGGTTTAACATTAAAAGTGGAGCGCCTTTTTGGATCGTAGATCAATTGGATTTTGCTGTAGGGGCTCTGATTTTTGCGATAATTCCGGCTATTTTTCTTCCAGGGTTATACTTGATCCCAGATTTAAACATAGTTATATTTCTTCTCATCTTAACCCCTTCTGTAAGCCTTATATCTAATACAATTGCGTATCTAATTAATTTAAAAGATGTGCCTTGGTAATATAACAACTTACATTTTAACTACATCGCACTTAATTTTGACTTGATTTCCGTCGTTATTAACAAAAACAACATACCGTTCGAAAATCTCGTTAACTGCTTTTATGTAATTACCTTTACATCCTATAGCTATTCCTCGTTCCTCGTAAGAAAGAAAACCTACCATTATCTTCGTTTTTCCGGTATAGATATTTCTTTCGATTCTAACTGTATGAATATAAGGATCTGGAAAAAACCCATAAACTAAGTTAACTAGTACGTCCTCTTCCCGCACAATCACGATTTTCCTATGCTGAAATTTCTTCCTTAGATATGGTAATTTTGCCTTTGCCTTAAAATAATCTTCATTTTTTAGGAAAAAAAACACAAATTCCTTTACGATAATCACATTTTGGGGCGTGTTTTCGGTAATTTCATGAAAAAAGTGATAAAGCAGAAGTTCTTCATTTGAAAAAATCTTTTTTACAGTTATCTTTTGATAAAAAAGCAAATTATTGAGAAATGAGTTAGAAACTGTACTCAACATATAATTACATTTTCAGAGCAATGCTTTTAAACTCCTAGAAAAAATATATTAAACAACAAAAGGTTTAATTCTAAACGAGACTATTCATAGTAAATCTATACTGAAAATACTAAAGTTTCACATGAAAAAAGCAGGATTTGAGTTTAGAGATCATACTGCCGATGTTCAGGTACGAAGTTGGGGATCGTCATTAGAAGAAGCCTTTTCGCAAACCGCCTATAGTTTAATGGCGACAATAACGCCAAACTTAAAAAAAATAACTCCTAAAGTCGAAAGAACAATAACTATCGAGGCTGAGGATAAGGAAGCCCTATTATTTGATTTTCTTTCTGAATTTTTATATATTTTTGATGTTGATGAGCTTGTTTTTAACCAAATCTATGTGCGTTCAATTAAAAAATTCAAAGATAATTTTAAGTTGCGTGCTACTCTAAAAGGTGAAAAATTCGACTTAGATAAACACGAAATAGGAATTGAAGTTAAAGCTATAACATATTCTTTCTTAAATATAGAAGAAAAACACGAAAGTATCGTGATAGATATAGTGTTTGATATTTAACTTCGAATTAATTTTTGAATAATGATAACACGCAAAATTTTATTGTATTTATATTGGTATAGTATACTTGTCTCTGAGTTTATAATGAAATAATAAAGAAGATATTTCTTTTGTTGGAAAATTCATATTAAATAATAAGAAGAAGTAAAGAGCTATCCTTTTACAACACCAATTGGAACTAACCTTACAATTTTTTCTACAATGCCGAGATCTTGGCTCACTTGGACAACTTGATCTATGTCTTTATACGCTCCAGGAGCTTCTTCCGCAATTATTTTAGGAGAAGCCGCTCTTATAGTAATTCCTTTATTTCTTAGATCTTCCCTAATATTAGCGCCCCAATATTGTTTCGTTGCCTTGGATCTTGACATTACACGGCCAGATCCATGAGCTGTAGAGCCAAAAGAGAGGTCCATTGCTTTTGGTCGCCCCACACATAAATACGACGCGGTTCCCATAGTTCCAGGAATTAAAGCTGGTTGACCTATACTTTTATAATCACGGGGTATATCTGGATGCTCTGGTGGGAAGGCTCTAGTTGCTCCTTTTCTGTGGACATTTAATTTCATTTTTTTCCCGTCAACATCATGTTCTTCTATCTTCAAGATATTATGACAAACACCATAAATTAATTTAAAATCCAGATCGTCCAAGCTCCTTTTAAAATGTTTCTGGAAAACTTCTCTTAGCCAATGCGTTATTAATTGGCGATTAGTAAACCCAAAATTTGCAGCACACGCCATAGTTTTCAAGTATTGCATTGCCTCCGGAGTATCGGCTGGTACACACGCTAATTCGCGATCTGGTACTTTTATTTTGTATTTTCTCATTGCTTGCTCGATATTTCTAAGTGAATCCGTGCACACTTGATGACCAAGAGCTCGAGAACCGGTATGAACCATGATAGTTATTTGATCTTTATCAATGATTCCCAATTTCTTTGCCACTGACTCATTATAAATCTTGTCAACCTTTTGTATTTCGAGAAAATGGTTACCGCTCCCTAATGAACCAAGTTGTTTTATTCCTCTTTGCTTTGCTTTTTGAGATACTAATTTTGAATCAGCATTTTTCAAAAAACCGTTTTCTTCGCAATGCTCCAAATCCTCTTCTATAGCATAATCATTATCTAATGCCCAATTTAAACCATTATCTAAAACATCGTTTAAATCCGAGGAGCTGATGCTTAATTTTCCTTTACTTCCTAATCCGGATGGTATATTCTTAAAAATAGTGTCTAGTAAGTTAGGAATTGAACTTTCAATATCTTTAAGGTGAAGATTTGTTTTCAACAAATTTACACCACAGTTTATATCATATCCTACACCACCCGGGGAAACCATTCCAGAATAAGCGTCCGTTCCTGCTACACCCCCAATACAAAACCCATAACCTTGGTGTGCATCAGAGAGAACAATAGCGTGCTTTTGTATCCCAGGGAGACAAGCTACATTACTAATTTGATCCAAAGTTCTATCGTTTTTAATTTTTTCTAAAATGTAATCGTTAGCATAAATATGGACAGGTACTCTCATTTGAAATTTTGCGATCTTTCCTTCCACACGAGCCATTAAAGTTTTTTGAGGGATTTCGTAGATGTTTTCATCTATTTTATTCACATTCATACTAATTAGACTAGTGATATTTTTTTCATAAATTTTATGTTTACCAATTTTAATAGGACAAGCTTATTTAATTTAATAAAATTAGAAAAATAAGCCAACTCGGATTCAAGAAATTACAAAATGTAGGTTATGGTTATATGAAAAAAGTTATGTTATTTTACATCAATAAACTTGAGTAAGCCAAGATCGTCTAAGTCATCGATCATTACATCAATCTCCGCCTTTGGAACGCCAACCTCCTCCGCTATATCTGATGAAGTGTGAAAACCATCAGCCAAATGAGCAATCCTATACTGTTCTTCGTTTAAAAAACCCTGAATGATTACTTGGGTAGGAAGACGTTTTGAAGCCCATGCAGGTTTTTGGTCTCGAACTTTCCGTAAATCTTCTTCCGAAAGCACCATACCCTTTTTAGATAGTAGTTTCTGAGATTTTACAAAGTCTTTTTCAAAGATTTTTAAAATAGGAATCTTTATTTGGATTTCTGCTACATGACCGTTTTTCAACATGTCATCCATAACATTTTCAAATCCTTTGAACAGCCTAACATCTCCTGACCAATTCTTCATTAGGGTTCCAAACTTATCCAAGAATTTATCGATAATATCGCTTAAAACTTTGTGTGTTATTTTTGCATCGTCATTTTTGTCAGCAGCTGCTGTGCACAGTATCCCTTCCTTAAAAACAAGAAGGAGATAAAATATTTGCATATCTATGATTTTTAATTCTCCTGATCCTTTCGAGAACTCCACTGAAAAATCTTTTAATGCTGTTAAAAAACCAGATACTAAATCTTGATTAAATTCTATCGTTCCATACTTCCTATGGATTAAACAAATGCCCGTAAAGTTTGATATTAGGTATACGTTGTGAAGGATTGCAATCAACTCCTTAAAGCATAATTATATTTTTTTTATTAATAATATAAGTTCTACTATTTATAATTTCATTTAAGTAAAAATAGCATTTCTGAGATAAAAAAACATAGAAGAAATATAAAAATTAAAATCTGTTTTTTCTCTCTTCTACAAAAATGATTTATAAATAAATTATAAATAAAACTATTTAGCTTAATTCTTTTTGTTTATGAATTGTTTATATTGTAATTAGATTGAAATTGATTTGTACATTATTAGAATCAGATATCATACCTAAGGGAAAAAGATGGATTATTACACATTTTTCGTCACTGTACCTAATTTAGAAGAGGGTAAAAAAATTGCCAACTTATTAATAGAAAATAAATTAGCAGCCTGCGTAAATATCATACCTAATTTAATTTCAATATATTGGTGGGAAGGAAAAATAGAAAGAGATAACGAATTACTATTAATAATTAAAACCACTGAAAAAAATTGCGATTTAATAGTTCAAAAAATCGGAGAAGTTCATAGTTATTCGAACCCCGAATGCGTTGCCTTCAAAATCGAGAAAGGCTCTCAAAAATATTTGGATTGGATTGACGACGTTGTAGATTAATATAAATACGGCATTGTAAATATTATGACATTTGACATCTTTCAAGTTGATTGGATTACAGTTGATATTATCATAATTGTACTCTTAATCTTGCTTTTAATCGGTGTAAAGGTACTTAAAGAAATATATAGATGGAGATTTTTATTTTCAAACATTTCAACGATCAGGAAAGTTGATAACCTTCTGGATATTAACAATCAGATTTCGTCTATTTCTATAAAAAAGAGCAATTTGACTACATCTAGCGTTTTTCAGCAAGAAGATGTAATAAAACCGACAATAATCTTAATAAAAAGGTATCGAAAACTAATGTTGTTGAAAGCACTTACAGAAGCATTTTGTACGGCTGGATATAATGTGATAAGCTTACGGCTTAAAATATCAAATAAAAACATGACAGAACGATTGATATCTGATATAGAAAAAGAATTACAACAAACTTTTCCCTCTATTATATTGTTTTACACTCAAGATGTTAACTTGTTAAGCCAGAATTATATTGTTATTGATTTTACTAAAAAAGTGTTACCTTTGAACATTCTTTTGAGAGATATCTATTGTCAGAACATAATTTTGATTAATCCCCGTTTAAAATCTTACAATCTGGAAGTTTATTTAAATCTGCTAAGCGATTCAAATAAAAATTCTAAATTAATTACGATATTTAGTGAGAAATTAAATCCATTTTTTAAAAATAAGAAAGTAAAAAAGATATTACACCTTAAAGAAACATTTAAATACACCAAATATACTATTATTCAAAAAAGTAAAAGCACATTCAAGTATTACGAAACATTACTTCTAAGCGTAATAATTAGATATATAGAGAAACAGTAAAAAAGATAAAAGCGATTAAATTCTAATGAAAGGACATAAAATTCTAAGAGATCATTTTAATAATGTTACTTACTCTGAAAATCACTTAAAACTATTACAACAAAAAAGAGAGCGATCTAAAATGCTGCTGGAGATGTTCGTTAAAGAGGGTTTGAATCCATTTATTTATGGTAGTATTGCTCGAGGCGATATTCATAACGATAGCGATATCGACATGGTTTTAATGCAATCAATCGCACCGTATCAAATAGAAATAATACTCGACAAGAACGGTTTTAATAATTACTTCAGAGAAATCATTATGGCTACTCCCACTGACACTTTGAAACTCTACATTTATTTAAACGAATTAGAGAGCATAACAATTCCATTATCTAAATTCAATAAAAAATCAAGCGAATTTTACGATTTTGGAGGAAAAATTAATCTAAACCAAATTATAAATAGTGTTAGAGTGCCTGGAATCAATAAAAGGTTAGTTTTAATTCAACCCACTTCTGATGGTCATGAAGAATATTCTATTATTGGAAATGAAAATTTAGCGGCAAAGCAGTTGAATGTAGGTATTAATTTGATTAATGAAAGAAAAAGAGTTCTTTTAAGAAGAGAAAAATTTGGAAAAACAGGCGTGTTTCTAAAGAGATCAATTGGGGTGGGAGAGACAACAGAGCTTGTTTTAAAACAATTAAGCAATAAAAACACCATTGTGAGAAAAAAGCTGTTACAAAGATGAGAGATCCAGAGATTTTAGAATCTAAAGCACAGACATTTTACGTAAAGAAAGGAGGAATTCCTAAAGGATGTCAACAATGTTTAAAGGGTACTAAAGCAGTATTATTTCTTAATGGAATCTGTCAGAA
>SOKP01000113.1 GCA_004375715.1 Promethearchaeota archaeon | reverse complement strand
CGCTTAACTCTTCCGTAATCTGGTTCCATTTCTCTTCGGGAGTTAACGCTTCATAATCGGCAATATCGCTAAAATCGTCTACGATATTCGAATATTCTTCGCATTCCCCAACGCATAAGTCAGGCAATTTAGAAACGAGTGGAGGTTTTCGAATTTTACATGTCTTGCATAAATCGTTCATGTACTCGTCGTAGGAAAATTCCTTTTCAAAATCCTTTCCTTTCACGATTATCTTATTACCCGATACGGAGACCTCAAGAATTTCTTTTTCTCCAATTTCCATCTCAATCCGTTGCCTATTAACAACTCCGTTGCATGGAATTCCAATAATTTTTATCTCGTCTAATTTAATCTTATTTTCTGATGCTAAGTGAATTAACGCTCTTCCTACACAACCCTTAGAAATAACTCCTACCGTTAAGTTGCCTTTTTCTGAGTCTACAAATCGGGGAACTCTAGGTACTAAATATTTAGCTAAATTTACGTAGCATAAATTGTTCCAAATCAACTTATCGGCATCCTCTTCGCTGTCAATTATAATTGGTTGGGAGAGTAAGGGCAATGTACCTTTCATATAGCCAATAATCACATCTACTTTTTTCTCTTTAAGTAGCCCTCTAGCAACTTCTCTTAGATTAGTCTCAATATCCTTATTCTCTATCTCAAGTCCCATAATCTTCACCATTTCTTTTCAAATTTTTTATTTGGACCCAATTTTTTTACGATTTCAGTTGCTTTTCGAACTAACACTGCAAAACGCTCGCCTTCTGCGGCAGAAGCCCACATAAAGTTAACTCTCCCGGGTTCGATGCCAAAAAATTCTAAAAGTTCTTTTAATATCGCAAATCTCCTTCGGGCAACCAAATTTCCGCTAATATAGTGGCAATCGCCGGGATGACATCCAGAAATGAGAACACCGTCCCATCCATCAGTTAAACTTTTTATAATAAAATAAGCGTTAATTCTTCCAGAGCACGGAACTCTAACAATTCTAATGTTTGGTGGGTATTGGATTCGACTTACGCCCGCTAAATCTGCTCCGGCGTAGGAACACCAATTACATAGAAAAGCGATAATTTTTGGCTCCCACTCTTTATTTTCAGACTGTGTTGTTTCTACAATTGGTTCTGTCATTTTTATAACCTCCCTGTTATCATAGCGTATATTTGTTCAGAAGAAAAACCTGCTATATCTATCGCAGCGCACCTACAATTTCCTGAGCATGCACCACATCCTTTACATAAAGCGCTATTAATAATGGCAACCGTACCGAATCGTCTATCTTCAATTAATTCTATCGCATTATAGGCACAATTATCTATACACATCCCACAACCACTACATCTAGCAGGATCTATTGCCCCAATTTTCCCTTCGGCTTCAATTTCATCCTTTGAGAGAATTGTACACGCTCTTGAAACCGCTGCATTTGCTTGAGAGATAGAATCCTCAATCGTTTTTGGACAATGGGCTAAACCAGCGACAAAGACTCCTTCTGTAGCAAAATCAACTGGTCGTAACTTAACATGTGCTTCTAAGAAAAAATTATCATCATTTAGTGGTACTTTTAACAATTTGCCCAGTTCTTCGTTATTTTCTTTTTGGGCTACAATTCCAACACTTAACACTACCATATCTGAGTTTATTAAAATTGTATCTTTATTAGGTGTAACTATATTCACTCTTAACTTCGAGCCTTCTGGAACAATTTCAGGTGGATTATCCTCATCGTAACGAATAAATACGATTCCTGCTTCACGTGCCATTCTATAATACTTTTCTTTAAATCCATAGGTTCGAATATCTCTAAATAATATAACAATTTCAGTAGAAGGGCTTTGATTTTTAGCCACTATTGCATTTTTAATTGCCTCCGCGCAACACATTTTACTACAATAAGGATGTTCTTCGTTTCGCGATCCGACGCATTGAATCATAACAATTAACTTTTTATTTCCAATATCATCAGTCGTGTTTATTACTTTCTCGAATTCAGATTGAGTAATGACATTATCGTTTGTTTTATATAAAAATTCATTAGGTTCATATTCTTTAGCGCCTGTTGCTACAACTACAACTCCATGTTCAAATTCTGCTCTAGTCTTTTCTGGTCCATGAAATACCGCTGATTTAAAATTTCCAATATAACCATTAATAATTTCTATTTTTGCCTCGGTAAAAACATGGATATTTGCGTGTGTGTTTACTTTCTCAATTAAGTCTGATAGAAAAGCTTGGACATTTCCCCCTTCAAGCGTTGTATATATGTTCCGGGCAAAACCACCTAATTCCTTTTCTTTTTCGACTAAAAATGTTTCGAAATTTTGATTCGCAAAGTTAAGAGCAGCAACCATACCGGTAATACCTCCTCCTATGACAAGAGTTTTAGGAGTAACTCCCAATTTTATTCTTTCTAATGGCTGAATGTTTCTCGCTTTATTTACTGCCATTCTTACGAGATCCATTGATTTCTCTGTAGCCTCTTTATATTGATTCATATGAACCCAACTACATTGATCTCGAATATTTGCCATTTGAAATAAATATCTATTCAATCCTGCTTCTCTAATAGTTTCTTGAAATAATGGCTCGTGAGTTCTTGGAGTGCAAGAAGCTACAATAACTCTATTTAAACTATATTCCTTAATTTTATCCTTAATTATCGTTTGAGTGTCAGCCGAGCATGTATATAAGTTTTGATCTGCTAAAACAACATTTGGAAGCGACTTTGCATACTTCACTACTTGTGGAACATCTACATATCCTCCAATATTCACTCCACAATGACATACAAAGACACCAATTCTAGGTGGTTGACCGGCGACAAATATCTCTGGTGGTAATGTCTTTTCTGTGATTAAAGTATCTCTTTTTTCGTGTAATAGCGTATTAACACAGCCTGCAGCCGCACTGGCTTGAGTAACTGTCTCAGGAATATCTTTCGGTGAGGAAAATGCACCACACACAAAAATTCCTGGAATTGTTGTCTGAACGGGATTAAAAATATCCGTTTTAGCAAAATTATATTCGTTTAATTCAATTCCAAATTTATCGGCTAAATATTTAGCATCATCCGGAGGGTTCAAACCAACAGAAAGAACAACCATTTCAAAATTCTCTTGAATAATTTTCCCATCTTCTGTTTCGTACTTTAATAGCAGATCCTTAGTTTCTGGATCTTCATTGATTGAAGAAATACGACTTCGTATATAGCGCACTCCATATTCTTCTTGCGCACGAATAATATATTTATCAAAATCTTTTCCAAATGCCCTTATATCCATGCTAAAAATTGTTGGTCTTATTTGATGCATGTGTTCGTGGGCGATTACTGCTTCTTTTGCAGTATACATACAACACACAGAAGAACAATAAGGTTGACCATTTCCTGTAAAGTCTCGAGATCCAATACATTGAAGAAACGCGACTTTTTCTGGTATGTCTCCATCAGACGGTCTTAATACTTTTCCCGCATAGGGACCACTAGCACTTAAAATTCGCTCAAACTCAATACTTGTAACTACATTTTTGTATTTGCCATAACCATACAGATTATCTTCTGGAGGTGAATATTCATCAAATCCAGGTGCTAACACAATACCACCTACTTTTAATTCAACAATTTCATCTTCTAAATCGTATTCTACGGCATTTGCCTTACACACTCCTTTACAAATTCCGCATCCGATACAATAATCTTTATTTATAGCGTACACAAGAGGGACTGCTTGGGGATACTTGACAGATGTTGCAGCGAATTTAGACAATTTTTCGTTAAACATGTCAATAGCTTCAACGGGGCATGCTCGACCACAAACACCGCATCCAGTACATTTATCCATGTTTACATATAATGTTTTTTTTAACACTTTTACCGTAAAATTACCGGCTTCTCCTGTAACTTCTAGTATTTTACAATTTATACTCAAATCAATATTTTGATGACGTCCCGTCTCTACTAGCTTAGGACTTACAATACACATAGCACAATCGTTAGTTGGGAATGTTTTATCCAACTGAGCCATTACACCACCTATGCTTGTTGTTGATTCAAGTAAGTAAACTTTAAAACCAGCGTCACCTAAATCTAGAGCTGTTTGAGACCCTCCAATTCCCGCCCCTACTACTAATACTGCTCCTACTTTTTCCATTTTTAACTACCTCTATATTCTCATATATAACGGAGTATTTCCGTCAATACTTTGATAATCAATATCTCCTCTACTCTTTAAAGTTAGCATGTTTTCTAAAATTTCACTTGGATCCAGTTTTAGTTCAGCAGCTAAATCTTTTACAGATAAAACTTTAGTACTTAATGAAAGTAATATTCGTTGTCTTACAAATTCATCGTGAATTGCTCCATCAAAAATAGCGTTATACTCATCTATTGGTACTTTCTCTCCATATTCATTTTCAACTTCTGTAATCCTTCTCTGCCGTCCTACTAAAGCCCTAATCCTATCGCTCGAAACAGAATTTTCCATAGCTTTTAGATTATTGAATAATTCTTGATCGATGTTCTCTCCGCTAAGAGGAGATGGTCCTTGTTCGCGAATTGATTCGATAAACTCGGTAACAACCTGAGCGAATCTTGCCCCTTCAGAAGCAGAAACCCAATCTAATCTTATTCTTTTATCAAAATCGACTATTTTAAGAAATTTTTGTACCATTATAAACTTCTTTTCCGCTTCGTAGTTTCCTTCCAAATAATGGCAATCTCCAGGATGACAACCTAAGACAAATACCCCATCTATTCCTGTTAAAAGAGCCTTAAAAATAAATACAGGATCAACCCTACCACTACACATAACTCTGATAACTCTCATGTTAGGGGGATATTGAATTCTACTTACTCCTGCTAAATCTGCTCCTGCGTAGGAACACCAATTACATAAAAACCCTAAAATTTTAGGTTCAAACGTCATTATACCTCTTTCCCTCCATATGCATATATTTCAGAAAGTATTTGTTGATCTGTAAAATGTCTTATAATAATCGCATGGTTAGTACAAGTAGCACCACATACACCACAACCTTTACATAAAACTTGAGTTATTACTATCTCGTCTTCTTCATTCTTACTTATTGCATTATACGGACAGACTTTTATACACACTTCGCAACCTGTGCACAAACTTTTGTTGTAATCGGGTAAAAATGATGTAGCGCCCTCAACTTCTATTGTATCGTGAGAAATTATCGTGCTAGCTCTTGCTGCTGCCGCATAACCTTGAGAAATCGATTCCGTAATATCGACAGGCCATTTTGCTGAACCACAAATAAAAACTCCCGCTGTAGCGAAATCCATAGGACGCAATTTTACGTGTGCTTCTAAAAAGAATCCGTTTTCTTCTAACGGAACTTTTATCATTTGTGCTAGAGCTTTATTATCATTATTTGAAACTAAAGGTGTTGATAGTACACAAAGATCATATGGAATTAACAACTCTTCTCCAAGATATTGGTTATATACTTTTATTTGATTCTCTTCTACAGATGGCTCTTTTTCAGGAGAATATTCAATAAATACAACACCCTCCTCTCGAGCTCTTCTATAATAATCTTCATAATGAGTACCGGGCGTATATAAATCTCTAAAAAGTATGGATACATTTGATTTAGGATTGTTCTCCTTTAAAACGAGCGCATTTTTTAGAGCAGTCATACAGCACACGCTTGAACAATATACTCTTTCATCATTACGTGATCCAACGCACTGTATCATCACAATATCTTTGGCTTTAACATCATTATTATTTAATTTACTTTCTAACTCGTGTTGAGTAATTCGGATCTTACCATCATAGCCGAAATATCCGGTTGGTGTGAAAAGTGATGTTCCAACAGCAACCAGAATAACACCAATAGTTAAATTAATATTATTCCCATTTTCCTCAACGCTTACTTCAAAATTACCTACAAATCCTTCTATATTTTTTACTTGTGCTGAAGTATGAATTTTCAGATTTTCCTTACTTCCAACATTTTTCTTAAGATTGTCTAATAATAATTGAGCTTTTTGGTCATTTGGGAAAAGTTTATGTAGTGTTTTCAGCCTTCCACCTAATTCGTTTTCTCTTTCCACTAAGTGGGTTTCGAATCCTTGATTTGCTAAACTAAGCGCAGCAGTCATCCCTGAAACGCCTCCACCAATTACTAACGCTGTAGGAGTTGCATCAACTATAATATTATCGAGTGCTTCAAGCTTAGCTGCTTTTGCCACACCCATACGGATTAAATCTTTGGCCTTCTCAAACGCCTCCTGAGGATATTTCTGATGGCACCATGTGTTTTGGTCTCTTATGTTTACGAAATTAAAGAGATACTCATTTACGCCTTCTTTTTTAACACAATCTCGGAATAAAGGTTCATGGGTTCTTGGAGTACATGATGCGACAATTACTCTATTCAAATTATGGTCTTTGATTCCATTTTTAATTTGGGCTAATCCTGTTTCTGAGCAAGTATAGAGATTATCCTCAGTAAACACTACATTCGGTAGAGTTTTAGAATATTCGGCAAGAGCTTTAACGTCTATAAGCCCTCCAATATTACTTCCACAAGAACAGACAAATACTCCAATTCTAGGTTCTTCTTCTTTATCAGACATAGTTTTTTTAACCTCCTTTTATTACTTCTGCCGCTCTTGCTGCTGCCCCACTGGCTTCAGCAACAGACCGAGGAATATCCATTGGTTCCCTAGCGCATCCGCAAGTATATATTCCTTCTGCACTTGTTTCAACAGGTAAAAATGGATTCGTTTTCACATAATCGTAATGATCTAAATCAATACCTAATACATCTGCTAATTTATTTATCCCTCTCGATGGGATTATACAAGTTGCTAATACAACCAAATCTACTGTTAATTGTTTTATTTCAGATGTTTCGTAATCTTCATACGTGATTATCGGATTATCATCCTTATCAACATCTATGTGAGAAATTTTACTTTTTAAATACTTAATATTATACTCTTTAGCGCCCCTTTGTAGAAATTTTTGAAATCCTTTGCCTCCAGCTCTCATATCAATATAAAATACATAAGATTCCAACTCGTTGTCGTGTTCAAATGCAATCATAGCTTCTTTTGTAGTATACATACAACAAACAGAGGAACAATACATTTGTCCTTTCTGAGAGCGCGAGTCAATACATTGAAGATAAGCGATTTTTTTTGGGTGCTTTCCATCGGTTAATCTACTTAAATGGCCAGCTTGTGGACCTGAAGCACAAATCAATCTCTCAAGTTCCATTGCTGTGATTACGTTATCATATTTTTGATAGCCATAGATATTTAAAGTATGAATATCTTCTGCTAAATCTAAACCAGTAGCAACTATAATTGCTCCAATGTTATCTAAACTAAGGATTGAATCTTTTTGCGTGAAATCAATCGCATCCGCACCACAGTTTTGGTAGCACAACCCACAAATTTCATAATTTAAATATAAACATTTATTTGGATCAATCCGATACGCTGCAGGAACTGCTGCTGGAAAGGCAATTTGTGCTGCTGCTTGAGTAACTAAATTTGCATCAAAAAAGTTAGTAATCCCTCTAACTGGACAGATAGCTCCACAATCACCGCAATTGGTACAAACACCTTCTTTAACATACCGAGCGTGTTTTAGCACATCGACAGAAAAATTCCCTACTGAACCTCCTATTTTTTGGATCTCTGAAAGAGTATGAAGTGTAATATTATCATGTCTATAACACTCTGAAAGTTTAGGGGCGAGGATACAAATTGAACAATCAAGCGTAGGGAAAGTTTTATCTAATTGAGCCATTCTACCTCCAATACATGACTGTTTCTCGACTAAATGTACTTGTATTCCCATATCGCCTAAATCTAGGGCAGCTTGAATGCCGGCGATTCCTGCTCCAATAATTACAACGGATTTTGAATTTTCTCCCAAATTTTTCACCCATTAAGATTTATTTATTTTATTATTTGTCATTCTCCTAAGCAAGTCAATTTTTTTAGCTTTCCATTCCGTTATTGTAGACTTCTTAGGAGTAAATTTATCAATATAACCTGCCATCAATGCATTATTGATAAGTGCTTCGCCTTTTTCAGTGCGTATTACAACCATTGAATTTTGTTGAACCGCTCCAGAACCGCCAAAGCTAATATCAGCAAATCTGCCTGTAAACTCATCACAATCATGGCAATGGTTCCTTACAGCATCGTCAAACTTATGGAGTTCGACTTCATAAACTTTATTTTCTTTATTTGTTATGAAAAAATTCTTTTTTATGTTCATCTTAGCTATATTTGTTGGATCTTCGTTAGTCTCCTTCTTCACTAGCTGGAACAATTTCTCATAATCAAAGTTTTCCATACAAAACAAACCAAAGACGTATTTAATGACATGGGCAGGGCTGATGTTTAATAGTTGCATTTTTCGGATAGCTCTACACTGACAAGGAGTTCCAACAAACGCCATACGAATTTGATTTATATCATAAATTTGATGATGCTTTTCAGCAATTTCCTGCGCAATAGTATAAAGATTTGTTAGAGGTAAAATGTTTGACGATATTGAATATCTTGTTCCGGAAGATTTCAATAGTTCCTCTTTGTTATATATGATTTTTGGAATCGGTTTTAATTTCTCGTCATATTCAGACACAATTGCAGCATCAATTTTATTTTTATCAAATAAGTACGTAAGAAGAGTGGTTACTAAACCTCCGTCTTGTCCCATTTCTTTAATTTTTTCATCCTTTGTTTTTGCCGCAATTATATTTTGAATAAACCCAATCTCATCTTTGATTCGATAATCCTCCTTTAAATGTTTCATCAATGGCTCTGTCTGCGGACAGATATAATAACATACTCCACATTCTTTACAATTTTCAATGTTCGCATCTGAAATGAATTGAGGCGTATATCCGTCCATTTTGATGACATCAAACGTCTGACTTGAACAATAAGCTACGCAAGCGCCACAAGCACAGCACTTATTAGCTTTAATGATTTCCTCCTCAAGATCCTTGAAGACTTTAACATCTTTTAATACTGTTTTTTTAGGTAATACTTCTGCCATAAAATATCAATTCCTCTAATAATTCCTAAATATTTTTTATTTTTATCGTGAATTTCAAACTGTAAAGTTAATACTTTCAAATAGTTTACTTGGCTTTATCCTGTGAAATTTAAAACCTAACTCTTCTGGTATAAAACCAAACGCTAAAGCAATTAACTCTGAGAGATAGAAAATAGGAAAATCATATTCTGAATTGTTTTTTTTATTGAGTTCTCGTTGGTTAAACTCAAATTGTTGATAGCAAGCAGGGCATACCACAACAACACAATTTGCTCCTGATTCTTTAATAGCTTTCAATTTGTTATCAATCAGTTGCAAAGATAAATCTTTATCTGATTTTTCAACAGGATTTCCACAGCATTCCATCTTTAAATCGTAATCAATAGACTCAGCTCCAAGATTTTTAACAATTTCATCTAAAGTAACTGGTTCGAAAGGATCATCCCATTCAATAATTTCTGAAGGTCTTAAATAATGACAACCGTAATGAATCGCAACTTTAAAGCCTTCTAGTGGTTTTTCAACATTATCTTTAATTTTTTCGAGATTTTCATATAATACCTGAGCAAAGTGTTTTACTTCTACCTTACCATCATAAGCTTTTCCTACTTTGTTTAAGTAGTCATTTACTTCTTTCTTAACTTCATCGTCCTTGTTTAGACTATAGTTAACGCCCTTTAAAGTTTCAACACAACCAGAACAAAACGATATTATTCCACCATTGCTATTGCATAAACTTAAATTTCGCGCCCCTAAAGTCAGCCAAGTCTTATGATCTATTTGTTCAATCCCTGTTGGGTCAGGACAACAACTGAAGCCATCAACATCGCGCAATTCAATACCAAGTTTTTCAAAAATCTTTCTTGAAGATACTTCTAAATAAGGTAACCTTGCAGGTATGACACACCCTAGAAATAAGTCAAATACCATTTTATTCGGTCCCCTTTAGAATGTTTTTTTCAAAATTAGTTTCTTTCATTAACATTTGAATCTCCTCTATAGGCGCAGTTTTTATTACAGGAAGACCTAGATTTTTCCTCCTAACAATTATCGCATTCGAATACGGAATTGCAACCCCATTTTCATATACTGAATGACCCTGTATATAAAATGCTTCTGGATACTTATGATTTTCAAAACATCTGTTTTTAATCAGAGTAAAAATCTCAGTTAACTCTACATTTTGAGGACAAAGCTCAACACATCTTTGGCATGTTGAACATAACCAAGGATTCGGATCTTGGCGCTCTATTAATTTATCCTGTAACCCTAAGATCGCCTCTTCAATTATTTTTCTCGGATTATACTTGCCATTGGTAATTAAAGCGATAGGGCATCCTCCAGAGCATGTTGAACACTGATAACAATAACTTAAAGAAGCGTTATGTTTGAGGACTTCGTTCCTAAAGTCAAAATTGATGACATTCATGTCAATAATTTTTTCTCTTTTCTTGTGTTTTTTAATTATATATCCAATATAAATTTTAATGGAACTCTTACATTTTTAAATGAATATAACTGCGAAGGAATAAATTCGTGTTTCATTGAATTTCTCTATTCTCGAGATGTCTTTTAAGATCGATGTCTATTGGGATTTCTTCACCCTTATTCTCTATTACAACTCTTAAAAAACTACCTTCTATTGAGGAACTAATTAGTTTTAATTCTCCCTCGATACCTCTCGAAGCAGAATCCTCCTCTAGACGTTTAGTTTTTGTCGATAAACAAGTATGAGTTTCGTTATAAAGAAAACAGTGGGAACAACAAAAACCAAACGGTAGGTAGCCTACTATGGAGCATTTGTCATAACCGTCGCAATTACAATTATTACACATGTTTTAAGTCTTTTCTTCTCTTATTTTTAATTGTGAAGTTATTCTCACTATTTTTTTTACATGTTACAAAACAATAAAATATACTATTTAAAAATTCTTGTTAGTGAAAAATAACTTTTTCAACAAAAAAGATTATACAATTACGGAAAAAGTAAAAAATCGATTTCTATTGAATATTCTAATATTAAAATATAACTTGTTCAATTAATGAATATCTAATTATTTTATTTCACAACTATGTGTAAAGTTTCGATAAATTAATTAATTAAATTCGTAATTTATTTAAATTATTTGATCTTAACTGATCATATTGTTTGATAAAATAAAAAAAATAACTGCAAGTGATTAGGGTTAATAAAATGGCGTCCGTAGATCCAATAGATATTAAGATTTTAGAAGAATTAAAGAAAGATGGGAGAAAGTCGTTCAAAGAAATAAGTGATATTATCGAAAAAACCGAAGCAACTGTTAGGAGAAGAGTATCCAAAATGCAAGAAGAAGGGACCATCACGCATTTTACCGTAGTATATGAGCTTGATACAAAACCAAAAACATCTGCAACCATTAAAGTTGAGCCCGATTTCAAAGATATTAAACGGATTCTTGTTGAATTAAAGAAAATAGAAGAAATTACCTCTATTTGGAGATTATCTGGAGATTGTGGCCTTTTTATGAAAGTTGATATTCCTTCCATTGAGCAGTTTAATCCTCTCATAGAAGACAAGATTTCACAAATTGCAGGGATAAAAATCGTAGAGACTTGTTTTATAACTGATATTATCAAATAGTAATGTCTTTTGTTTTACGCTCTTTTTGAAAGAAGGAATAATATCAAAAATTAATAATTATCCTCAGTCACATTTTATTAATTGCTTTTGGGAGTATAAAGTATATCTGAATATTACTGTCCTTTAAAAACAACTTGAAGTTGATAGAATTAATGATTAGTGAGTCAAATTATAATCTTGATATTACCATTATATCCTGTCCTTTTACACGAACATGCAACCTACCAAAAATTGAACATTTATGTAACTTTTCAGAATACAAAATTTGTCCCGATTACGATTCGAAATTAAAAAAATTAAAAACCTCTACAAAAATATTGCATTAAATGGTTTTTTAATCTCGTTTTTAGGCTTCCATTTAAAGTTCTTTTCAATTCGATTGTTTATAAGTAATTTTTAGACATATTCAATTGTTGCAGGTGGCTTGCCGGTGAGGTCAAAATAAATATCTTTTGTGTCTGGGAATTCTAACAATTTGTATTTTAATTCTTCAATTAAACTTATCGGTAAATTTGTAACACTAGCTGTTCTAGCATCTATACTATTGATAGAACGGATAATTACATCGTAAATACCCTCGTGGCTCTCGTGTAGTTCGTAGAGGATTCTAGCATATCCTTTTACCTGAGATGAAAAATG
>SOKP01000176.1 GCA_004375715.1 Promethearchaeota archaeon | reverse complement strand
ATTAGGAAAAAGAAAGGTTTTTTATAATTGCAAATCATAATTAAAAAATAATAAAACTAACAATTTTTGGAGACATATAATGGGACTTGGATCAATAAAGGTTAACGGCCAAAAATTCAAAGTAAAAGAAGAACTCGGACAAATCAGATTAAATATAGATTATCTGGATATAGTGGATATAACAGAGATAAAGGGACTAAATAAGTTAAAACATATTACTGCTTTAAACCTTTCAAACAATAAAATTGAAAAATTGAATGGGTTAGATGAATTAACCAATCTTACGCAGTTATTTTTCAACAATAATCAGCTCCAAGTAATTGAGGGTCTTGAGTCTTTGACCAAACTTGATCGCATATTCCTTAGTGGAAATCAAATTCATGAGCTGAGAGGACTCGATTCTTTAACCAACCTTCAATGGTTAGATATAAATAATAATAAGATCACTGAGCTGAAGAATTTAGAATCAATAACTGAACTAATTCGTTTGGAACTTGTTGGAAATCAAATAAAAGAAATAAAAGGTTTAGAAGAACTGTCTAATCTTGTAGTTTTGCAACTTAATCGTAACCAAATATCAGAAATCAAGAATTTGGATAATTTAACAAATCTCGAGCGTTTGTTTCTTGCTTACAACGAAATTAAGGAAATAAAAGGGCTAGAGACATTGACTAAACTTACTCTTTTATATCTTAACAATAACAATTTAACGGAGATTAAAAATTTGGAATCGCTCGTAAATCTCGAAACGTTGTATCTTGATACGAATAAGCTTTCTAGTTTAGATAATTTAGAAAGTTTGGAAAAACTTGAAAAACTTAAACTTTTATATCTTAATTTCAATCCAATAGAAGGAGAAGAAAAACAATTTGCGACAGATGTCCAGGACTTTGAAGGAGTCAAGGTAAAAGAATTTTTAGCATCCTACAAGAAGTGGAAACAAGCAAATGGAAAATAGCACGCTTGTAAAGATAAAAAGGATAGTAATTTAATTTTTCCGACATTTTTTCCTCACTCTCATTAAATTCTCAAATAGATCAAGGCCTAAATCGTTTTTTCTCTAAGAAATAAATCTAATTCACTTTGAAATAAAAAAGTTAATATGAGTAAAGTGTTTAAAAGTAATTTAAAACTGAATAGTTCAAATTATTATGTATCAAGTTGAAAAAATTAGCGACACCTGCTTCTTAATAAAGGCAACTGGTACCTTTCCTCCACCAGTAGCAGAAAGATTTATAAAAGAATTTAAGGAAATAACTAAAGATGTCAACGAAAATTTGAGCATAATCGTCGACATTACCGATGCTATTTTTTTAAGCATAGCTTCAATTGATATTATCTTAGAACTCTTAAAGAGTGATAATGAAAGACTTTTTAGGTCTGCTTTCATAATTGAAAAAAATCCTGCTTTAACCGAAGAATTTAGATATCTCTTAGATCATGCTCAATCCCCTAAAAGAAAAATAGTATCCACCCTTAAGGAAGCTAAAGAATGGATTGGTATTGATAAAGTCGTGGTTAAAAAGTAGATTTGAAATACCGTTTTGTTTTGGGTTTATAATTAAAAGCCTAACCTTTTTTTACATAATTCAACAGCTTTTGGATTGTTATCCACACCAATCCATTTCCTGCCTAACTTCTTAGCAACAGCTATTGTCGTTCCAGAACCACAAAAGAAATCTGCAATAAGATCTCCTTCATTGGAGGAGGATAAAATTATTCTTCTCAGGAGTTTTTCCGGTTTTTGTGTAGGGTAACCGAGATATTCTTTAGATCTTGTAGTAGTCTGAAAGGAATATATGTCGTTCCAAACATCACCAACTAATGTTCCTGGGCTTTCGTCTAAGTATTGCTTACCTCCTCTTCGTTTCCGATAGATACGCCCTTTCTCATCTTTATGTCTAAACATTTTTTTAATATAGTCCTCTCTATAAGGTAAGTATTGTTTGTTAAATGTGAATGAATTAGATTTCGTGTAATATAGTATCGTATCATGCTGACGTACCCATCCTTTTATTTGGCTTTTGAATCCTGAAACACTTCCTACATTCCAAATAATTTCTCTTCGAAAATTTTTTTTCTCAAAAACTTTATCGCATATTGGTTTTAAGTCAAAAATCGCACTTGCATCGCAATGTAGATAAAAATTACCCGTTTCCTTAAGAATTCGATGCATTTCCTTAATTCGAGGATACATAAAATCTAAGTATTCATCGATTGAAACCCAGATATCAGAAAACTCTTTGTAATCGACCCCACTGTAAAATGGTGGATCAATATAAATAAGATCGATAAAATTTGGTTTCAATTTTTGCATAAAGTCTAAATTTTCAGCGAAATAGACTGTATCTAACTTCATATGAAAATTAAATAGGAACTAGTATTATTACAATTACTATGGAGAAAGAAAGGTTAAATAAGAATTTCTTGGATGAATTCTGTGATTATGATTTCTCAAGAATCAAGGAGACAAAAATCTTTCTAGTTGGTTCAATTCGATATAGGGATTACTTCATAAAAATCGAATCAATTCTACAAATAAAACATGAAAAACTTGTATCAATCTGCTCTGTTGATGGGTTATTAAACAAAGAAAAATTTAACAATTATGAATGGGATAAATTACAAGATATTGCCATAAGAAAGTTAATCGATCAAGAGGCAATATTAGTTTTAGATGTTGAGGACTATATAGGTGAACAATCCCGAGAAGAAATCGATTATTTTAGCAAAATCCTTAAAAAATCTGTGTATTATCTAACAGATCTTAAAGATTCTTGATTGAAACTTTTCTTCTTTGGAAGATATACACAAACCAGCCTAATTTACACTTATAAATCAATAATTTTGTAAACTCGTGTTTTATTAATGTTTGGAATAGAATCTAAACATAATCAATTCGATTTGAAAATTTAACGATAAATTAAACGGGTTATAACCAAAATGGAATTGTTCCAAGTATTTTGGGACGAACAAAAGAATCTTTTCTTAGAATTTGAAAAGAACGATGAAGAACAAGTTCTTTTTCTTCCTGAGAAAATAATTCGTGTGAATTTTCAATTTGAAATGTCTAAGATTGTTAAACACGATATTTATTATAAACAATCACCAACTCTAATCTCAATAAAGAAGTTCTACCACGCAACGAATCGGTTAGGTTTTTCAATAGAATTAGATGAGCTTCAAGGTTTTTTGGACATTCAGATCAAGATTTTAAGACTAACTTTTTTCTTAAACTCCGGCCATAAAGTTGAGTATACTTTTGCGGAAAAATTTAACATCTCCGATATTTGGGTTAACGATGACTGTTATGACGGTTTTGAATACATAGATTTACGTGGAAGCAGAAGTCAAAGAACAAAGGTAACTCAAGAAAGAGTAATACACGCAGTAAAAACAGATTTCAATCAAAACACTGAAGAGAGAACGACAATATACGAGAAAAAAAGTATTGAAAACATCTCAGTTGACAACACATTACTTTCGATGATTGGTGAGAATAATAAAACGCTAAAAAGTATAGAACAACATTTAAAAAATCTCTCATTAACATTACAAAATTTACCTGTAAATTCGATATTTTCTGGACCACCCGTAAGAACACCACAAAGAATCCCCGGACCAGGTATTGAAAGGATAAAAAGAACAGAGCTCCCCTCTCTTATTCGGGGTAGAGGTTCTTCTGCAAAAGTATTAGTAATAAAAGAAATGAAGGCTAAATTCAAGGAAACAACTGAAAAAAACCAAGGTTTTAGTATTCAAGATTTTTTAAAACCAATGGGAGAGACTGAGCTCAAAGCTATCACACTAAATGACGAGGATCTAATGGAGCTGGAAGAGAAAGCAATACAAAACCAAATTAAAAGGATTGAACGACTACAAGAGCAAGAAATTAAACTATTAGAACTTAAAGCACCTAAATAAATAAATATCCCTATTCCTCGAATATCTGAGTTTTTGCTAGTTTCATTATAAATCTTTAATTAATTTCAATAATTAAGTTAAAATGGAGATATAAAACTCATTGGTGAAATAAAAAAATTTTATTGAATTATTTTATCGGCACAGCCGGTAGTGGGAAAAGTACTCTTACGGGATTGTTTAAGGATTATATAACTAAAAGAGACTCAGAGATTTCAGCAATTACGCTAAACCTTGATCCGGGTGTGAAAACTATGCCTTATGTTCCTGATATTGACATCAGAGATTTTATAGTTCTCGAAGAAGTGATGACAGAGTATGAATTAGGACCTAATGGTGCCATGATCTTAGCATCTGATTTGATGGTTAACTTTTTAGATGATTTGAAATATGAAATCGATGAATACAATCCGGATTGGGTATTTGTGGACACTGCAGGACAACTTGAACTATTTGCATTTAGAGAGACGGGACCTTTAATAGCAAGTTCGTTAGGTTTTGGATCAATTCAAAAGGCTGTTTCTTTCCTATTTGATTCGAACCTTGCGCGAAGACCAAATGGTTTTATTTCCACATTACTTTTAGCCGCTTCTGTGCAGTTTAGGTTTAGGAATATCTCTCAGATTAATGTATTATCCAAAGTAGACCTGTTAAGCGAAGACCAAATTGAAATGATAGTTAATTGGAGTCAAGACTTTCAAGCCTTGGAGGACTCAACAAACGAAAGGGAAAGTGGTTTAATAAGAGAGTTATCCATGCTAATATCAGAAGTGTTTATTCAATTAGGATCAACATCTGAGTTAATTCCTTGCTCCATTAAGGAAGAACAAGGTTTAGATCTGCTTTTTGCATATTATCAGCGCATCTTTGCTTCGGATAAATCAAGTTTTTATTGATTTGCTTTATTTAATTATCTAAAAAAATTATAAAATATTGAAAGGAGCTAAAACGTGAAAATTATTGGTCCTTGTGCGGGAATTGGCTCGCGATTACGACCATTTACATTGAGTAAACCAAAAACATTCATAAATGTCGCGGGTAAAACTGTCCTCGAGCATATTCTTAATAAGTTTGGCGATACATTCGATTCAGAAACAGAACTAATTTTAATTGTTGGATATAAAAAAAGACAAATCATAGAATTTGTTAAACAAAAATATCATGATAAGTTTAAATTAACCTTTATAGAGCAAATACCACGAGGATACAACGATGATATACCATTTTACTGGGGATTGGGTGAAGCGGTATATCTAGCTAGTTCAAGATTCGAAGAACTCAACATTTCGAGTAAAGAAGCAGATAAGCGTAACGGATCCTTACTTTTTTTAGCTGATATGATACCAATTGATGATTACTCCTATTTAATGTATAGATATTATGAATCTGATGTGGATGGAATAATAACAGTTATGGAGGTACCAAAAGAAGACGCAGGCTCCTACGGTGTTGTCGTCGTCGATAGCAATTCACTTATTCAGAAGTTAGTCGAAAAACCAAAAGATTTTGTTTCTAATTTAGCGATTGCTGGTATTTACGCTTTTTCTAATTCAGCCACAAAAGCTCTTTTTGACATTCTAAAGGGTTATTTAGATAAAAGGACAGATAATTCAAGCGAAGTTTATTTAACTGAAAGCTTACAAGACTTAATAGATAGTGGATTTAAAATTGCAGCTGTTAATTTAAAGAAAGGTATTTTAGATTTTGGAAGACCTTCTGAAGTATTAAAGGGCAATAAGTACTTATTAGAACAACAATCTGTCAAAAAGGAATCATTTTCTGAATTAAACATATCAATTGAGAAGTCATTCATAAAAAATCCTGTCTACATTGGAAAGAACACATCAATAATGAATTCGGTTATTGGTCCCTATGTTTCAATAGGAGCCAACTCTAGAATAGAAAAATGTATCCTTGAGAATTGCGTTGTTGAAAGTGAAACAACGCTAAAAAATGTGATATCAGAAAATTCAATAATAGGTAGTAATGTTAGAGTTGAAAATATTAGCAGAAATAACTTAATCATAGGAGATAAAAGCATTTATTAAGTTCTCATTTATTATCTGATTAAAATCGATTAAAATTTGATTATTTTAAGAAATTTTTTAATTCCATAAAATATATTTTTAGTAAAATTAATAGTAATTATAAGAAGAATTTGAAATCTCATTTAGTAAAATTAATAGTAATTATAAGAAGAATTTGAAATCTCACTCAATATATAAAATTGTAAAATGATATATTATGCCTTATAAAATCGCTTTTGATCTAGCACATAAACCCAGAGGTAAACTTGACGAGAATCTTACAGAATTGCGAGATTTTTTAAACGCAAACGATTTTATGAGTTATAATTTCCTAGAAACTCCAATAACTCATAATTCCCTTGAGCCTTTTGATATTTTAGTGTTTGTGTGTCCCGATTTTGCAAAAATTACATCGATGGAAATAACTGAAATTAATAGTTGGGTAAGAAATGATGGTGGGGGATTATTACTTCTTTCACACGCTGGTGGAGATAGAGGTAGAAACAGTAATTTAAGTGAATTGAGTCAAATGTACGGAATAGTCTTTGAAAACGACCAAGTTTTAGATGAAACTTATAATCTAGGTATGGAAAACATGCCTATAATTACTTCCTTAATACCTCCACACCCAATTACAAATAGTATTAGTTCGATTTGTTATAGATCAGGCTGTTCGCTAAGCGTTTTAGGGAATTCTATATCTATAATTTCATCAAATGAAACATCGGAACCTTTCTCTTCGGCTTTAGTCTGCGTTTCTGAACCAGATAAAGGTAGAGTATGTGCCATAGGAAGTTATGAACTCTTTAGAGATCGTATAGGAGGGGGCTTCAATAATGACGAACATCCAAATTTGGCATATAATATTTTTTCGTGGTTGATCTCTGATCATAGAATGGAATTACATTCGAGTGGAGCGGTCCCCGATATTGTTACTAAAAAACTTGAATCAGATATCGGATCTTCCGATTACACTTCAGAAATATCTCAATCGTCATTATATGAAAAGAGAAAAGTCGATATCGATTTTTCGATGAAAATTTCGAAAAAAAGTGAGCTAGTAGAATTATTAAAAATATTTCAAAATCAAATCGACACGATAAAAACTACTATTGATAAACTGATCAAAACTACAATCGCTTCAGAAAAAGAAATTTTAGAGCTCCGTAATATCGCAGAAATTGCTCATGTGAATGAAGAAAAAGCGATAATTGACTCAAAATCTAACGGATTCGATGATTTACTAAAAATTAACGATTCTTTAACTGATTTACCGCCAAAACCAGAAAGTTTAAAATTTAAAGAAGAAGGCGACTTTATCGGATTACCTAAATTTGGTGATACAAATAAATTAAAACCTGTTCCCAAACCACAAACATCAAAAAAAGTCAAAAAGAGAGATTTAATAGCTGAAAAGAAAGCTTTAGAAGGTAAGCTAAGTTCTGTTCGAAATTTACTTGAGTTTATCGAAAAAAAGCACGATTCTGGAAACATGGATGAAAAATCTTTCAAGAAACGCGCCAGTCAACTTAAGAGTGATTTAATTACAACTCAAAACAAGATCGAAGAAATTGATAAAAAATTAAAAAATTAGAATAGAGCACAATTTACATTTCTTAATTTTTAGGTTTAAAATCATCAGGAACATACGGTTGGGCATACTTATTTACAATTTCAAAGAATTCTTTATCTCCAACACCCTTTGATATTTTCTTTAATTCCTGTTTTATCAAATTAAAGGATTTTCTAAGTTCCTTTTTGGAAGTTTCCTCATGTGTTTTTTTCACTTCAGATACGATTTGCTTTATAATTGCATCTGGAATATCTAAATCCAAGACTTTAATTTTTTTTTGAAGAGCGTGTAAAATCGATTTGGAGCCTGAAAATTTTCCAAGATAGAATTTTCTTCTTCTTCCTACCATTTGTGGATTAATTGGTTCATATGTTAAAGGATGTGCTAAAATGGCTGCTATATGAAGTCCACTTTCATGAGAAAATGCATATTCTCCGACTATTGGTTTATTCAAAGCCAAAGGTTGATTGAAGTATTTCTCACAGACTTCAGATAACTCTGGTAATCTTTTCAAATCAATACCCGTATTGATCCTTAGTCGCTCTAAAATAGTAACGACTTCTTCTAAAGCAGCGTTTCCCGCTCTTTCTCCATACCCATTAATACATGTGTGTGGGTACGTACATCCTTCAATTACTCCAGTAATCGTATTTGCAACAGCTAAACCAAAATCATTGTGTGTGTGAATGCCCATAGGAATTTTTTTTTTAAGAGGGTCTATTATTTCCTTCTTAATGCGTTTATACAAGTGAGATGTAGAGTAAGGTGTTAAGACACCAACGGTATCACCTAACACTATTCTTTCAGAGCCAGCTTCAATCGCCGCCTGGAACACGTTTTTCAAATGAGTAAAATCACATCGCGTCCCATCTTCAGAAACCCAATTTACTTTGAAACCGTTATCAGTTGCATAATGAATTGCTTCAGTTATCATTTCTAACTGCTCTTCAGGTTTTTGTTTCAATGTCTTCCTAAATATTGGAGAGATAGGCATAAAAATTACAATTTCTTTAAGGTCTGCTTCTATGCACGCATCGATATCTTCTTTCTTTGGTCGAGCTATTCCGAGGATTGTAGATCTTTCCAAGTTTTCACTAACGAGAGTTTTAACGATTTTTTTTTCAGTTTTAGATACAGCAGGAAAACCAACGGCAATTAACTTTACTCCAATTTCATCCATTAATTTTGCTAAATGGATTTTTTCATCAAGTGTAAGATAAACAGTAGGACTTTGTTCGCCATCCCGCAAAGTTTCGTCCCAAATACAGACTTCAGATGGTATATCGAGATTCTGTTCTTCTAACGCAATTTTATTATAATCAACTAGTAAATGTTCTAGTTCTTCTTTTGTAAATTTATAGCTCATTTCAATTTCTAAGAATAATCTAAAATAAATAAATTAAATTATTTAATGGGAATTCAGTAAAAGTAAAAAAAAGTTGATTCTATAAAACAAAGTAAAACATGTTTAGTTGTGTTCGTGACCACAACCGCATTCGTGAGCTTCATGCGGATCTGGTTCACACCCTGTTTCTAAAATTTTTATTTTGAAATGAAGAGTTTTTCCTGCTAATGGATGGTTCATATCTATTTTAATAAATTTATCATCTACTTCTTTAACCCAAGCCATGGAATGAGTCCCATTTGCGTCACCAACTCCGAGCATCATACCCTGCTCAGGGTCTAAATCCTTTGGCAGTTCGTCGATACTAATAGTTTGAACTAACAAAGGATCAATCTCGCCATAAGCTTCAGAGGCGTTTAATGTAATTTCAAATTCGTTTCCAACATCTTTACCTAATACTGAATCATCAAACCCTTTAATCATCATACTCGAGCCGACTTCAAACTTTAATGGTTCTCCGCCTTGAAGCTCCGTGCTATCGAATATGGTTCTGTCTTCTAATCTTCCTTCGTATGAAACCTTGATGATATCGCCTTTCTTAATCGCCATAGTAAATCCAACTTTTAATAAGTAATAGAATAATAGAATTATCCATTATTACTTAACTGTTTATATTTTAGAAATTCTTAACCTAGTTCTGAACTTTATTGACTAAATCTATTCAAAAATGATTGTGAAATTTTTCTACTTTGTAAATCCTTGAATTTTCTCAGTTGTCTTGTAGGAGATTGTTGGAAAGCAGAATTGATGACATCAATGTCCTTACCTACAAAATATGGTCGATTTTATAGCTATTGAACCCATAAAAACTGGTTTAAACGGAGATTTAGAATGCACATTTGCAATCCACTTACCTAAAAATATCAAAACTTAAACCAAATGAAATACTACTTACTCCTAAGATGATTACGTCATCTGTTCAAATAAGGCTTGCAATTCCTCTTTCACATCAGTTAATCCTAAATCTTTAAGGAGTTCCATAGAACGATCACTTAAAGAGTAAAATGATCGTGGCTCAGAGCGTTTATATTCTGAAACCTTCTTATTTTTTAAAAAATCATTCTCCTTTAGGATCTTAATATGGTAATTTAAGTTGTTCTCCGGAATTGACGGTAAAAGGTCTCTTAATTCACTAAAGGAAAGTGGTTCTTTTGCTAAGAGTGTAAGTAGTATTTTATAACGGGTTTTCTCAGATATAAATTCCAATCCTATTCTTTTATTCTCAAATTTCATTGGAAGCTTCAAATCATCTCCCTCCTATCATTAATATTAGTTTATTCGTTTAGTTCCAAAGTAAATATATTTAATTACATATTTAAATCTAACTCAAATCTAATTGAGTCAATTATCATTGACATATAATAATTTATAATATAAATGAATTTCTAATATGTTTAGTATATTTTAGGGGGAATTAGATGGAGATTACACATCATAGTGCATGGGATGAATTTTTAGATGAATTTATTAGCGTATTTTCAGTTTTCGATCTTTTAAAGAATAAAGTTTTTATTTGTGGTTCATACAACGATGATACATTCGCTAATCTTCAAATAGTACAAAGGATAATAAATGCGAATGAAAATAACCTAGGATTCATTGAAAAAGAATTTAGACGCACTCATCTTGAAAATCTCATTCTAAAATTTGATCTTATAGCAAAATTCTCTGATGAGATTATTATGATCATCGAACATGATAAAGGCGGACACATGATTGAGATGGGGATAATCCTCTCGTTTAAAGATTACTATAAGAAAACAAAAGTATTTGTGCTGAAAGATGTTGAAATCACTGAAGTTTTAAAGAAAGGCGGCTTATTAACGCCATTCTTTAAAGAAAATGTTAATTTATTCTATTTTGAAGACGTAGAACAATTAAAAAGATATATTGATGAAATTTATTAAAATTAATTGAAGATTAATCTATTAAGGGAATTTAAAACTTTCTAGCTTTTTGAGAATCCTCCATGATGGAATTCGATTTTATAAATAAGTTTCAACTTTTTGCAATAAGCGTCTATTTCTGATTCAATAGAATCCCATTGAGAATGATCCTTCCTAAATTCTTTATACAGGGATAAAAATTCAGGATATTTCTGCTTTATAATGTTTAAAATTCTTGGAACATTATGAGGTCTGAAGTTTAAATTTTCAAACATATAAGAATCTGTATATTCCATCGTCTCTTCTATTATCGCTTTATAATTAGTAATTTTTGGAAAAAATGGTGAAATAAAAGTATAAGTTTTAATTCCACTCTCGTGTATTTCTTTTAAAGCTTCTAATCGTTCCTTAGGTCTTGAAGCTCCTCGTTCGATCAATTCTGCGAATTCGTTGTCTAAGGTGCTGATTGAAATACCTACTTCAAGGTTTTCAAATTTCTTAAATAGATCAATGTCTCTTGTAACAAATTTAGATTTAGTCAGAACTGAGATTTCTGCTTTGGTTCCTATAAGTTTTTCAAGAATTTTGCGAGTATTTTTATACTTTATCTCTAAAGGAGTGTAGGGATCAGTTACAGAGCTGAGTAATATTCTCTTTCCGTCGTATCTTTGTGGTTTAATTTTATCGAATTCGTAAGTTTTGACATCCAAAAATTCGCCCCATTTATCACCCTTGTGCCCAGTAAACCTTATCATGAATTCAGCATAGCAGTAAATACACCCATGTTGACAACCAACATAAGGATTAATAACAAAATCAATTTCGGGGATGTTACTCTTGGTTATTATGCTCTTAGCTTCTCGATAATTTATATTCATACTATTGAAATAAGATAATGTAAATTTAATTGAATATCTTATATAACTATTTTTTTTAAGTTAAATCTTTAATATGCTTAAAATTAATATACATAAAAAATTAGACTAGGATTTTTATGCCATTAAAATTATTTGAAAATGATAGAACCAATAAAATCATCCTTTATATTATTCTAATAGCATTAATAACTGCTTCGGCTATAATTGTCTCTATGGTAATAATCTATTTAGTGTCTCTTGAAGAAACCGGAGGAGGATGACCGAGTACATGCAGCATCTACATAAATTCAATTTTAAGAACAATTTTATGAAAAGAATGACTTTTGCGAGAAAATACTAGTCGCAAGATGACTTGCCCTGCAAGGGTTCATAAAAAATAATACTAATAATATCTTATATAATATGTAGTATTTATTCAACTATTAATTAACATAACTCTTATAAGTGTTTAAAACCTCTTTATTACACAAATTTGAATAGCTGTACGTTATTATGTCAAGAGAAACTCCCGATAATGTTAAAAATTCTTTACGTGCGATTGGATTAACAGATTATGAAATTTCAATATATTTAACTTTAATTTCAAAAGGACCTATGGATGCTCGGGAGCTTTCTGATGCCTCAGGTGT
>SOKP01000265.1 GCA_004375715.1 Promethearchaeota archaeon | reverse complement strand
AGTCTATAGAAGTGTAATCCTCTGAAAGTAAAGAATATCCGCGTTCTTGAGCAAATAATTTATTGTAGTTATCTTGAATTGTTTTAGGTTTGTTTGCGAGAATAGCTGCATTTTGAGTAATTTTTTGAGAGCTGAATCCTAAACTTACAAGCTTGTCGTAATGATCTTTAACTGCCTTTGGATTCATACCTAAGAGTTGAACTTTTTGGGCTATTTTCTTAGGATTAACTCCTAAACTTACCAGCTTTTCGAAACGATCTTCGATTATTTTTACATTCCACCTAAGCAAACAAGAATTCGCAGCTATCTTATCTGTTTTTATACCCAATTTATGCAAGCTCTCAAAAGTTTTTCTTATACTATCCTCGTCTTGATTACTTTTTTTTATAAAATCGAGACAGAATATGGTTACTTTAGAAAAATTTTTTCCCAATAAATCTTTTAAAACGCTTTCAATCGTCATATTTTCTCTAAACAATGACTATTCATTCAATTAATATTAGATATATTTAAACAATAGAACTTTCAAATATAATAAAAGAAGTTATAATTAAATAGCTCTATTATATTATTACTTTATTGAATTAAGATACTGATTTTTAGGATTCGGCAATGAAAAGACAAAATTCATTAAAAAAAAGAAACTCTCTTCTTTTGTTGTTGGTTTTGTTTTTTCCTACCACAATAGCGTTCTCCCAATCTTTTTTTAAAAATGATAAACTCGTTAATGCAAGTACGCTACATCTTAGCAACCATAATTCAACTATTGATCTCACACATCTTCCTGCTATTAATCAAATTTCTTGGAGTGACATCCCAATTGAAATGCTAATAATAACCCCTAACGACAGCCAATATATTGACGCAATCGAGCCTTTAAAGAAATGGAGAGAGAGTATAGGCGTAAAAACTCTAATTCTTTCGAATTTTTCCGAATACGACGGCATTGACACCGCTGAGAAGATAAGGAATATGATAAAGGAGTATTACGAAAGAGAAAACATTCAATGGGTTCTTCTAGCAGGCGACGCCGAAGAAAGTTTAATTCCCATAAGATACGTCTATAATCGTGATACGGTTGATTATGAAGGAGCAGAACACGCTTCTTGGAACGAATATTACAAGCCTACAGATTTTTATTACTCATCGCTCTCTGGTACCTGGGACCAAGATGGCGATGGAAACTACGGAGAATCCGAAAAATATAACGATAACGGAATTGACGAGATAACGTGGGTTCCAGATGTATACGTTGGAAGACTTCCAGCGAGCAATCCAACAGAACTAGCGTTAATGGTTAACAAAACCCTTAAATACGAAAGAGATCCCTATATAGGTGATTGGATGAATCGAATGTTGTTAGCAGCAGGAGTTTCAGACTATTATGATAATGATACCAACCCAATAACCCCTAATGAAGACGAAGCTCGTCTTACAGAATACATTTGGCAAAACTACGCAATCTCAGAAATTAATTTTACTCATTTAACAAAAACAACCTCCAACTTTACTCCTAGCATTCCACCTTCCCCAAATTCCCTTGGAGATCTTAATATAACAAGTTTTCGTGATGAATTTAATTCCGGTTATTCTACAGTGATAATTGCTGGACATGCAGATCCATCTCAGATTAATGATGCAAGCTCTTTGCCCGATCCTGGCAACTACTACAATAACGATGACGCTTCGTCAAGTAGCAATTTAAACATGCCCTCATTGTTTTATGCCGACGCGTGTACAACCTCCTCGTACGATATGGGTGACGATAGCATTGGAGAAATCCTTATTAAGCGAATCAACTCTGGGGCTATTGGATTTGTTGGAGGACTTCGCGTAACTTGGTATTGGGAGAATGATGACGATTTAGAGATGCTCAATAGGGGAAACGCAAAGCTGTTTTGGCAGCAGTTTTTTGAAGAGAAAAAGTTCAGACAAGGGCAAGCTTTATTCGATTCTAAAGTAGCGTATTTGGAGAGTCCTTATTTTACAGATTACGACCATCCTAATAAAAGTTCAATTCGATACGAATATCAGAGAAAAAATCTTCTATCTTATTGCTTACTTGGAGATCCGATTGTCGATATTTACACAAAAGAACCCATATTTGCTCAAAATCCCTTTGATGACAATTATTTCTCGGGACAGATGATAAACGCAACAATTAAAAACATTCAATCTAAGCCTATCCCTTACGCCCGCGCCCATTTTAAAAGCGCTAACGGTAGCTATCATACGGAATACGCAGACAAGAACGGTCAACTTATCGTTAGGTTGCCTGATCGCCCGTACGAAAATTATAGCGTTGTTATCACTGGGCATAACTTGATCCCCTCTAATTTCAGCATTATAACGATTCCTGACACCATCCAACCAGAAATTACGAATGTTTATAGTTCTCCCCTTGAACCAACTGTTTCGGACAACTTGCAGTTCAATGTTAGTTTGAAAGAGAACGAATCGGGTTTAGAAAGTTTGTTTCTTTTAGTTTCTACAAACGACATGAAGACGTACGACATTCATCAATATCTCAATGAATGGGACCAGAACCAAAATCAATTTAGTTTTACATTAAATAAATTACTCCCTGGTGATTACATCATGATGTTTGTAGCTCGTGACTATTGTAATAATACAATAATTGGAAATCAGATAATTACTTTCAAGATAGAACTCCCGTTGAGTTTCATTCCCATAGCTGTATTGTCAATATTAATAATTTCTCTTTTCGGCAGTTCTTGCGTTGTAGTCTTTAGAAGTTGGAAAAATTTCAAAAGAAAATCTCGATTCTAATAAAGGAATAACCATTATTCCATTATTTCTCTGTTTTGTACTCGATAATTTTTCTGATATTCGACAATTATTTTATCTAGATTTCGTTCTCGATAATTCTTTTGTTGATTCAATATTTTATCTTTGTTATTGTCGTATTTTTTTTTGTTCCACTCATGTATTTTTTTTTCGTTTTTTTTACGATACTTCTTTGAAACATAATTACTTGAACAATGATCGCATACTCCCATAAAATCTACATTCTAGTTTGCCCTAGAATAAATAATAATCAAACTAAGATTTAAACATACAAAAATTGTGAAAAAAATCTTTTTGTTTACAAAATCACCCTTTTGATCGCTTTATCACCGTTTGTTTACGATAGCATTAGTTCGTTTACAATAGTTAAATAAGGAGAGGATATTTCTATCCTCTTCCTCTTTTAGGAACCCCGCGTGCAAGTTTCCCTGCACGGGGCTCGCGCCTCAAGAACCCTCGATCACATCGGCGTTGTTTCCCGCCAGGATTTACTATAACGCTTACTCCAATATTCATGCAAACTCGCATCGTAGGGACTGTTATATCTCGTCTAAGCGGTTTACATTTGTAACTAAATATATTGGTTTGACGGACGTCCTT
>SOKP01000080.1 GCA_004375715.1 Promethearchaeota archaeon | reverse complement strand
TAAACTTGGAGCAACCATAACAAGTGAAGGTACCTGCAATGAAGCGGGATGTTTCGCGTTAGGAAGAATGTTCGGAAACTATTCTACAACAAATCCATTTCAAATAGTTAACCCCAATAATCGTTTAATTATAGTATGGGGAAGTAATCTAGCGGATCGAAATAATCACGCCCACTTCCTAGTTGAGAAAGCAATTAGGAATGGTTCGAAATTAATCGTTGTGAACCCAGTAAAAACTAAACTAGCAGAAAACGCTGACTTGTTTCTGCAACCTTTCCCTGGTACTGATTTTCTGATTGCAAAATATATTTTAAATAAATTAGTAACTTCAGGAGCAAATGATGAACATTTTTTAAGCCAATATGTCGATAATTACACCAATCTAGTCGAGGAAGTTAAAAAAATTGATGAAGATAAAACTTTCCACCAAACTGGTCTAAGTCGTAAAAAACTAACCGAACTTTTAAATCTCCTCATAGATAACAAACAAAGAACTCTTTTTATTGTAGGATTTGGTCCCCAAAAATATTTTTACGGGGGAAGAAATCTAAATTCAATAGCCCTAATTCAAATATTCCTTGGAAATTTTGGATATCAAGGCGCTGGATTTCTTTTTTCTCAAAGTGGCTTTAACCGAGCTTTTAAGGGACCACTTATCGATTATTTAACAAAGTCAGATAACGCTTCACAAAATAGGAGGATTCCCCTAATTAATCTTGGGTCTTCTTTAAGTTCCAACCGATATAAAATGTTGTTTGTATATAATGTTAATCCCGTGAGTTCTCTCCCAAATCAAAACATTCTTGAAAAATCTTTATTGAGAGAAGATTTGTATACCGTTGTGTTAGATATGTTTTTGAACGAGACAACTAAATTCGCAGATATTGTCATACCTGTAAAATTTGATCTTGAAACCGATGATTTAATGACACCGTATTTTATCCCTGGTATATCCATAAATCAAGGAGGACCTTGCCCATATTCGGAATGCAGTTCCAACTATGAATTTTTTCAAAGACTAGCTCAAAAAATAGGATGGCAAGACGATTCTATTTTTCAAGAATCTCAAAAAGACATCTTTAAGAAATGTTGCGGATTATTGCCCAAATTCATTCAAGACCCTCTCAGAGCTAAAGGATATTACATACCTTTCGATGGTAATGATGTTCCTTATAATGACTTAATATTTCCAACTTCAAATGGTAAAATTCAGATTCACCAAACCGATATCGAAATTTTTGACCAAAATTTAGATTTAGTACTTAAGCGAAAGGAGGAAGAATTCTATTTGCTTTCACATTCACATAAGTATTTCATACATTCTCAAATGGGCCAAATTCATGGAGAATTCGAGAAGGTTTTTAGCAAAATCTTTTTAAATCCGTATGATATTGAATCAGTGGGGCTAAAACTACACGAAAAAGTACTAGTTTCTAACAAATTTGGTGAAGCTAAATACATTTTAGGTGAGAATTCTAATTTAAAACCCGGTACAGCCTTGATTTATTCAGGACTTCCTTTTGCTCACTCAGATTACAAGAATGTTAATATATTCACCCCTGAAACTTCAGAGGAATCAAGACTATCGGGTGCTTATTTCTCTGCTATCGTTAAGATTACTAAAATTTAACTTTAGAGACTCTTTAAGAAATTAGACATCTTTTTGGCGATTTTAGTGGCGGCATCTACCTGTGTTTCCTTGGTCTGTGCTCCAATATGGGGCGTAAGAATTAAATTTCCTTTACATTGACATAGTTCCATATCTTTCAGTGGTTCTTCTCTATAAACATCTAATGCAGCACCAGCTATGTCTTTATTTTCTAACGCTTTTATTAGAGCTTTTTCGTCAATGAGTTTACCTCTGGCAGTATTAATTAGAATAGCTTCTTTTTTCATCAATTTAATATTATTCTCATTAATTATATTTTCTGTTTGGGGTGTTACAGGTAAATGTAATGAAATCACTCGAGCGTCTTGCAGTAATTCCTCAATGGAAGAATAAATTTTACAACCGATATTTTTAGCTTCTTCTACAGCCTCTGGTCCTTTACTAAATCTTGAAAACACGCCCACTTCCATCCCTAGGGCTACTGCCCTCTTAGCTAATTCTTTTGCTATGTTTCCAAATCCGATCAGTCCAAGTTTCTTCCCTTTTAATGTATACCCTAAGTATTGTTTTTTATTCCATTCTTCAAGATGCATGGTTCGATCAGCATTCGAGATGTGTCGAGCCAAAGTGAGCATAAGACCTAGCGCTAACTCTGCGACAGAAACAGAAGGCGCATCTGGTGTGTTTAAGACTTCTATTTTTAATTCTGCAGCTTTCTTTCTATCTATATTGTCTAACCCTACTCCAGCTCTACCAATAGCTTTAAGATTTTTTGCGTTTTCCAAAACATCTGCAGTCAATTTGGTTCGGGAGCGTATAACTATTCCATCGTAGTTGCCAATTTCTTTCTTTAGCTGCTCGTTGGTTATTTCGAAATTCTTGACGACCTTAAACCCATTATCCTGAAAAATTTTCACTCCTTCCTCTTGAAGCTTGTCACTAATCAAAATTTTCAAACAATTCACTTCTAATGATTTTAATTAATAGAATAATATTTCTAATCAACTAATGTATAAAAGAATTTTTGGTGGTTCTAGTAAATAATTTTTAAAATTATTACCTATAATAATAAAAAAAATGAAAAGACAAACTTCTTTTCTAACTTTCATTAGATTATTTTAAATCAGATACGATATCTGATAGAACTTTTAACATTTCATCAAGGTCTTTTACTGTAACTTCACCCATGTGTCCAATACGGAATGTCTTGTTTTTCAAATCCCCATAACCGTTCACTATTCTATAACCCTTTTCCAATAGCGTTGAAACCATCTTTGCAATATCGATATTTAAAGAATTTCTCATAGTAGAGACTGTATTAGATTCGTATCCTTTTTCTGGAAACATTTCAAAATTAGTTTCTTTTGCCCATTCCCTTGTTCGTTTTCCAAGTTGCGCATGCCTTTCAAATCTATTTTCTAAACCCTCTTGATTTAAAATATAATCAATTTGAGCAGCCAATGCTCTAATTTGTGGGATAGGCGGCGTAGATGGTGTTTGATGCTTCTCAGCTCGTTTTAGCAGATCATTGAAATCAAAGTAAAATCCTCTGTTCTTAACTTGTGGAAATTTTTCAATAGCTGCTTGAGATATGGAACACACTGCTAATCCTGGTGGGATCGTGAAAGCTTTTTGAACCGAAGCTAAGCATACATCTATTCCCAATTTATCAACCTCAATTTTAATACCGGCCATGGAGGAAGTCGCATCAACGCATACAAGAGCCCCAGAATCTTTAATAATAGGAATAACTTCATCCATTGGATTATAAACTCCTGTGGATGTCTCATTAGATTGAAT
>SOKP01000304.1 GCA_004375715.1 Promethearchaeota archaeon | reverse complement strand
AAGAACTAATTCCTTTAGAAGATATCCGAGATTTTGCTTCTCCAAAGCGTATCGGAAGCATCGATTTTGTAAAAGGTTTTGCAATAGTTTTTATTATATTAGCACATTCAGCTGCCGTTTGGTTAAACAGTGCAAATTACTATCTCTATGGCGTGCTATTTGCACTGCTTGATTTTCTTGGGCCGTCCTTGTTTGTTTTTCTTTCAGCTTTAAGTGTGATTTTCAGTATTCGAAACAAACAGAACAAATTGCCCTCTAAAGTGATTCGTATGAGGATATTTTCTAGGGGCATTATTATCATCCTTATTGCGACAATTTACAATGTTACATCTCTTAGTATAGAGGCCCCTTCTGTCCCTTTTCCTCTAAACCTCTGGGGGTGGAACATCTTGATGTTCATAGGCTTTTCGCAGATCTTCTCTTATTACGCTGTAAAATTGACAAAGCTTTCTAGAGCTATTTTAGGAATTGTAATTGTTTTCTCTTCAAATTTTGTAAGAGATCTCCTCTTTATCCCAGGGATTGAAGGTGGTAATTTGATAGTCATTTTTGTTCATTTTCTTGTAATAGGTCCACTTCCTATGGTTCCACTTTTACCTGGACTCGCGATCTGCTTTATTTCTACAATTTTTGGAGAATATCTTTACGAAGCGATGAATAAAGGAACTCACGACGCGTACGTTGGATTGTTTCGTATTTTTATGATATGGAGTATAATTTTAATTATAATTGGCATTGGATTTGGATTTCAATTATATACCCGTGACACGATACTAGGTGGCGTATCTGAATACCCGAACATAGCTCTCCTAGATGTAGCAAATCGACCAGCTTTTATTAATATCCCTGGAATGCCAGAGTTTTTAATCAGAGGAAGAGGCCCAAATTTGATATATAATTTAGGTGCTGCTTTATTAGTTATTTCTATTAGCTTTTACTTCATTGACATTAAGAAAAAATATGGTAATTTTGTTAAAATGCTGGTATATTACGGTAAGGTATCTTTAAGTTTGTTTTTCGTTCATCAAATATTCCTTGGTTTGTTCAGTACACAATTTGACCTTATTCTTTTTCTTCTCACGGATATAACCTATATAGGTATGATGGGCTTCCTTATGTATATTTGGATGGAGTATGCCAATGGTGTTGGATCACCGGAATGGTTAATGGCTGCGATGGGTAGACTTGGAAAAAAAAGCGAAAATAGAAAATCGTTATTGGTGTAAAATTCAACCCAGATAGATTTTATTTTGCTCTTTAAATGTGGTTATAACTATTAAATTTAAATACTACAAGTAACAAAATATAAATAGTAAAGAAAGAAAAAGTATTAAAATATTAATTGCATATATTCTCCTTTGTTAGCAGCGTGCTAAATCATTCTGTAACCCAAGCGAGAAATATCCAGCACATTGGTGACCCCTATTGGATAAATCGTCTTATAAATTTAAAGTATGCTTGTTTGGTCCTGGAAATGTGGGTAAAACCTCATTACTTATTAGATACATTAAAGATTTCTTTAACACTGATTTGAAAAAAACCATTGGCTCGAGTTTCTTGATAAAAGATGTAGTAATTGATGAAACCGATGTCAGACTCTTGCTATGGGATATAGGCGGTCAAGATATTTTTAAAAAATTGCGAACAATTTATTTTAAGGGAAGTAATGCAGCTTTTGGTGTATTTGATGTAACTGATCCCCAATCTCTTTTAAAACTTCCTGGATGGGTAAGTAGTATAAAAAAGACGGTAAAAAAATCTATCCCTATGATCATTGTTGGGAATAAGATTGATTTAGAACGCCAAGTTGGGAGACAAGAAGCAGAAGATCTAGCAAAAAGATTAAATTGTGATTATTTAGAAACTTCTGCTAAAACAGGAGAAAAAGTTGAGATTGCATTTGAAAAAATTGCTCGAGCTTGCCTGAAATCAGTTGGAGTATAATCTAATCTGAAATTTCTGTTTGAATTAATAATTAACTCATTTTTATGCTATAGTTTAGAAGTTCTTCAACCAATTTATCTAATCCCATATATCTTATCGCATTTATACCCATCTCACTAGCTGATCTGACGTTGTTTAAGCCATCGTCGATAAATAAAATTTCTTTTGGTTTGCATCCAGCTATTTTTATGGCTAGCTCAAAAACTTTCGGATCTGGTTTTGTGAGATGAATTTCATGAGAAAGTATAAATTCATCAAAGAGGTCCCAGATATCCCATTTTTGTTTCTTTAGGTAGGACCAATGGCTTGAATTGATATTTGACATACAGATAAGTTTAAAACTGTTAAAAGTCTTAATCTTTTTTATCAAATCTACCATTTCTAGATTAAGCTCGTCAATGATGCTATTAAATGAATCGAAAAATTGATCTTGGTTGAGAGCACAGGCTCCTAGTATTTCACAAGATTGTTTATAAAATTCTTCATCGGTTATTTTACCTTGATGATATATGTCTGATTGACGAAAAAATTCTAACATTATTGGAGTTTGAGGTTTATTCAACGGAGATGGTGTAATAACATCATTAAAAAATCTACTAAAATCCAAATCAATTATAACATCTCCTAAATCAATAATTACACATTTAATCGTCATTCTCATCATCTCCAATCTTGTTTGATATAAAACTTTACTTTCTGAAAGAAATCTTAGTCGAAAATTTTCTAAATGGTTTAGGTAATTTATGTTTTGGAAATCCTTTCGTGTCTTCCTTAAGCATTTCAATAAGTTCGCTCAGTTTAATATTGTTGATATTTTTTGACGTTTCCTTTTTTGGACCTATTGGATGACCTATTAGCCTTTTTCTTACTGAAATAGTTTGATCTTCTTGCTCTTTTGTACCTAGTATTATTGTATAGGGAATCCAATCAATTTCGGATTGTCTAATTTTTTTACCTAATTTTTCATTTCTATCGTCAAAATCTACTCTGTAGGATTCTTTACTGAGAATTTCGAGTATTTTCTCAGCATAGTCATGCTGATCGTTACTTATAGTTAAAATCCTTACTTGGATAGGAGATAACCACGTTCTAAATCCCGGAACAATTTTATCTTTATCTCGAATTGCCGTTTCTATTAATCCCCACAAGATTCTCTCTAATCCTCCTGTTGGAGAATTGTGAAGAATTACCGGATATTTCTTTATACCATCAACATCTGTAAAATGAATATCGTATTTTTGTCTCTTTTTTCCTTCGTTATCTACCATATATTCAAGCGAGCTTTCTACATCAATTTGGTTAGTTGAGAGCGTAGCGCTTCTATTTTGAGCTGAGAGAACTGGTCTTTCGAACTTTAAAACAAAGTAAAAGTATCGTTCTTCCCATAATTCTAACAAAGCTGGTTGCCCTTCTTTCTTTATTAATTCTTTAATCCATTCATTGTTTTCTCTATAAAAATCTTGAGTTGCTCTGAA
>SOKP01000312.1 GCA_004375715.1 Promethearchaeota archaeon | reverse complement strand
GCCGATGTTTGATGATCTACAATCAGTTGGTGGTTTACATTACTTTTGTCAATTAGTATACCAACACACGGCCACACCTTCCATTATCAAGGAAAGAGTACCAGTGGTTCTCGAAAACTTCAGAAAAACGGGTGTTAAGAAGGATACTGAGGTCATCTGTTGGCATGATGAATGTTATGGACTGTATACTTCATATTGTCAAAGGAATAACATTGAAGTGCCTTTTAAACCCGTCCATATATTTGAATATGTATATAATTATCTTAAGGATCACGAATCTGAAATAACGAAATTAAACATAAAAGCCGCTTATCAGCGTAACTGTTCCAATCGTTATGTAACTGAAACCGATAAAGTCCTCGATAACATATGCGAACTTATCGGTGTAGAGCGGGTTGCTAGGAAATATGATCGAGAAAATGGTTTATGCTGCGCTGCACCCTTTGCGATGAGGGGACATAAAAATTTAGTTCGTAAAACTCAAAATAATAACGTTCAGGATATGGTAGACCATGGCGCTGAGGTTTGTATCTTCAATTGCCCGATGTGTAAAGATACGCTAGAAAGGAAAGTTACCGCTAAAGGAATGAAATGCTATTTCATTAGTGATTTAGCTAGACTTGCTTTAGGGGAAAAGTTGGAATATTAAACTTACCTTGTTTTTTTCTTTTTTAGTACATCATAATTATTAATAATATAGAGAAATTCATATACACAGATCAAATTAAATTATAAAAGAGTGAGGAAAATTTTCGACGAATCTAATTGTGATAAATGCGAAAATGTGGACTGTTTAACTCGCTGTCAATGGATGGAATTTAGCGATGTTGAAGAAGCACGAGTAGAAAAAACTAAAATGATTAACGGAGAGGAATCCAGAGTATTATCTGACTGCGTTACTTGTTTTGCGTGCGATGAATATTGTCCTTATGAGTCTCATCCTTTCGATTTAATTACGGAATTACAAGAAAAATACAATTCGTTAAACATAAACCCTGGTATTCTTGAGAGTACGATAGCTAGATTTGCCCCACACGATCAATTGAGATTAAAAGAAATCGACCCTGATAAACCAGTGTTAAATAAGTGTGGACTTGGTAAATTAAATGCTAAACATATGGAAGGCCAATTATTTGAAAATCTACAATATGTTAGTGGTCTTGACTTTTTTTGCAACTTGATGTACCACCATTACGGAAGAGATTCTATTATTAAAGAAAGAGCCCCAATAATCTTGGAAAATATCAAGGCTCAAGGTATTAAAGAAATGATCTGTTATCACGACGAATGCTATGGATTCTACGCTTCTTTTTGTCCTCGTAACAATATCGATCTTCCACCTGGTTTTAAAGCCGTTCATATCTACGAATATCTCTATAAATACTTAAAAGAACATGAATCTGATGTTAAAAAACTAGGTATGAAAATAGCCTATCAAAGATCCTGCTCAAATCGTTTTATACCTGAAGTTGATGAATGGGCTGATAAAGTATGCAATTTAATAGGTGTTGAGAGAGTGGAGAGAGAATACGATCGAGAAAATGCTTTATGCTGTGGCGGACTCTTTGCAACTCTGGGTAAAAAAGCTTTAGGGCGCAAAACTCAAAACGATAACATTAACGATATGATAGAACATAATGCTGAAGCGTGTGTTTATAATTGTCCTATGTGTATGGAAAGTTTAGGTTCTAAAGTTGGCCGAAAAGGGTTAAAAAATTATATCCTTAGCGATCTCTGTCGATTAGCTTTAGGGGAATCGATAGAATAACTTTTCTGTTATCTTCAAAGCACTCTATATGAAAACATTTTCTAGCTTATTACTCAAAATATAAAAAATTATAAAAAAACAAATATAACAAAGCATAATGCAAAACTATTATAATTAAGAGAAAATAATATGACAGAACAAGAAATTAGGACGCAAATCTCAGAAAAGGAAGATGAGATTACGAGAGTTGAAGAGAACGCTTCTAAAAAGGAGGCGTCTGCTGAGAAAGAAATTGAAGCTGATTTTGATGATAAGATTAACGATACTAAATCTAAACTTGAAGTAGGAGAGGTAGATTTAAAAGAAGCCACAGAAAAATCTAAAGAATGGACAAAAAAAATGAATAAATTAACTGTGGAAGTATCTTCAAATAAAAAGAAATACGATAATTTAGTTAAGGGAAAGGCCAAGGCTTTAAATAAGAAATTAGACAAGATCCTCAAAGAAAAAAAGACAAAAATAAAATCGTACGAAACAGACATTAAAGCTTTGAGAAAAAAATTGGACAAATTGGAAGCAGAGGAATTAAAAAACCAAACAGTAGAATGAGTTTTCTTCTAAATCTTTTATTTTAAATTGAGCCTTAAGTTATCTTCAATTATTTATAGGTAATTTTTGACCTTTTTCATTGAGCAGATCCTTAGATAAAACCGGTTGGATATTAATCTCGTCGTATAACCAAGCCAGTAATCGCATTTTAGCGTTATAAATCTCGACTTCCTCTTCAAATATCTCCATTTTACGGAATAACTTATTATTTCTTAATATTGAAAAGTCTAGCCTCATAAGGACATATTTAACACACTAATATCTACATAATACTGAAAATGAAACTAAGAATCAGTTATATGGATAAAGAAAAAGATGAAATTAATGTTTTTTTCTATTTCCTCTTATAGTTTGCTTCGATTTTCTCTAAATCATAGGCCACATTTTCTATAAGACCGCCTTCGATGACTTCATCTAATATATCTATTAAATCTCTTGGAAAAAGGTCAATTTTCGAAACGCCATTCCTAAAATCTTTAAAATTTTCTGTAACCCTATATTCGCTTGTGCTTCTTTTCGCATCAAACTCATCCATTACGGCTTTCGAAAATAAATCAATAATTTCGTTCATGATTTTTTGTTCAAAATCGTCAACTTCGGCGTTAGCGTCCAGGATCATATGGTCGAATTTTCTGTTTAACTCTTTGGTTTCCTCAGCTTTTTTTGCTTCAATCTCATCAATTTTAGGTTGTAACTCCAGTTTTTTAATTTCTAACTCTTTTAGTTTCGATTCTAATTGTTCGGTCATTATATCATCTAAATAAAGTCGATTGATTAAAAATTTTATTACCCCCATTAAATTGATATTAGAACAAAGATTAAATTATTTCATCATAAAATACATTCCATATTATTACATCAAGACACTATGCCCAAGAAAATCAACATCCCAGAACCAGAAGAAAATCTGAAAATTATCGATGTTCATTGTCATCTACCATTCCCTCGACCTAAAAAAAACGATAGATTACCTTCTGATGAGCAGCAATATCGAGATTTCTTGAAATACGGAGGTGTGTACTTAATAACCAGCTCAATCAATAATAATACTCTTGAATTAATTCTAAATTTTATTAAAGGAAAGGAGAAAATTGGTTTTACAATTGGTTGGGCACCTC
>SOKP01000298.1 GCA_004375715.1 Promethearchaeota archaeon | reverse complement strand
AAATAGTCTGGGTTTAAATCTTCTCCCGTCACTCTAGTAATCAATTCTTTAGCTTGATAGATTCTGCCGTATTGATGGATGTTTTCTCTTACAAATGTTAGTAAGTTAGAAAAATTACCTTCTTCATACTCTTTTGGCAATGAAGGATGGTCTTTAAGCGCTTTTCTATAAAATTGTGCTCCATATAAATTACCTAAAAAGTAAGTGGGAAAATAGCCAAAAGCTCCACTTGACCAATGTATATCTTGTAATACTCCATCTGCGTCATTTGGAGGCGTTATTCCTAACAAATCCTCCATTTTTGAATTCCAAATTTCTGGTAATTCGCTAACATTTACATTTCCTTCAATAATATTTCTCTCTAATTCGAATCTTAAAATTATATGCATACCGTAAGTAACTTCATCAGCTTCTACACGAATAAGGGATGGTTGAACCGTGTTAATACTTCGATAAAAATCTTCTATAGAGATATTTTTTAAATTTCTTGGAAAACTTTTCTCTAATTTGGGATACCAATATTTCCAAAATTCTTTACTGCGCCCTACCATATTTTCCCACATTCTCGATTGACTTTCGTGAATGCCCATTGAACAGCCATTTGCTAAAATGTTATCGTGAATTTCTTTCTTAAATCCCATGTCGTATAGGGCGTGGCCGCATTCGTGAATCGATCCAAAAATGCAAGAAGAGAAGAAATTTTCGTCAATTCGCGTAGTAAATCTTGTATCCGAAGAAGAGAGAGATGTTGTAAATGGATGGACTGACTTATCTTGACGTCCTTTATTAAAATCATAATTCAATCCCTTTATAACTTCAATGCTAAAATCCCATTGTTTATTTACATCCCATTTTTGAGTTAGGATGGAAAAGTCTGGTTTATCGGTTGATGTATTCAATTTTTTTATAATTTTATTAAGATATTGTTTCGATTTGCTAAATATTTTCGAAATCCAATCGTATGTGGCACCAGGTTCGTAGAGATCGATGAGCGTTGAGTAAGGATCAGGATGTGTATCCAATTTCTCTGCAACCTGAATTTGAAGCCCGATCATCTTCTCTAATAGTGGTTGAAATAGAGAAAAGTCATCTTTTTTCCGGGCTTCAACCCATTTAACGTGACCTAAAGAGGCAGTTTTAGAAATTTCTTCCACCAATTTCGTTGGTAATTTGACTTCTTGATCGTAATCTCTTTTAGCTTCTCGTATGAAGGCAGCGTCAATTAAATTTAAATTATCTAACTTCTCACATTCTTTGATCAAATTTCCTATTTTATCAGAAATTAATCGCTCATGAACAATTTTACTCATGAGAGCACTTTGCTCTGCTCTACCTCCAAAAGATCCGGGAGGTAAATTAACTTGTTCATCCCATCCTAACAAAGAACGGATGTGGTTAAGTCGAGTAATTTCACTAAATTCTTTCTTAAGTTTTTCTATAAGATTCATATTTTTGAACACTTGTTTTAATTTTCTTGAAATTTATATAAACGAGATAAATCTAAGTATTAAAAAAAATTTGCTTTTTTGTTCACAACTCTATTCTCTTATTATGCGAAAATCGAGTTAAAATGTCTACAAGGAATCGTGCTTTACAAAAAAGGTAGCTGCAGATTCGAGATCCTCAACTGTTAGAGGTCTTGCTAAAGTTTTTTGTAGTTCTGTTATTAACTGAAAGCATAATTTTAGACTTAATGTGCTTCCACTTTGTTCTATCATTTTTTGAAGCATTTCAGGATAGATTGCATCGCTTTCATTCTCGCTTTGTTCTAGCGTTGGACGTTTCTCTTCGGGTATAACTTCGTCTATATGGAGCGTTATGTCTTCTTTATCTATATCTTCTGCTTCTGAAGCATCTGATTTTGAAAATAACAATAAATCTTCAGTCTCTTGCTTAGCTACAGGTGATCGTGACGCCTTAATCGTAGTTCTAGGTATTTCGATGGGGGGAGGTTTAATTTGGGATTTATTGGATGGTAGTGGTGCCACTTGAACTCGTCGTGTAAATTGAATTTTTCCTGGCATCTCGAATTTCTTTTTACTTTCTGTTTGTTTTCTCATTTTAGTTTGTTCGTCGATTTCTTCTTGTAACTTCGTTATTTTTTCCTTAAGAGTGGAGATGTAAGTAAAATCTTGAAAGTCATTAGAAATTTTTATAAGCTCTTTGTATTTGGCAATTGCGAGTATTAAATTCCCGTCGTTTTCAATGCTTTTAGCTTCATTCAACGACTCAATAAAAGAATGAGGCAAAAGTTTTTTTAGATTGAGGGTTTTAGCGATTAAGAGTTTGATTTTTTCATGCATTCCCGTTTCAACTAATGAAATTTCTTCAAAATCAGAAAGGTCTAACTCGTTTTTTATGATTTTCAAGTCGTTATTATCGATCAATTCACGTTTGTTTCCAAGAATAAGGAGCTTGGAGAATTTGCTTTCTTGCTTCTTCAAGTCTAAAAAATGATTAATAACTCTGATATGATAATTAGATAAATCGAATAATAAAACTACTAAATCCGACCCTTGTATGAATTTTGACCATAAGAGCGAAAAATTATCTTTTAATTCAAAATCCCAGAGATCGAACTTCAAATTATCTACAGCAAATATCGATGCTTTTGCGAAATTCATAATTTGACGTACTTGGTCGCTTTTTATCATGTTGAATAATTGAGTCTTACCAGAATTAGTTGGTCCAACAATAACAATTTTAGAATGTAAATTGTGTTGCTGTTCTCTCAAAAAATCCACAAATTCTCGTTTGTTATCATCTGGTTTAGTCACATCTGTCGGATTTGAAAACAGTTCATTAAACTTTTTTATTGTGTTTTCTAATATTGGGGATATATATTCAAGCTTATCAACTAAGTCTGTAATAAATAAAAATAATACATTATTCTCTGATTTGTGGAATATTTGGAAGTTTTCTGAGACAGGGCGATGAAAAATTTTACCCATCATAGGCATATCTAGAAACGACTGGATTACCCCCCTAACGTTATTCAACTCGTCATCTCCTAGTGCGAGAGCGTATGTGTGGTTATAAATATTTTTTCCAGAATAAAATATATGGATTTGCCGAAGTATTTTTATCTCCTCTTTTTTCAAGGAATTCTTTAATCGCTTTCTTTAATAATATATATTTAATCTCTCATTAATATATTTTACAATTCGAAGTACTTTCAGTTAGTTAGTATTAAACTCAATAGAAAAGTTTAGAATTGGTGTTAATTGTTATAAATTGTATCTTATGATTTTCTAAACTAAAATATTTCTGAAAAATGCCACTCCAACCGGAACATATTGCTAAATTCTTAAGCGAAGATGTAGATTTGAAGTTCAAGAAAGAATTACTTGAACTTTTAAGAGAAAGAATTGATAGATTATGCTTTAAGGAGTGTGAAATTGATCGAATCCAATGTACATTAACACCTTTATGTACTCAACGATT
>SOKP01000245.1 GCA_004375715.1 Promethearchaeota archaeon | reverse complement strand
TGCTTAAAAATCTCTTGTTCTAACCTTAAATTTAGTTGAATGTAAGAAGTATCAATTTCCTTTTTTTCAATCAGGGTTATTTTTTTTCTTTCTTTTAACTCTGAGATGATGTTGTTGACATTTAATAATTCTTCTTCAAGGTTTTCCAAGGCTCTATAAATTCTAAAAGCTTTTTTATCTGACTTTTCGAACGCGTCTTTTTTTAAAATATAATTATCTTCAGATGACTTTAAATCGCCACGATAGTAATTAATTTCCTCACTGATCTCTTTTAGAGATTCGAGATTTTCATTAAATTTTTCTTCCCATTTTTTTAATTCGTTGTTGTAATTATTTAGTTCGCTGGGAATTTCCTTTATTCTTTTGTTCCATTCAAAGAATTCGGGGTCTTTCTGAGACTCTAAATCTTTGAGTTTTTGGGATACTTCGCTTAGGTTGTCATTAAATTCTTTATTACGCTGTTCTAAAGAGTAAATCAAGTTATAATGGTGATTCTTCTTAGTAGTTAACCTTTCTTTTTGTTTAAAATTGAATAGAAGATCGGTAAATGATTCTTTTTTTCTGAGGATTTCGTTTTGGTTCTTATCGAGTTTAGTTAGTTCTACATTTAATTCTAAAACTTTATTGTTTAACGATTTAATTTCTTTCTCCAAGAAATTTGATTGCTCTTTCTGTGTTCCTGTGCTCAACAATCCTTTTAATCTTTTTACATGAGGACTTTCATAGACATATTTATAAGAGATAATTTGTTTCCCTTGTAATGTCACACATTTTCCCTTAAAACTGCTGGTTTTGTAAATTTCTTTAGCGGCCTGGTAGTCATCAACTACAATGCAATTTTTGATTATCGAATAAATAACCTTTTGAACATCAGAGTCATCATTAATAATTTCAACCAGTTCGACTAAATACCCGATTATGCCATTCGCAGTAATTTTTGGATATGCTGCAATGTTGCTTTTTTTTGGAATGTAAATGTTACAATAAGCGTTATATTTCTTTTTTAGCCGCTCCATTAAGTTTAATGTATCCCAATCACTCGTAATAAAGCTATTTAGTAATCTTTCTCCAAAAACAGATTCAATTGCGTAGCTTAACTTATCGTCATATTTTAAGTATTCAATTAAAGGGCCCTTAACCCGATCAGATAATTCTCGTTTATTAATTTCTTCTTTGAGAATGTTTATATTAGGGGAGAGTACAATTTTTCGTTCTCTTAACGCAGTTTGTATTCGTTTAAATTCTCTTATTTTTTTAGACTTATCATATTCTATTCTTTCAATTTCAGCTCCAAATTTTAATAGTTCCACGGTCACTTTTTTAAGATTTATGTCTAACTGTTTTAGTAGATCCTCTGAAGGGTTTTCTAAAAACCATTTGTTTTTAGACAACTTATGGTCAATATCCTTCAAACTCTGAAAAATATCGTTGATATCTTTTTTAATATCTTCAACATTATTTTCGTTTTCTTGAATGGTTCTTAGAATAACTTCCCTCTGCTGCGATAATTTGTTGTACTTCTCTAAAAAGACCTCATTCTCTTTAATTTTCCTTATTAAATCACTCTGTTCCTTGATAATACCATCGATTTCGTTTTTAATAAAACCTTTTTTTTTTTTAATTAAATCGATTTTTTCATCAACATTCTTCTTCTGATTTCGAATATTTTCCAAAGTTTTCTTCTTTTCTGCTATTTTTTCTACTAATTTATCCAACTCACTCATAGCATTAATTTTCTCTTTTTGCCAAGCACTAATTTCATTTATAAATTCCTGTTTCTTATACCCTAATACGCCTAACTTTTCTGAAAAACTGCTAATCTTGTTATCAACATCAAGAATAATTTTATCTTTTTCATTGATTTTATCTTGATATTCATCAACTTCTTTTCTAATAGTGTCAATTTGTTTTTCGGTTTCATTAAGGTTGGCTTCTAATTCTTCAATTTCTTTTTGTAGTTCGCCTTTATTTGCCCAAAGTAACTCATCGGTGTATTTTTTTCTAATATCTAATAATTTATTTTTCTCGGTCAATCGTTTTAATTGTGGTGTCAACAGATCTAAGTTAATATTAAGAGCATTTTTTCTTGAAATTAACGATTGAAATTCAGCGTTTAATGCTAATACTCCTTTTTTTTGTTGGAGGATTTCATCTCTAAGGCCTTTTAATCCAATTCCCTCTTCTAGAAATGAACAAAGTTCTATCGGTTTTAAATTCTTTATAGCATCAATTTTTCCTTGGCTTACGAACGCAAACTGATTATCAGGATTAATATCTAGCTTGGAGACTAGTTTTTGAACTTCAGTTACATGAGCTTTCTTGAATTCTTTGTCCTTGTCAAGTTGTAATTCAAAAAAAGGAGATTTCCCTTTTACTACAGTTCTTCGAATTTTAATAATCTCGGTATGATATTGAATATGAAGCTCTACCATAGCGTGTGCTTGGTTGTTTCTTATAAAATCAGACCATTTCTTATATCTTTCATCTCTTTCGTTACTACCCAAAGCAAATTTAATAGCTTGGAAAATTGAAGTCTTACCGCTCCAATTCGGACCAATTATTAAAACAAAGCGAGGAATACCCTTATCTTTTTCAGTTGAAAAATTTACTTCATCCCTTTGGAAAGATAAAAAATTCTCTAATATAACCTTGCGTATATAGGTACCAGTCTCGATTAACGATTTATCTGAGGTGTCAGTAGTGTTTTTTTTACTGGAAAAAGCCGTCTTTTATCTCACCTACTTACTTAATACTGTCCAAACGCTCTCTTTAAATTATCGATACGTTTCTTTGCTTTTTCTAAATTGATTTGAGCCATCTTTGGACTATCGTTTAGGATAAAGGCATATTTTGCCATTATTTTTCTCTCAATTTCTTCTAAATGCTCATTCTTGTTTAATTTATCAATTATCAGCACAAGCTCGCTGTAATTTTTTGATACTGCGTTTTCGTACAATTGATTTAGCATAAAATCTGTGAATCTTTCCTCTTTAATTTCATTACTTAAATTTTGAGCGTAAACATTTCTACTTTCTGTATTTCTTCCATACATAGAATTTTTGCTAGAAAATTCATCACTTTTGTAGAAGTCTGAGTCTTCTATATTTCGTTTCGTTTCTGGAGTAGTAGGAATATACTCTCCTGATTCAATTAAATTAATCAAACCATCGGTAATTTCATTACTCGACTCATTTAGTTCAGAATTGAGAAAATGTTTAAATATCCCTATTCTTAATAGTTGAATTAAGTCTTTTACCTCCCAAGTTTCTGTGTAATCTACTAATGTCTTGATATCAAACACAATTTTCGGGTTTTTTTCAGAAAAAGCTCTAAATATCGTTTCTCTTTCCGCCTTATCTAAAATTGGAACTTTGATGAAGAGATCAAACACATCAAAAATCAATTGCGAACTTTTTTTGATTTCCTTCATTGTATTATTTATCCA
>SOKP01000239.1 GCA_004375715.1 Promethearchaeota archaeon | reverse complement strand
GGAGGAATTTCTTCTATATTATTAAAGTTCAAATCTAAAATTTTTAAGTTTAATAAGTTCTCAAAAGATTTTGGGAGCAACTTTAGTGCGTTTCCCCATAAGCTTAACATTTCAAGAGATGTAAGTGAACCAATCCAATCTGGTAACTCCGTAAAATTATTCCAGTTTAAGTTTAATATTTTCAATTTTTTTAAATTACGAAATGATTCAGGAAGAGTAGATAATTGATTATTCCATAAAGTTAATTCTTCAAGTTTAGAAATTGTTCCAATTGATTCTGGAAGTTCATGCAATTTATTGTCAAATAAATGCAATGATTCCAAAAAACTAAAAGATCCAATCCACTTAGGAAGAATTTTCAATTTATTTCCACCTAGACCTATATAGCTAAGACCCTTGAGGTTTTTAATCCATTTAGGTAGTTTTTCGATACTATTCAAACCCATATCCAATCGTCTGATTTTATTGCTTCCTTTAAATGATAATTTCGTGTCTTTTAATTTATTTCCATGTAAGTCTAACACTTCCAAATTTAAAATGTTTTTAATTGTTTTTGGGAGGTTTTTTAAGGAATTTGCTCTTAAATTTAAACTTTTTAGAGAATTTAAAGTACCAATAGAAGCGGGTAAATCCCTAATTTTATTATATCTCAAATTTAATAATTTTAAGGATTTAAGAGAACCGATAGAGGATGGAATTGATTTTATTTTATTGTAGCTTAAATCTAATTTAATTAATGATGTTAGGGAACCAATAGAATCTGGAATTGTAATTAACCTATTAAATTTAAGGTCGAGGTTTTCGAGCGATGTTAAAAATTCGATGAACTCAGGGAATTTATTTAATATCGTCCATCCAAATATATGGCTACTAACATCAGACAAATCTAATTGAAGAATCAACCCATCTTTAACTTTAAAATTTATTTGCCCAAACTTATCTTCCAAATCTTTTATAATGAAAGAATTTTCTGCAATCATCGAAAGCGCATAACTCGAGAGGTTTCCAAATTCTCCTTTTTTATAGAGATCCTGTAAACTTTCTACTATTTTTTTATTTTTAATTTCTTTTATTTTTTCTATTAACAGAGATTTGGATTGCACTGTATCTATTCTGCCTAATATTTTTGATATCGCTACCAAACATTTTAAAGACTCTTCGTGTTTAAAAGCCCACCTTAACGGTTCGAGAGCATCATTTAGAAATATTTTTTCTATAGTGGAAGCCGCAGCTAAGCGTACGGATTCATTCGTATCAGAAATAAGTAAATTTTCTACGAGTTTGAAAACACGATTAGTGTTTGCATTCATTTGAGCTAATATATTAATGCTTTCTATTCTTTTACTCAAATTCTCGCTATTCTCTATAATTGAAATCAGTTGATTAATAGCTGAGGTTTCCATTAATCTTCAAAATATAGTTTTCTTTTTTAGATTAATTATTATATTCAATCAAGATTTTACAACTTTATTTTATTTATTCTATTTGTCTAAATGTAAGTTGTGGTAACTACTCTTTATCTGGTGGATTTCTACCTAACCACTTCTCGTAGAACGCATCGATATCGGGTAAAAAATTGAATATAACCGGATATCCCGGAGGTACGGCTTCAACATCTAACAGAGTAAAGCAATTAGGGCAAAAAAATTCTCGGAGTACTTCCCACTCCGGATCGCTACCCATCATTTTAGGATAAAGTTTTTCGATAGATTCAAATGTGTCCCTTACTCTGATTCTACATTTCAGCTTCCAATTTATCTGATAATCTCCGAATTCATAACCACAATCACATTTAACTATTCTTTCACCTTCTTTTGCTACGATGTAAAGGTGTTCGTGAAGAGGGAGGAGTATTTTTTCTTTCCAATTGAGTTTCTCTTGAAGAATTTCCATAATTTTGTCAAATCTATTTTGATCTTTTCTACCACTAATGATTGGTTTGAGCTCTTCCCATTTTAAATCGCCCTCCATCATTCTTTCTAAAGTTTTTTTATCGACATCCATTTTTTATTTCACCTCCAATTGAAAATCTTCATCCAAATTCCAAAATTCCCTAAATTCTTTACCCCATTTAGTAGACAATCTTAAGCTCTCGGAGTACATTGTTGTTACCGCTTCATAAAAATCTCCTTTTAATATCCTGTCTCGCTCTTTTTTCCAGAATTCTTCAAATGATAACGATTCGCTTTTTCTCTCATCCATAATCCTTTGTTTTTGTATTCTTGTAGCTTCGTTATCTATCTCCCATTCTTTTTTATCCTCATCAAAGTTTGCGACCACACCATATACATTTTTTACGATATCCGAGGTATATAATCCCTCGTCGAGGTCTTTTTTGACACTTTCTAATTTGCGTTCAAGTGGATCTCCATAACCTGGCCCCCCACTCTCTGAGAAATGAATAATATCGTAGTTTTCGAGCGAAATTGGATAGATTGTACCTATTGGTATTCTTGTAATATCAGCTTTTAGATATCTTTCAAATTCGCCGTTACTCGGATCAGGATCACCCAAAGGATAATCTTGTTTTTGTCGGAAAATTTCTTCTAAATTCGTATTTTTTGCCATCAATCGATAACTCGTAGCGTTAGGATATCCCCCGTGCATTCCGCCGGACCCATGAAAGACTAATCCTTCCCTTCCAGCGAAAAATTCTACCTTCTCAGAATTGGCGATGAAGGCAACACCCGCATAATTCGCACCACCACGATATTTACCGTGACCTGGAGTATTCGGTTTCACTTTTCGGGATAAATAAGGAATACCTCCTTGGAATAACTCCCATGTCTCAACATCTCCTAGATCTGCTTCAGGATTCCACATGGCATACCCCCAATTAAGACCATCTCTTACGGCACTTGCCCCTAATCCTTGACCAGATATTTCAAATGTTGACAACATCCATCTTTCACCTTTTAATGGTCCAGCTGAATAGATACCTCCACCTTGAATAGTATCTCCAGTAAATCCATAACCAGGCACAACTTCTTCTCGAAAACCTCTCGAAAACAAACCGTAAGACAAACATTTCATCATGGTTGTATATGCTGGTATTAAATTACCCCAGGGTGCTTGATAGGAAAGGTAAGGATCTCCTGGATTTGCCCATGATCCTAAGGGGTAGTATTTTTCTACAGCGTAATAAGCCCCATCATTAACTTTATCACCATAGATCAGAATTTGGGTTAACAACACCCATTGCCCTCCTTCCATCGCTCCCTTGTCGCAATTAAACGCGTTAGCACCTGCTGCACTAGCTCCATCAAATGAAATAGATAAACCTCCATCTTCCTTTACTATCATTTCCATTGGGTGATTAGACAGCTTATCAACTCTTGCGAGGGGTGCCCAAGCCTGATCTTTCATAGGAAGGTCCATAAAGGAAGCAGCTCTGTATCTTCCAGGAATTAAGCGCTCTTTTACTCTTTCAAGAACTATTCTTCTTCCT
>SOKP01000077.1 GCA_004375715.1 Promethearchaeota archaeon | reverse complement strand
TAGAAATCAAAATTATAATATGGGATTCACGATAATTATATAATTATATAAGCAGTCTTCATCGTATAAATCTCTTTAAGAGTTATTACATCTTGGAAGAATTAAAAGGCATAGCAGAAAAGAAATTGCCCAAACACGTTGGTTTAATTTTGGACGGAATTTAGAAGTATTTTCTACTTCTAAACGGAAACCGCCGTTGGGCAGTAAAAAATCTGCTTGGGAGTAATGTAGGTCATCTTATTGGATACCAAAATTTAAGAGAGAGGCTTTTCGATTTTTTTGAAGCAGGTATACATTATTTAAGCATCTACGCCTTGTCGCTTGAGAACTTAAGAAAAAGAAGCGAAGCGGAGATTAAATATATTTTTGGAATTATTTTAGATGCTGTTGACGCCGTCGTAAAGGAAGCGACTGTCAAAGAAGAGAAAGTGAATTTTAACGTAATCGGGCGCATCTATTTATTACCTGAGGAAGTCAGAAATAAAATTAAAGAGTTGATCGATTTTACTAAAGACAACGATAAAAATTTCATAAATTTATGTATAATGTACGATGGACAAGAAGAGATCGTAGATGCAGTAAAAGAAATTATTAAAAATGGCGTGAAAGAAGAAGAAATTAATAGGGAGGTAATTAAGAATCACCTTTATACGAGAGATTTTCCTGAAGTAGATTACATCATACGGACGGGAATGGAAGACGGTGCAAGGATTTCAGGATTTCTATTATGGGACGCGTCATATGCAGAATTCAAGTTTAGAGCGGATTTATGGCCTGATTATAGTAGAGAGATGATTATAGAAGATCTCAAAGATTTTTGTAAGAGAAATAGAAGAAAGGGGAAGTAATCTTTTTTCTTAAGTAAATATTTAAAATCAATAAGTTTTATATGGATGATATTAGGATAATGAAGCACATCTTCACTTCATTAACATTCTAATTAAATCGTAACAAATATCAATTTTGCGAAATTTATTATAACACTACTACAAAATATCCTCTCAATTATGTCTACTCCGGAACCCAATCACATTATTTCGATAAGCGTTAAAACATTCCCTCAAAACCTATTACTACCCAACGTTGAAAATCCTATTTCCCTCGAAATAACTAATCAATCTAACAAAGAAGAACACTTTAAGTTCGTTTTTGAGGGAGAAAATCTCGAGATCGAAGTAAAACCAAGCGAATTTAAAGATGAGGTTAAATTTGCTCCGAGCGAAACTAAAACGATAAATTTAATGTTAACGCCCGTCAGAGACGGTTTTGGTAAACTGACAATCAATGCTTATTGGATGAAACTAGTAGAATACACCGTGAAGGTTCAAAGTATAAGAAAAACTATCTCTACGAGCAAAATAAACTCGATTTTAAAGAATAAACAATTTCTTCAACACGGTGAGGGTGATATATTTAACATCAACGATTACATTACTCCACCTAGTAAAAATGACACTAAGAAAATTGAGAAACAACTTAAAGAGTTAATTAAAATAGCTGTTGGACAACAATCTGAAGATCAAGCCCCAAATGATGAACTGGTAAAACCCAATGCTCACGAAGTTCGTGGGAAAATTGATGATAAGCTTAAAATGCTCGCAAAATCTTATGTTTCTAATGGTGAATTTGAAAAAGGTCTTGAAACTGCACTAAAGATCTCTAACGAGAAAGAAAGGATAGAGCTTTATAACGCATTAATTAGGGCTAATGCACCTAAAAATTTGGATGAAAGCTTAGAGTCAGCTGAGGATTTAAAAGACCTTAAAAAAAAAAATCAGCTAATTAAAAACATAGCCTTTGATTATATTAATGTTAATCCCGATGAAATTCCTAAAATTTTATCACTAATTGAAGAATCAACGGAAAGGGAAAGAATTTTACTCGATATACTTTATAGTTCTCTTAAAAAAGAAGCATCTATAGCTCTTAAGCTTGTAGATCAAATTGAAGATGAGATCGTTAGAATTAAGGTTTTATTCAATATTGTAAAGAAGTTCCATGAAGAAAATAAGGACGACTTGATCCTCCCTCTATTAAAACAAATCGATCAGATTATTCTGCTTTCAGAGAAAATAACAGTATCAGAACACAAGTATAACAATCCTGCTTACGAATTTTTTAAAGAAACAATATGTATTTTGGCCGAATTAGATTGTCCTGAAACAGCAGATAAAATAATAGGAGAAATAAGCTCAAAAGAACTTAGAGAAAATATTGCGAAGGATCTATTCAACGAAATTTATGAAATGGTTGAAGAAAAAAAAACTAAAGTAGAACCTATTGGTCAATTTTCTCAATTCTATGTATTGAATACATATACATCTAAAATTTCGAATGAAATAGAAACTTTTTCTCTCATTGGAGGAAATGTAAGTAATAACGCCCTTGCAGGCAATTTTAATTTTAAAGTCGCCCTAATTTCTTTATTTAGTTATGATTTTAGTATTTTCCCTTTAATCGATAGAGTTTACTCGGAGTTAGCGTACAATTCCGATAAATCCATTGCTTATTATATCTATCCTTCTATAAGCGATCACGACGAAGAGGAAGTAAGGATCATTCAACATACATTAAAAAGATTTGTTCAACCTGAAAGAATAACAAATCAGGTAAGAATTTTTAATTTAGATTTCATACCGTATTTAGGAAAACCCACGGTTATTTTATCGTCTATTTCAGAGGATTTGAATAACATTAAATCAAAAATTATTAGTAATCTTAAGGATAGCGTTAATGTGATAATAGATGATGATCTCTTCAAGGGAGGAAAAACGGTTGATACCTTAACAAGTATTTTTTACGGAAACCAATTTAAAATAGTTAATTTGGTGCTGTCCTATGAATTTATCAACGATTATAATCTATTTAAAAATTTTATTCAATCATTAACTTAAGCTAATTATAGTAAATGTGACAAATTTATGGCAAAGGATAAGAAAAAGAAAAAGAAGAAAGGATCTAGCGAAGGAAATAATAATAATTTCGCTCAAATGATGGGAAAAGATTCAGGTAAAAAGCGTAAATCTAAAGCGACATCAGGTGGTGAACTTCCTTTTGGCGTGAGTCTTGGCAACCCTATAGATAGATCTGCTGACCAATTATTTCTTGGGACGGATTACCGAGAAGTTCTAATACCTGAAAGATCGTGGGAGGAGATTCTTGCAGATATCGAACATTGGACACCATTACCATTCACACATGGAATAGAAATGGAATTAATTATCGCTGATGACAATGGAAATTATCCTCCTGGCGACGAGATGGTTTTTCGAATGAAAGAAATCGTGAAAGACGCAATAAAAATTATGGATCAGATTTTATATGAAGGGAGAGAAGGTTTCTTACCTGTTCCCGATTATATAAGGCAAAAAGTAACCGCGAGACCATATGGTCGCGATGATCTAGAAAAAGGATATGCAATGGACATCCGATATCGATTACCCGATGGAGTTGAAGTTGACATAGATACATTTGC
>SOKP01000023.1 GCA_004375715.1 Promethearchaeota archaeon | reverse complement strand
GGCAAAATAAAAGGTTTCATTAAATTCAACTTTTTTTTTATTTTTTTATTTTTTTCAATGTAATTAAACCATACTCACTCGACAAAAATCACCCCTGATTTTTTAATGCTTGCAAATTGGATTCAAACCGCTCAAAATTTCCGGTTTCTTCTTCTCTAATGCGCCATTTACGCCTTTTTACTGTATATTGGGCATTATGCTTGTGTCGATTTGCCTCAATGAGCGGAGTTTCGCTTGCCAAGAGCACGCTTGAAATGTGTTCATCAGAATAATCTAAATCTATTAAATGGGCGTAGAGCCCTCCTCTTGATTGGTAGGCACGGCCAATATTCTGGCGTCCTAAAAGAGACTTGAAATGAGCTTTAGAATGATGGAACAATTGTTCTTTGGCGTTATTAGTAAAATCCAAATCGGGATCATCGTAAGCGCAATATAGACCATCGTTATAGGAGTCTTCTAGCCGTATCCATTGCAGCCATGCTTCTTGCACTGTCATAGCATGAGAGGGATATTGCCATTTTAAATTAGCAGCAACATGCTCCATGGAAGCGAGCTCGAGCCTTTTATGAAGGAGCGAAAGCCATTTTTGAACCCATTTTTTAATTCGGTCTCCAGACCATTCTCGGTGGCTGAATATGGCTCTTAGCCATTGGAAATCATGCAATAAAGAGCATTGTTCTTCGTATATTGGCTTGGTGGAGTTCAATAACTTCTTTAAGGATCCAATTAACGCGTGGAAAGAACGCACGACTTTTTTTGGTAGATCATTAGTTTGTAATTCTTCTAAGCGTGATAAAATGTGCATTAAGTTTAAGTACATTTCCCTACCAGCAAAGGTGTTAAATTTATTGCCTCTTGCTGAAATGGCACATTTAAGCTCTTCAGTAACCGGTGTAAATATCTCTGCAACGGGAGAGTCTTTCGTAATCGCCCCTTCTTTGTCTCCCGTGGGTTCATTTTGAACGAGAGATAAGGAACGGACGGTCTTTTGAAGCGTAGTACGTAGATGAGAGTCTTTGCTATTAATCGGTGCAGCTACATGATTTAAGAAATGATATTGGCAATAAACATGGGGAATGTTAGGATTAAAATCCTTTACTGAATTCACGATATTTCGTTGTTTATCAGAGATTACTGCTTCAATGGGCACAGCAAACTTTTTCTCGATCTCTTCGTATATTTTTCGTAGAATACCCGCTGGAGCGCTTTCTAATAAACGGGCAAGCAGCACGTTATCAGTAAGACGATCCGAGAAAATCCATAATGCTGGTTCGCCTTCGATGGGTTGAGCTCCGTCTAATGATAGGAAAATCCTTCCATTGGCGGCTATTTCTTGTCTTACTTCTGTTTTCTTATGCTGTAGACCTGCCATCTCGAAGTATTGGCAAATATTTCGCACTGTTCCCTCGGAAATCGAGATCTCCCAGTCGTCCCAGATGAGTTCGGCAACTTTGCTATAGTTTAGATGGTATTTAAAATGGTGCTGGATTACTTTTGCCCACACCTCAACGGAATGCCTCTTTCGCTTGATACAAGAGCTGTGAGTAATAGGAAAAGCTTCATGGAGCTTACATTCTGGATTTATACACCTATAATAATTTGTAATGACCCAAAGAGAGCCCTCAAGGGTTTTTACTTCCCGACCTCCGTCATTAAACTCATGAGTGAGTGTCTGCCCGCATAATGGGCAGATCATTCCTTCATCTGATTCCCAATAAGTGTAAACCGTCTCTTTTTTGATTTTGGGTGGTTTAGCTGTCATGATTTAACGAATGAATCGATGAAGATAAAGGTTTCGATATTAAGAAAATAAAGAGTTCAGACCTAAAGAGGTTTTTTGTCGGGTGAGTATGGTTTAATTACATTGTTTTTTTTATTACACATTTATTACTCACGAGATAGTTTCTTATTTAAAGAAACTATAGCTTTAAAAATTACTCTGCCAAATAATGAAATTAACAAATATAATTTAAACAAAAATGATAAATTATGTCAACTGAAGTTGGTGAAATAAATACCAGATACTTTAGAACTCATTTTTTTATCCCTCTCTTTATTATCTCATTATATTATTATCAAATTATAACCAAATAGACTCAACAAAATTAATGATTTGATGGCCCGTTGGTGCTTTGTTAACTAAAGTAATGGTTTACTACTCCGTAGTTCTTGTTTTAAAATATGTTTGAACTCTAAATTATCTCTCTTAGTTTCAAGAATTTTGACTTTTTCTTTGGAGAAAATATCGACAGGATAATTCTTTTTGTATAAGTTGAGGAAAATTAAAATTAAGCTTGAAAAGTTTCTAAAGTTGCTTATGTAGTTCTTATTAGTACAAAGTTTTAAGAATAGTTCAGTCAACAGTGAGAATTTTTTTTTTTGGATTTCTCTATTATCAGGTAATTCCGCATAAGTGATAATTTTCTCGAGAATAATCTGATGATCTTTTCTCCATTTATCTGTTATCTTTATTTCCAATATTAAAACGATGAAGCAATTTACCAATAATTTTAAACTAAAATATTTAAAGAAATAGATTTATTCCAATTAATTGGTTAATTTACCTATCCAACGTTGTGTATTTTATTGTTAGAGTAAAGTTCCTTTAGCAATTAATATAACCTTGCCGCCAACAGTGATATAGAATTTTCCTTCTTTTTCTTCAGCCTTTAAAAGAAGGAGTGATTTTCTGCCCATTTCATAGCCCTGTTCAACTCGAATATCGATTTTATTTTTACCAAAATAATCATGTTTCACCAAGTAAGCCGCTAAACAACCATTTGCAGACCCGGTGGCTGGATCTTCTGGTACTCCATAATAATCAGCAAAAAACCGCACATTTAAATCATTCCTTTTATCGTAAGTTTCGGAACAAAAGACCAATATGGTTTTAGCTTTTGTATTTTGAATCAAATGGGTATAATTTTCATTATTAATACGCACATTTTTTATTGCATCTAAGGATTTTAAAGGCACAATGATAGTAGGAATACCAGTGGAGACTTCTTGAATTTTAAATCTACTATCGATATCTTTTTCATCTATACCTAGGACATCAGCTATCAAATCAGGTGTAAAAAACCCGCTAAATGTTGGTTCTTTATGCTCCATCCATGTTTCTGAAAGTATTTGACCTTTATATTTGAATAAAATTGCAATTTGGCCAATTTTTAAGTTTATAGACATGGTTTTAGCTTTTACTTTCATGAATTCTCGCTGAAATATGTAAGCTGTTCCAATTGTAGGATGTCCTGCAAAAGGTAACTCTACTTCAGGAGTAAAGATTCTAACATCGTAGTTCTCAACGGAAGTTATAAATGTGGTTTCGGAGTAATTCATTTCTTTTGCTATTCTCTGCATTTCTTCGTCGTTAAGTTTATTCCTGCTTATCACCACGGCGAGTTGGTTGCCAGAGTATTTTTCTTCCGCAAATACATCAACTATATAAAAAGGAATACCTTCGGATTTTACTTCATTCATGG
>SOKP01000260.1 GCA_004375715.1 Promethearchaeota archaeon | reverse complement strand
ATTTTCTCCTTTTATTCATTTAAAAAATAACATTGAACTTAAATTCCTTCACCGTATTCGCCGTAAAATATTTCTAATTCGTCTTTATTCGGTTTTTTGATATTAGGGAACTGGTTCTCGATCTCTTTAAGTCGTTTATCTAACATTTCAATAGCAATTGAAATAGGATCTGGAAGATCTCCGTGTCGTAGATCTATTTTTTCTATTTTTTCTCCTTTCTTAGACACAATTTTTGCAGGAACCCCAACGGCAACGCAGTTTGGAGGCACATCATGTATTACTACAGAATTCGCCCCAATTCTAACATTATCACCGATAGTTATGGGTCCTAAGATTTTAGCTCCAGTACCAACAACAATATTATTTCCTAAAGTAGGATGTCTCTTTGTTTGTTCTAAATTAGTGCCCCCTAAGACTACTCCAGCGTAAAATGTTACATTATTCCCAACTTCAGCAGTTTCGCCTATTACAACTCCCGCACCGTGGTCAATAAAAAATTCGGAACCAATTTCGGCACCAGGATGAATTTCAATTGCAGTTAACTCTCTTGCAATATCCGAAATATATCTTGGAATATATGGAACATTCAATCTCCAAAAAAAGTGAGCAATACGATACAATAATACAGCTTTTATACCGGGATAACTCGTTAATACTTCAATCAAAGTACGTGCAGCGGGGTCTTTATTAAATGCTGCGCTTACATCAGATACAAAGAAGTCTAAAATTCCTTGCAGATATTTTTGAATGAACTCAAAATTTAGATCTTCTGTTTTAAATTCTAGTTTCAAAAGGCATTCTGTACATTGTCCATGAGTATTATTCTTCGATTTTGAACCTAATTTCTTACCACATGACAAACAACTTAAAAAATCATTCATAGATGCTGAACACACTCCTAACCTATTTAGGAAACTTTCCAATTGTTATAAATTTAGATAATCTGTTATTATCTAATAATTTTTCTAAGCATAAATTTTTAGTGGTATTAAGATGTAAGATTCTTTCCATGATGTTAAACGATATCACAATACTGTTAATATCTTTATACTATATATATAAATAAATGTGGTTTTACTTGTTTAATTAGAAGCCACACGAAGGTTAGAAAAAAACAATTAGTTCGACATAAGGATGGAAGAAAATGATTACTGACGACGACAAACAAGATAACATCAAAACTCAATTTCAAATTTTTATGGAAATTGTTAACGATTTAGTGGTTGTCATTAATCAAAATAAAGATCTCGATATAGAACTTATAAATCAATGCCCTTTACTAGATAAGCTTGAATATACTGAGAATGACCTGACAGGCAAGCCTTTTTTAACAATTTTTTTTTCTGATGATATCAAAAAAATCGCTAAATTTTTAAAAAAAGGTGTTGAAATTTTTGGTTATTTCCAAGAAATAAGGTTGGTGTCAAAGAAAGGCGAAATTGTTTGGGCTGAAATTAAAGCAAAAAAATTTACTGATGAGAATAAGATCAGTAAGATTTTAGTAATTCTGAAAGATATCTCAAAGCAAAAGAAAATCGAAGTTAACCTAAAGGATACGGAAGATCGATTCAAAAAGATAACTGAAACTATCCCTGAAATACGATTTTGGAAATTATTCAATCCGAAGAAATACGAAGAAGCCCTCCAAAGTTCATACGAAATGCTCCAAATGGTTATGGAGAATATACCACAATATATCGTCTGGAAAGACATTGATTTAAGTTACTTAGGGTGTAATGACAATTATGCAAATTTAATAGGAATTGAACACTCCGAAAATATTATTGCCAAAAATGACGAGGAATTACTCTGGGATAGTAAACAGATTGAGTTTAATAGACAACAAGAGAAAAAAGTTATAGAATCAAATGAAGCTGTTTTTCATTCAGATGAATTTTGGACTCGTAGAAATGGAGAAATTATTTGGATCGATGTAAATCGGATTCCTTTACTAAATTCTGACGGTAAAGTAGCAGGACTTCTAATAACATTTGAAGATATCACCGAAAGAAAGAACGCTGAAGAGAATTTACGAATGCAGCATGAAAGACTGGAGAGGATCATGGAAACAAATCCCGCAGGGATTTTATCTATCGATACACATGGACACATTATTTATGTAAATTCACAAGCTGAGAAAGTTTTACATTATCCTAAAGAAGAATTATTAAAAAAGTCCTTTATCGCATCAAAATTCAAACTTATAGACTCAGAAGGCAATCCCATACCAAAACACGAGCTTCCTTTTCAAATTATTATGCAAACGAAAAAGCCATTATATGATTATCACACAACCTTTAGATTAGCTAAGGATAGGAATATCTTACTTTCAATTAATGGCACTCCTCTTATTGGAAGCAACGGGAAGATAGAGAATATAATTTTTACTGTCGAAGATATAACAGAAAAAGTGTTAACAGAACAAAAAATTAAGGATTCAGAGGAAAAACTTAGAGACTTATTAGAGACCTCAACAGTTGGAGTTTTAGAAATTGAATTAGAAAACAACAGTATTTCTTACCTTAACCCCAAATTGTTAGAATTCATTGGCTATCAAGATATCAATATTGTTAATAAAAAGTTAATGGATGAAATTATCCATCCCGATGACCTGCAAAGATTATTAAATTCTGAGGAAGGAAAGGAGATAGAATTTAGAGTTATTACCAACGAAGGTAAAATGAAGTGGTTGCAAGGTAAAAGATTAAACCAGTACGACGAAAACGGTAATTTACTAAGTTTTCGATTGTGGTTAGAGGATGTAACGGAGAAGAAGATTTACGAAGAATTAATTTACGAACTGAATATAAACTTTCTAAACTACACGACGGATACTCAACAAAACATCGAATTATTGCTAAAAACTTGTCTTAAATTACTTGATGGCGATGTTGTTTTGTATATCAACAAAAGTATGTATGAAGAAAAAGAACAATACAGAGTAATGTCTCATAAAGGGGATGTTAAACTATATAACTCAGAAGATTTTAAAAAAAAATTATTTGTAAGCCAAATTTTTGTAGAAAACCACGATTTTACTCAGGAGTTTTATGATATCGATAAAACGGAATATGGGAAAACAGATCATTTCATTATGGACCAAAATATTAAAGCTTGCTATGGTAAATTAATAATGTCAGGGAACGATTTAAACGATTTGTTGGTTGTCTTGTTTACCGAAAACCCTACGATCTCTAATCAAAATAAATTGGTTCTCTTCTTAATTTGTGATGCTCTTGAAATAGAGCAAAGAAGATGGAAGTCTCAGCAACATTTAGAAGAACAAAATAAAATGTTGAGCGAAATTAATAAATTAAAAAGCGACCTATTTTCCCGAACCTCTCACGAATTAAAAACACCGTTAATATCCATTAAAGGCTTCACGGATTTATTATTAAAACTTCATTCTGATAAATTAGACGACGATGTAATCTCAATTTTGGAAGAAATTAAAAGCGGAAGTAAGCGACTTGAAGATTACAT
>SOKP01000287.1 GCA_004375715.1 Promethearchaeota archaeon | reverse complement strand
AAAAAATCTATAGAATCGTTAAAAAAACTTGTCCTGAAATTCCTCTTCTTAACACGCTAGAATCCGTTCAGTTATGTGAGAGTAGGCAAAACACTTTTAATTTTATACAAAAAAATTACAAAAAAATACTAACGCCACGCTCTTTTTCGACTAAATTAGAAGCAATTCATGTTTCTCAAAGAGGTACACCAATTATTGTAAAATTAAATTCTCATAACATTCCAGATTTACCTAAGAACGATAGAATAATCGGTATCGCTAAAAATCATAGAGAACTGCTTGAATTGATAAAAAATTACAATGGAGAAGAGTTATTTTTCCAAGAATATTTAGGGGAACATGATATTCTCTATAAAATTTATGTTATAGGTAATTGGGTTGTTTCAATAACCTCTCATAATCGTCTACAGCAATTAGATAAATTATCTCCTCTGGAACTCGTCCATATTAGGATTCCCGTTGAAGATCCATTTAAAAAGAGGATTATTCGACTAGGCCGAAAGTTTGGTATGTCAGTTTTTGGATTAGATTACATATTAACTGAGAAGGGACCTTATATCGTAGATGTTAATGATTTTCCTAGCTTTAGGAGCGTGCCAGAAGGAATAAGTTTAGTATCAGATCATATTTACAATTCAATTAATACAAGAGAAATATATCGAAACGCATTTGTAAAAGCTAAGAGTTAAGTTTCCAAAAGTACCACGCTTCGATTATATTACTATCGTTCTCTTCTATTTTCTAAAAATTCTACAAGTCTTTTTTTTGCGACATAATCATCTAATTGTTCAGGGGGGTGTTTATTAAAAAATGAGCACGCTGATTGTAAAACCCCCCCAATTTTGCGATCTTTTGCAATTTTTGAAACCCTTATACAGTCAGCTATAATTCCTGCAGAATTATTACCATCTTCCACAAACATGGTAACATCGACTCGCACAGGAGCACCACCAAAAATTCTCCCTTCTAATCTCATATAAGCCTCCTTTTGATTCTTTAAGAATGGGATATAATCAGCGGCGGATATTCGACATTCCACATCATCCTTATTCTGTAAATTTGCTATTACCGCTTCAGTTTTAGATTGGCGTTTTCCTTCCTCATATATTAATTCACCATTAGATTGAGGGGTTAATAAATTGCAGAAATCCGATGATCCTCCCCAATCAAGTTGTATAGTTCTGTCAAGAATTGCGCCCCGCATTGGAAAGAGATTTGCTAGCGATCGATGTATTATAGTAGCTCCTATTTGAGATTTGACGTCGTCACCGATCAATGGAAGTTCTAATTTTCGAGCTTTTTCAACAATTTCTGAATCCTTAACTACGTGTGAAGGCATACCGTTAACCACACAAGCTCCAGCATCAAGGCTTGCCATAGCGTAGAATTTAACCGCTTCATGGCAACCTGTTGGGAGCAAAATAACAGCAACATCTACATCCCGTTTTCTAAACTCTTCAACGAGGTCTACGGATTTTTGATTGTCAGTAACAGGAATAATGTTTTTTATATTACTTTTTAAACCATCTAATATTGGACCTTTTAGCACAGGAGCATTTAAAAATCCTGGCTCAAAAATTTTTTTATTACAATTTGGTTCCATAAAAATAGCTTCACTTAGATCTTTACCAATCTTATTAGCGTTAACATCAATACCGATGACAAAATTTATATCTTCTACTCCATATTGAGTAATTTCTGGTAATAAACCAATAATCTTATCTGGATTTTTTTTGTAATTCTCGACTCCCGCAACTAATGCGCTTGCAACGTCCCCTACTCCGATAATTGCAACTTTTATGTCCCTATTAATCATTTTATTCAACTTTCTTTAAATTTTTAGTGCTCGCCGTTATAGTATCTATAATAAAAAGGCATTATTTAAATCATCTTGAAATAAACTAAAGAGATTGTTTCTATATATTAGATTTATGATATTTTTGACACTATTGAAATTATTTGATTGGAGATATCAAATTTGGAGCGTTTAATCAAAAATGATTAACCTTAGAACAAGCTGTAGATGCATTTCAAGATTATGGTCGCGAAAAGTGGATAAAAATCATTGCAGAGCCACAAAAGAAGTAGAAAAAAGAAAAAAGAAAAAAGAGTAAAATTTTATTTATAAATTTACAGTTTCTTTTACTTTCAAAAATAGTGGAATCGAGGCTAAAAAAAAGATAGGACCGAGTACGAATATCCAAGAAATGCCAAATAACGTAGCAACTATGCCTCCTGCGAAGGAACCTATAATTTGAGATACCGTATTAACAATATTTAGTATTCCTGTAAATTTTCCACGTTTCTCTTCTGGTAACAAATCTTGAGACCACGCATTCAAAGGGGTTATTAATGATAATACACCTACTAACACGAATGGCAAACCAATCACAAATAGAATGTAATTACCTGGAGCAAATGGCATTATAAGATATCCTATGCTTACTATAATCATAGATATAGGTACGAATCTTTTTCTTCCAAATTTATCTGACAATCTTCCTAAATAAATGGTTGCAATAAATATCCATGGAAATGCGATGGCGATCCCTAATAAGAGTTGCAGAGTTCCAAGTCCTTGATCGAAGATGAAAATAAATAAGAATGGCATAATCGAAGATATCCCGGATTGGAATATGACTCGTGCTAGAAGAATTTTAAAGAATTCTTTATGGGATTTCAATTCTGTTAAATTAAAAGTTTGCTTTAGTTCTGTAAAAAACTTCTTCTTCTCAGGAAGCTCAGAAACAGGTTTTTCTTTTATAAAGAAAAAACCAATAATTCCAACTATAGCAAAAAGAAGTCCACCTGTAGACAATAATATCATGTGCCCATCCTGCGTAATAATCGTTCCTGTAGCACCTGGGCGAGGATCAGGGATGCCAAATAATTCATTTCCTAGTAATAGGAATGCTACACCAATTAATAGCCCAATGTAGCTAATCGAATTAATGATACCATTTGCTCGCCCTCTTTTTTCAAGTTCGATTGTATCTGGAATAAGAGCTCTTTCAGCTACGAGAAATGCATTTGAAGCAATGCCGATAAGCAAAACATCAATTATTAAGCACCATATAAATGCAATTTGAGTTCTACCGAATAACAGATATGCAAAACTGAATAATACCATCCCAAATCCAGCAATAATACCAAATAATAGAAACGGCCGACGTCTACCATATTTTGTTCTTGTGTTATCACTTGCAATCCCCCATAATGGCATGCTTATAAGACCAACCGTAGCTGATAAGGAGACCATTATAGAAATGAAGAGTTCTGGGAGATAAAGCACATGATCTAAGTATGTGTTGAAATAATTTTGCTCAAAAAAGAAGAAAAGGTAATCTCCCATGTAGAGCAATCCAATTAATAACACTTGTCTTCTGAGAAATTTACTAAACACTTTTTCTTTCAAATTAATATCTCCATTTTTTTAAAGTTTTTATTATTTTTCTATAAGATACAATACAAAAAGAAAGTATGCATTGAGGGAAAA
>SOKP01000253.1 GCA_004375715.1 Promethearchaeota archaeon | reverse complement strand
CTTTAAATCAAACTTACTTTAAGAAGATTATTAGAATAATTGTTAATCTCGAATATAAATGGGACTGAAAAAAGAACTCTCAGAAATGAGAAAGACAATGGAAAAGTTAACGGTTGAATTGCATGAAACTAACATAGCGATTAGCGAATCTCTAAAAATAACATCAGACGCTATTAAGGAAATGAGCGATACCTTCTCAAAAACCTTAGGAGATACATTAAAAGTAATGCAAGACATGAGAGTACAAGTGGACATTAGAGATAGTGTATTAAAAAGCTTAGGAATAGAGGGTTTAATACCTGACATTTTTAAAAAAAAAAAGTAAATGAACCAAAACGACCCTAAATTTATATTCGCCTATTTCTTTTCTCTAAGGGAACAACTTTAAAGTTTTTCTCTTTTTCTAAAAACTATATATAAAATTATAAGAGAGATCGCATAACCTATAGAGATCAGCAACCAAAGTGTAAATTCTGGAAAATTGTTATACAAGACGGCTGAAATCGCTTTATATATAAAGAATATTATTAACAGGGAAAGTAATTGAATTCGTGACCTAAATTTATCCATTATTTTCAGTAAGGCTGTTAAATTTAATTAATAATAAACATAATACTGTATATTATAAAAGAATTTAAATCGTACTATAGATATGTCTAAAAATCCACCAAATTGTTATATCTGTGGAAAAAACTGTGAAAATATACTAGATAGGTGCTATTACTGCATTTGCGACACGTTTGTATGTGATGTGTGCATAAATTCGATAAAAAAAAATGATGCAACTTGGATATGTCCCAATTGTAAAGAAGAACGACAGTTAGATAAAAGTATGCTGTTTCGGGACCAGTAAATCAAAATCAATCTAATTCTTTAATGTGTAGAGATTTGCACAAGAGCCAATGATGACAAATTTAAAATGATTAAATGTCTAAAAGATGAAATAATCAAGGAAGTCTGAGGCTACCATTCTAACTTTTGTATTTATTAACATAAAAGATTAAAAACTTTCGATTTTTATTAGTAAATCATACTCATTATAATTTAAGGTGAAAATTATGGTTAAAATCTCGAAAGTTTTAGAAATAGATAACTGTAATGACAGTGACTTGCTTAAAGCACTCTACGTAGCAGAGTTCTGGGAAGAGATTAACCCTACAAAGAAAATGGAAGCAAAATTTACAGCGCCAAATGTACTACATACCAAGATATACGATGAGATAGACTTAATAAAAATTCCAATCGAAATGGAAGGAGAATTGATACTTTCTGATAAGGGTCAAGATCCAGGAAAGGGCCATCTAATCGAATTTAATGTGAGAAACAATAAAGATATTCGAGAATTGGAAGGAAGAATGCGCATCAAATCAATATCTCCCAATAAATCAAAAGTGGGGGTTTTTGTAGAAACTTTTACGCTGAGTAGCGATGTCTTACGTAGTATAGCCAGTGTAGGTGATTTAATTCTACAAAATAAAATCTCTGAAATGTTAAGAAATATTGAAAAATATTGCAAAACCAAAGATCTAAAAGATTTTTTGTGATGATATTAAAATTTTATTTAAAAATAATGATTTATTAACGCGTGCTTTTATATATCTAAATGTAATTTCTAAAAACACTTTATATTATGAATATATGGATTCTTGATTCAGAAAGCGGTATTACATTGTTATACAAGGCCTATATGGATTTGCCAATAGATGAAGATCTTATTAGTGGTTTATTAGCCGCCCTTAATCAGTTTACGACTTATGAATTAAAAGAGGGGATCGAAAGTATCGAAATGGGGGGCTTAAGGTGGTCTTATTTAGAGAAAAAGGATTTAAACTTATTGTTTGTAGCAACTTCAGAAAAAAATATCAGTTCAAACATGTTAAAAGCTCGACTTAACATTATCATGCAGTCTTTCATAGAACAATTTGTTTCTAAAAATAGAGATGAATGGAAAAACTTATGGAAAGGCAACACCGAACATTTCAGTGCATTTAAAGATACTATCGATGAGTATTACAGTCAATGGTTAACTGCTGAAAATATTTCAACGATTGCTGAATATTTTGATATTTTGGGCATCTTTCAACAGATTTTAAATTTACTCATAAATGTAATTGAAGGGCATTTTACAACCGAAAAAAAAGAGAACATTTATAACCAAATCGAATCCATGTTTACGAATTATTTGAACAACCAATATGTTCAAAATAATCCAGAATTAAGTAAAGTCGCGTTTAGTCGCAATTCTGGTATCAATATCATAAATATCGATCCTACCAATTGCGATATGCTTGTCGTTGAAAAGCAAATTATAAATCTTATTCGAAGAATCACCGAGATGATAAAGCATGAAGAAGGTTATTATGTAACTTTACATTATTTTATCGAAGAAAATGTCTTTGATTACCTAATCTCAAATATCGCACTTTTAAACGAATTAAACCTATTTAAATTTCTTCTACAACTTTTCTTGTTTAAATAATTTAACCAACAGACTTATCCTATCTTATATTGCAGTGATGAAAGAGTTAAGTCTTATACTATAATTAGGTTTATTAAAAACTGTTTATTACACAATATTAATATAAAATTAACATATTAATTTAGAAATGATTCATCTTCCTCTACTCATTTTTGTTTTTGTTGTATTTGCATTAATTATTGTAAGTTATTCTATGAAAGAAGCAGATTTCGTAGCAATCTCCCTAATATGTATGTTCGGAGCAGCGTTTGTCACTGGTTTGGTATTGGAGGTACCATTAAATTTTGAAAGTTGGTTTGATAATTTCGTATTATCTATTGAATGGCAAGCAATAATAATTATAATGAGCATGAGTATTATATCTAAAATCGCTCAAGATTCAAACGTGTTAGAATATCTAGCTGTAAAGATTTTTAAAATCTCTAAAGGAAATCAACGATATTTTTTTTATCTAATTTGTCTCATTACTACATTATTAGCAGCAGTTATCAGTGATGTAGTCGTGGTTATTATTTTAGCACCTGTAGTTGTTCGTCTTTGTCATTTTTTAAAAATAAGAGCTGGTACTTACTTATTAGGAATGACGATTTGTATTAATATCGGTTCTATTATTACACCCTTCTCAAGCGGGGAGAATATCATTATTTCTACTTGGTTTGCTCTTGATACAGTCTTTTTTTTCCAATATTTCTGGGTTTTTTCTTTTGCATTGTTGTTCTTAACAATATTTTTGATAGATAAATTAATGCTTTCAAAAGAGCCGAAAATTAAAGAGCAACAGAGAGAGTACGTGTTAGAATTAATAAGTACAGATGTTGTGATCAAAAATAAAACCATGTTTTACTTTAATAGCATCGCTATACTAGTTACAATTGTATTATTTGTCGTTTTGCCCTTGCTGTATCTTACAGCTGCAATTTCAGCAGTAATATTAGTTTTAGCTAATAAAAAATATACTAATAAACCAATGGGAAAAATCTTAAAGGATGTTGAATGGGAAATTATATTCTTTTTCATTTCTATGTATGTGGTTATTAATTGCATGTTGCAAGCTGGGTTTCGAGATATTATTGGGTTGATTCCTTTCGAAACATTTGGTCCCATACTAACAATATTTATAATCCTTATTCTTGTTAGCCTACTTTCTGGTTTTATAGCAAATACGCCAATAGCATTGATCTTTTTACCTATTATTGATGTTTTAATGGAGGAATTTTCCTTTCCAGCAATACCTCTACTATTTGCCTTTATCGTTGCTGTAAATATAGGGGGAAATATTTTACCTAGCGGTGCCGCAGCAGATATGATGACTCTTAAAGTTGCTAGAGATAATGGCGTTGAAAACCTAGGTTTTAAAAGGTTGCTAAAAACAGGAGCTTTTTTTGCGTTCATTCATATTGGAATTTCATGTCTTTATTTGTTAATCCTTATTCCCTTTACTTTATAATAAACAATGTAATAAAAAAAATGACTTAAGGGAAAATACCTCTTAATTCAATTGCTCTTGCAATTCTTGACACAGCGATGATGTAGGCTGCAGTTCTAAGAGGGATGTGCCTTTCTTCTGATATTTTATATGTTTCTTCAAATGCTTCAATTATAATTCTTTTAAGCTCTTCATTAATACGATCTAGTTTCCAGAAGTACGAATTAATACCTTGGACATATTCGAAGTAAGAGACGCAAACCCCACCACTATTGGCGAGAATATCTGGTACAACTACTATTTCTTTTTTAAACAAAAATTTATCCGCTTCTGGTGTTGTAGGACCATTTGCACCTTCCAAAACTATTTTACAATCTATTTTCTCCGCATTTTTTTCTGTTATTTGATTTTCTATAGCTGAGGGGATTAATACATCACATTTTGATGTAAGTAGATCGTCGTTACCAATAAGCTTATACTTATCATTTTTATAATCTTTTAATAAATTACCTTGTTTAGCCCATGCCAATAATTTTTCTATGTCTAAACCATCTTCGCAGTAGATGCCTGTTGATATATCTGAGACGGCAATAACTTTGCACCCATGTTTATAAAGTAGATCAGCAATCGTTCCTCCTACATTACCAAATCCTTGAACTACAATCTTTAAGGATGTTAAGTCTAATTTTAGTTTTTCAACTAAAGCTTGAAGTACAAAATACAATCCCGTTCCAGTAGCACCTGCTCTTCCAACAGAACCGCCAATTTCGATTGGTTTTCCAGTTACAACGCCAGGAATCGTCCGTCCTTTTTGCATCGAATAAGTATCCATGATCCAAGCCATAATTTGTGGGTTAGTGTTCATATCTGGAGCAGGAACATCAATATCTGGTCCGATAATATTAATAATTTCAGCAGTAAACCTTCTTGTAAGTTTTTCTAGCTCTTTTTTAGACAATTTAAAAGGATCAACGCATATACCACCTTTAGCGCCCCCTAAGGGCAAGTTTAAAAGACTAGTTTTCCATGTCATCCATGTTGCTAAAGCTTTTACTTCGTCAAGATTAACACCTAGAGAATATCGTAAACCACCTTTCCCAGGTCCTCTGATTGTTGAATGATGAACCCTATAACCTTCAAAAACCTTTAAAGTACCATCATCCATCATAATTGGAATAGAAACTATTAAAGAACGTTCTACTCTTTTTAAAAACTTAAGAATATTTGGATCTAAATCCATCTCTTCTGCTACAATATCAATTTGCTTTTTTGCCATTTCAAAAGGATTAAGGACCATTATATTACACTTTTTTCTATTTTTTTATTTTATTCTATTTTATTCTTTATAATAATTTCTGTTTAATTCTCATAAACTAAAATGCTCACATTTATGGAAATAAGCCTCTCAATTCATGTGCTTTTGCTAATCGATTTGTACTAATAGCATATGCTGCCGTTCTGAGTGATGAATCCATTTTTTTTGAAAATTTAAATACTTCCTCAAATGTGTCTACAAGAATAGTTTTCATTTCTTTATTAACGCGATCTAAATTCCAGAAATAACTCTGCAAATCTTGAATATATTCAAAATAAGACACACATACACCTCCACTATTAGCAAGAATATCTGGAACAACTATTATATCTTTTTCCTCCAGAATTGCATCTGCTTGGGAGGTTGTTGGACTATTTGCTCCTTCTAACATTATTTTACAATCAATCTTATCTGCATTTCCGCTATAAATCTGATTTTCAACAGCAGCAGGAATTAAAACATCACATTTAGTGCTTAGTAATTCATTATTGGTAATTGGGGTTGTATTTTTATCTTCATATTCTTTTACCAAATTGCCTTGTTGCTTCCATTTAATTAATTTGTCTATATCTAAACCATCTGGTGAATATATCCCTCCTTCTTCCTCAGAGATTGCTATAACATTACAGGAGTTGTTACATAAATGCTTAGCAACAACAGAGCCTACTTTTCCAAAACCTTGAATTACAACACTCATTTTGTCTAAATTATAATTAAGTTTTTGACATAAATGCCGTAGTAGATAAATCATTCCTGTACCAGGAGCATCAGCCCTCCCTATAGAGCCTCCAATCTCAATTGGTTTACCAGTAACTACTCCAGGAATAGTTCGACCTTTTTGCATACTATATGTATCCATCATCCAAGCCATTGTACGTGAGTCGGTGTACATATCTGGTGCAGCAATATCCCTATCTGGTCCAATCATATTTATAATTTCCATGGTATATCTTCTCGTTAAATTCTCTAATTCTCTGTCTGATAGCTTTTTAGTATCGACTCTTATACCACCTTTAGAACCGCCAAGAGGTAACCCTAATAAAGCAGTCTTAAACGTCATCAAGAGGGCTAAAGCTTTCATCTCGTCAAGAGTCACAAAGGGAGAATATCTTACACCTCCTTTTCCTGGACCTCTTAAAGTAGAATGATGAACTCTGTATCCTTCAAAAATTTCGAGAGAACCATCATCCATCATTATTGGGATAGAAACAACGAGCGCTCTTTCCGTCTTTTTTAGATATTCCAAAGTATTCGGGTGTAAATTAATTAATTCTGCTGCTATATCAATTTTTTTTTTAGCACTCTCATATGGGTTTATTATCATAATTCTAAATTCCAAATTATTATTATTCTGACTAATAACAATTTTATATTGTATTTAATTATAAATTATTTCTAATTAAATAATCTATTTGAAGGTAAGAATCGGTTTTTTGTTCAGTAAGAATAAAAAAAAGAAAAGTTTTAAGATTAAAAATTAAGAAGTTTTTCAACTTCTTCTTTATCGCAATCCATTATTAATGGGATTCCAGTTATTTCTTCAGCTTTATGTGTTAATGAAGCGATGTCATCTCGGGTAATATAATCTAATGTGAATTTTCTTGCTCCGCACATCAATTGTTTAAGTCCTTGCTTAAGTCTAGTCATATATGTATATAATCCAATTGCACCAGGAGGTATTGAATCGAATTTATCTCCAAATTTATGCCGAAGCTCGGGGGCTGTTATAAAAATCTCTTCTTTTCTTCTTCCAAAACGCGAAATGTATACAGGTAATTCACCATCATCTATGCTTTTGCCTATAGTTTTACCGACCATTGCTGCCGCCAGTGGTGCTCTAGCCATACCCGCTAGTTTAAAATAGGGTGCGCCTAATGCTAAACCCTTAAATATCTGATCTTCCATAGAAATACCACTGGCAATTGCAATATCAGGAATATATTTTCCTTTCTTCGATAGGATATCAAGATATTTATAAAGAAGTGACCAAAGCTCAAAACGGGGCACACCCCATTCATTCATCATCCTCCATGGGCTCATTCCTGTTCCGCCTCCTGCTGCATCTACTGTTAATAAGTCAATTTTAGCCTCAGAGGCACATTTTACAGCAAGAGCCAGATCTTTAGGTCTATATGCTCCTGTTTTTAAGAAAACATATTTCGCTCCCAAAGATCTTAATTCTTCTACTCTTTTATAGAAACTCTCCTCACTTACCATACCTAACCTTGAATGGCGCTCAAATTCATTAAAAACATGGTTTTCAAATGCCTTTATAACTGTTGGATCATAAGGATCTGGCAGTACGAAATATCCCCTATCTTTAAGCACTTGGGCGCGTTTTAAAGTTTTTAATTTTACCTCTCCACCGATATCTTTAGCTCCTTGCCCCCATTTAAGTTCTACTATTTCAACACCTAATTTATCTAATGCATATTCCTGCACACCAAGTTTTGTACCCTCGACATTTGCTTGAACTACAATTCCACCATAACCATCTTGCTGCCAATCTTTATAAAGTTTAACCCTATTTTCAAGTTCTTTGGAATACACAATCTTTCCTTTTTCTATTTTTGAATTAGGGTCCATACCACACACATTTTCACCAATTGTAAGAATTATTCCTGAAAGCGCTGCTCCAATTGCAAGTCCGTCCCAATTATTTTTCGCTACAGCTGTTGAGCCAAGTCCTGGAATAATAAAGGGAAGTTTTAACTTTATTTTTTTATCTCGCCCTATTCTTTGCTCTAAATTCACGTTCGTGAATAAAGCTTTATCAGATTCCGCTTCAATACCATATGCACCTCTACATGAGCCTAGTATTGTAAACTGAGAAAAATCCACCGGATAACTTTTTACACCTGCAGATGTTATCAAACCAAAGGGCTTTGGATATAATACTTCTGAACCCCTATATGCAGATTTTCCAACATCACACATACCGATGCAACCATCTATGCAAGTAGCACACATTCCACTTTCAGGTACAACTGAATCCTCAGTTCTATTTTTCGTCAAAGTGGCAGCCGAAGCATTTATTTTTAAATTTACCATTTTTTATATCTCCTTTTTTTCATTTATTTTTTGATTAGTTGATGTAGTAACACAAATTCCACATTCTCCTTCTAACCCCATCCAACATGAGTAATTATCATGAACATCCAAGCATGTAGGTTGGAGTATATTATAACAGCCATTACATAACACACTTTCTGGATGGGACCCTTCACATCTTATTGTGCATGCTGGGCAAATATAAATACAACCACCACATCTTCGACAATCCTCCGAGTTTTTATCAAAGGGGGTGGTTATTTTTAGCTTATTTCCTCTATTAACAAATCCAATAGCCTTTGCCATCATCTGTTCTTCACACATCCTGATACATAAACCACAGTAAATACAGTTTTCCCATTTAGGTTTAAACCTGATTTTATTCAATCCTATTTTTGATGCAAGATCTTGTAATACCTTAGCAGTCGGATTTTGTGCAATTAAAAGCTCAAGTATCATTTTTCTTGCTTTGATTACTTTTTTACTTGCAGTTCGGATGTAAAGACCTTCTTGAACAGGGAATGTACACGAGGAAACCAGTTTTGTATTTATATCTTTCCCTATTTCAACAATACATAGGCGACAACCACCCCATGTTGAAAGACCCTCGTGATAGCAAAGAGTGGGTATATTAATTCCTATAAATTTTGCAGCATCAAGAATTGTCCAATATTCTGGACAATCAAACTCAATTCCATCAATTTTTATTTTTGGCATATTAAATCAATTTTTCCAACATTTAATCATTTATTTTTTTCGATAATTTCTAAATCACATCGTAAACATCTTATAGCTTCATTTATAGCTTGCTCTTTTGATAAAGTTCTTCTAACTTCTTTAAAATTGGAAATTCTTTCTTTCACTGGAATTTCTATTTCCATAATTTTAGGAGTAATTTCAGATTCAAGAGGAATTTCACCTTTATAATCAAAATCTTTGTATAATTCGGAAAAGTTATCATCACCTATTAAAAAAATATTTATATTTCGAGCTGCTTTCTTGCCTTCTGACATAGAATTTACAACAGTAGTTGGCCCTGTTATAAAATCTCCTCCTGCAAATACTTTAGGATTACTAGACTGCAAAGTAGTCGGATTTATTTCCACATTACCCTTGATATTAACATCCGTGCATTCTACAAAATTAAAATTTATTCTTTGACCGATTGCTGTGTATATCTTATCACAGGGGATGATAAATGTTTCACCTATAGGAATAGGTTTTCTTCTGCCAGATGGATCATGTTCACCACCTTTCATTTTCATAAGTTCAATTCCTTTTAAATTATCATCGTTACTTACAATAGCGTGAGGAGAAACCATGAACATAAATTCAATATTTTCCTTCATTGCGTCTTTTATTTCTTCTTCATTTGCAGGCATGTCTCTTAAAGTACGACGATAAGCGATAGTAACATCCCCTCCCATTCTCTTTAATGATCTTGCAACATCCATTGCAGTATTTCCACCACCAATAATTACTACTTGATCATTATTTTGACTAAATTCACTGTTTTTAATTTTCTCTAATTCTTCAATTGCTAAAAGTACACCAGGAACATCACAATCAGGAACATTCAAAGGTATTGTTTTTTGAGTACCAGTTGTAATATATATTGCATCATAATCTTCAATTAATTTATTTAACTGTATTTCTTTGCCAATTTCTGTTTTTAAAATGAAATTTACTCCTAATTTTCTAATAATATCTATTTCATGTTCTAAAACATTTGTAGGAAGACGGTATTCAGGAATACTATATAATAATTTTCCTCCGGGTTTAGATTTTTTATCATAAACATCTATTGAATGACCCAATCTAACTAAATAATAAGCTGCAGTTAAACCCGATGGACCAGCACCAATTATTGCAATTTTCTTTCCTGTTATTGGTAATTTTTTACTTATAAACCTTTTTATAATTTCTTCATCCTTTTTCATTTTATATATAGTGTCTGAAATATAGCGATGAAGAGATCTTGTATTGATAGTTTCATCTATATATTCTCTTTTACACCGATTATTACAAGGTGCAAAACAAATTCGCCCTGTAGTTGCGGGAAGAGGATTATCAAGCATAATCAATTCATATGCTTCTTCAAGACGATTTTCTTTGAACAATTGTATAAATCCTGGAATATTTAGATGGACTGGACAACTATTTTCACATGGAGATTTTAAAAGTTTTGTACATAACCCCGCTCTACAATAATGTTCTAAAATATGTTCTAAATACTCATTTCTGAAATATCTAATTGTAGAAAGTACAGAATTCGGTGCAGTTTGACCAAGTCCACATAAAGAAGTCTCTTTTATTACATGACCAAGCTCTTCAAGCAGATCAATAGACTCAACATTTGTTTTACCTTCGGTTATATCTGTTAGTATTTCAAACATACGTTGAGTACCCTCTCTACATATTGAACATTTACCACATGATTCATTCTGTAAGAAATCTGTGAAGTACCTTGAAAAATCGACCATACAGGTATCTTCATCTAGTACAATCATTCCCCCCGAACCCATTATAGACCCGACTTGCTTAAGTGATTCATAATCAATCGGTAAATCAAAAAGATCTTGTGGAATACATCCACCAGATGGACCACCTGTCTGTATAGCTTTTATTTTTTTACCTGTTGCACTTCCTCCACCAATATCATAAATTAATTTCTTAATTGTGGTACCCATTGGAATCTCTACTAAACCTGCATTTTTAATTTTTCCAGTAAGCGCAATAACTATAGTACCTTTAGAGAATTCAGTTCCGATAGAAGCAAACCAATCTGCTCCTTTTTCAAAAATTCGTGGAATTAAAGCCCAAGATTTTACATTATTTATGTTAGTAGGTTTCCCCCATAAGCCAGATTGTGCAGGAAATGGAGGTCTCTGCGTTGGAATTCCCCTCTTTCCCATTATTGAGGCTATTAATGCAGTTTCTTCTCCACAAACAAACGCTCCCGCTCCTTGTTTCAATGTAATATCAAATGAAAAATTGCTTCCAAGTATATTTTTTCCAAGATATTTTCTTTCTCTCGCCTGATGAAGTGCAATTTTAATTCGTTGAATAGCAAGAGGATATTCTGCCCTGCAATAAATATATCCTGCTTTTGCGCCCATTGCCATAGCACCAATAATCATCCCTTCAAGCACGCTGTGAGGATTACTTTCAAAAATAGTTCTATCCATAAATGCACCTGGATCTCCTTCATCACCGTTGCAAATTACATATTTAGGTTCATCTTTAGCATCTGCGACAAAACTCCACTTTTGACCAGTTGGAAATCCTGCACCACCTCTCCCTCTTAGTCCCGATTTTTTTACTTCTTTAATAATTTCGGAGGGTTTTAATTCTGCTATAACTTTCTGAAGGGATTTATAGCCGCCTGCAATATTAATATAATCATCAATATTTTCAGGATCAATTTTCCCACAATATTCAAGTAAAAATCGCTGTTGATGAAAATAAAAAGCAACTTTATCCATATCCTTTATTTTTTCGCCAGTCGTTGGATCCTCATATAATAATCTTTCAATGATATTATTTTTTATAAAGTGTTCTTTAACTATGCTATCTATATCTTCCTCCTGCACATGAACATAAAGAACATTATCTGGTTGGATTACTACAAGTGGTCCCATCTGGCAGAAACCATGGCATCCTGTCTGCTTAATTTTTATAAAATCTGATAAATTATTATCTTTAATTGACTCTTCTAAAGCTTCAAAATTCTCTTTTGCTCCTGAGGAATTACAACCAGTTCCTCTACAAATAAATACTTCTCTTTTAGTAAATTCTGACACTAAATTTCACTCTATTTCAGTTTTTCCTCATTTTCTCTAAATCTGTTCAATATCTTTCTTAATTTAGCCCTAGTTAAATTTCCGTAAATCTTATCATCAATAACCATAACGGGACTAATAGCACAGCAACCAAGACAATGAACAGTTTCAAGCGTGAATTTTTTATCTTTTGTAGTTTCCCCAGGTTTTATGTTCAATTCTTTTGTTAGTACATCAACCATATTTGTTCCACCACGTATATAACATGCAGTTCCTAAACAAACAGTAATAATATGCTCACCTTTAGGAACAAGACCAAATGACTGGTAAAATGTAGCTACCCCATACACATTTATCAGTGGAATTTGCAATTTTTCTGCAACTTTGATGAGATACTCTTCAGGTAGATATCTATAACTTTCCTGTATATCTTGTAATATAGGGATAAGAAAATTACCATGCTTTTTTATAGATTTATCAAGAAAAACTTCATCTATTATGATATTTACCTCTTCTACATTCTTTTTTGATTGTGTCATGGTTTATATCAATTTTTATGGTTTTTTTTGGAAAAACTAGTTAATAACTTCTACAGAAATATCCATTTTTTCTTTAGCATTCTCATTTGGGTTTAGTATCATAATTCTAAACTCCAAATTATATGTATTCTGATATTAAATATTTAATATAGTATTTAAAATTAAATTATTTTCAATAAAACGATCTATTAGTATAAAGAAACTGTTGTTTTGTTCATTAAAAAAAAAGAAAAAGAAAGATTTTTCATTTTAAGTAATAAATTATAGAGTGAAGTATGGATTTCTAAAAATCAGCTAGATTATATTACTAAATTTATAACCAACCGCGTAATTCCATGGCATTAATTACCCTATCGATGGCTATTAAGTATGCACCCATTCTGTAATTAGAATTATATTCTTTTGCTTTATGAACAACGGAACGATATGCTTTACTTATTATTTTATCCAGGGCTGTAAATACTTTTGCCTCAGTCCAGAAATATTGATAATATCCTTGCACCATTTCAAAATATGAAACAGTAACTCCTCCAGCATTACATAAAAAATCAGGAATAACAATAATATCATTTTTAAATAATATCTGATCTCCAGCAGGTGTTGTTGGTCCATTTGCAAGTTCTGCTACAATTTTACAATTTATATTTTGTGAATTTTTACGTGTAATTACATTTTCTAGAGCAGAAGGAACTAACACATCACATTCTAATTCTAATAATTCTTCATTTGTTATTTCTTGCGTTCCTTTTAATCCTACTACCGTGGAAGATCTTTCTTTTTGTTCCGAAGCTGCATAAGCATCAATTCCATTTTTATTGTAAATGCCCCCTTTTGAATCGGAAACAGCAATTATCTTACAATTATAATCATCTTGCAGGATTTTAGCACACCAAGAGCCCGCATTTCCATATCCTTGTATTACAACTCTTGCTCCATTTAAATCTAAACCAATATTTTTTGCAGCTTCTCTGATGCAATAGGATCCACCTTTGGCCGTTGCAATTGAACGCCCAGCGCTACCTCCTAAGGGTAATGGTTTTCCAGTTATTACAGATGGCGCGTGCTTGCGTACAATTATTTCATATTCGTCCATCATCCAAGCCATAATTTGGGGGTTAGTATAGACATCAGGAGCAGGAACATCAATACTTGGTCCTATAAAATCTGCTAATTTCCTAATATAACTTCTTGCAAGCGTTTCTAGTTCTCTATTACTCATTTCTTTTGGATTACAAATGATACCACCTTTAGCGCCCCCCAATGGAATATCTACACATGCGCATTTCCATGTCATCCAAGCGCTCAATGCTTTTACAAGTGCAGCAGTTTCATCAGGATGCCACCTTATACCTCCTTTCATTGGACCTCTCGCAGAATTGTATTGAGAACGAAAACCCTTAAAGGTTTTAAGAGAATTGTCGTCCATCTTCATTGTAAGCTTTATTTCAACGAATCTTTCAGGTTGACTTAAAGATTTATAAATTTCTCTATCACAACCTCGAATCTTACATGCATTATAAAGTTGTATTTGAGAGATCTGAAACGGATCTAGATTTTCTTTCATGATTTTTTCTTCTTTAGTTTAGTTTCTATGATTTTAAAAAAATATTATTAGTATAAGTTCTGCTTTATGAATAAGCATTTAATTATTACTTTTTTGAATTATAAATACTATTAAAAATTCATTTATATTTTAAGCAGCTTTACAAACTAGTATTCAAAGTAATAAAACTCTTAAAAGAGTTATTAAAGCTAAAAAATTGAGAGGTTGGCATTATAAGACCAACAAATCAATCCAATTTGATTATTTTTATTTATTAACTCTTACTTATTTATTTTTACTACGATGATAATCAATATATATTTTATATTGAAAAAGTTAATTAAAATATCAATTTAATAAATACTTAATCAACATTACAAAGTAGTTAATATTCTATGGATAAAATCTGCGTAATAGACATGGGTTCACAGTATACGCACCTTATAGTTAGACGTATTCGAGAATTTGGAGTATATTCAGAAATTTTTCCATACAATGTCTCTATTGAAGAATTAGAAAGGGTTGACCCAAAAGGGATTATTATTTCTGGTGGCCCTAGTAGCGTCTACGAGGAGAATAGTCCACATCTAACGAAAAATTTCTTTAGTTATGTAAAAGAGGAAAAAATACCTGTTTTGGGGATTTGTTATGGTTTACACTTGATAATTCATCAATTAGGTGGAAAAATAAAGCCATTTGATCAGAAAGAATACGGTAGAACAGAGTTAGAAATCCTCAAGACTAAGAAAATATTCGAATCTTTAGAAAAGAGGGAAATGGTGTGGATGTCTCACGGAGACCAAGTCGAATCCATGCCAGATGGGTTCGAAGTATTAGCAAGAACAATTACTTGCCCTATTGCAGCGTATGCAAATGAAAGTTTGAATTTATTCGGCGTTCAATTTCACCCTGAAGTTATACATACGCAAAAGGGGATTACAGTTTTGAAAAACTTCGTTTTGAACATAGTAAAAGCAAAGAAAGAATGGAACTTAGAAAATTGGATAGAAAAGTCAATTGAAACTATTAAGAAAGAAGTTGGCCCGAAAAACAGAGTTATTTTAGGTTTAAGCGGGGGAGTAGATTCTTCTGTTGTCGCAATACTACTTCAAAAAGCCATTGGAAACAGGTTGCACAGTATATTTGTAAACAATGGAGTGCTAAGGAAAAACGAGGAAATCCAAGTTCAGAAAACATTTGGACAAGATTTAAAATTTGAAAACTTCCATTATGTTAACGCCGAAGGTTTATTTCTAGAAAGGTTAGAAAATGTTGATGATCCTGAAGAAAAAAGGCGGATTATCGGCCACACTTTTATTGAAGTATTTGAAAAAAAAACAATCGAATTAGAAAAGGTTTATCCAGATATAAAATATTTAGCTCAGGGAACTATTTATCCCGATCGAGTAGAAACGAGCGCTACGAGCAGCACATCAGTAAAAATAAAATCTCACCATAATTTAACTCTACCAGATGACATGATGCTAAAAATTATAGAGCCACTGAAGGAGCTATATAAAGACGAGGTAAGAAAAATCGGATTACAATTAGGATTACCGGAAAACATTGTATTACGGCATCCATTTCCTGGTCCTGGATTGGCAGTAAGAATAATTGGTCCAATTGAAAAGAAAAAACTAGACATCCTAAGAGACGCTGATGAGATTTTAATTGACGAGATCAGGAAAGCAAAAATTTACGATAGTGTTTGGCAAGCTTTTTGCGTATTTTTACCTGTAAAAACCGTAGGAATTATGGGAGATTATCGTACCTATGAATACATTTGTGCTATACGAGTTGTCGAGTCTTTAGACGCAATGACTGCCAACTTTGCCAAGCTTGATTGGGAATTACTAGAAAAAATTGGCACTCGCATCATAAACGAAGTAAAGGGAATTAATCGAGTCGTGTATGATATTTCTAACAAACCACCAAGCACAATTGAATATGAGTAGCCTCCTTCCTTTCTTAAAAAACCTGTGAAGATTCGTTTTCTCGTTGAAAAACATTTTTATTTATTAGATGACCTACATTTTCTTTTATTATGACTGAAAACGAAAACGAAATTGAAATTGCATGGGATTTAACTGAAATCTTTGCTGGCCATGATGATCCAAAAATAGCTGAAACAATGAGTAGACTCTTAAAAGAAACAGAAAATATTATAAACGATTACAAAGGAATGATCACTTCAGATAACTTCGCTCCACAAACCTTGTTAGATTTATTCAAGAGACAAGAGAAATTTCAGGCTGATTTAAGCGAATTAGACCTTTATAAGAATAGGCTATATAGTGCAAAAATGACTGTTCCGGAGAGTGAAGCCTTAAAAAATAAAGTAGAAGATTTTACGACTAAAATATCGAAGGATCTAGCTTTTGTAGAACTTGATGTAGCGAAGTATGTTAATGATAATCCAGCTATAGTAAATGATCCCATTTTATCGAACTATAAACATATTTTAGAAAATATTAAAAGAAAATTCCCTCACAATCTAACAGAATTAGAAGAACAACTTATTCTTGAAAAAGATCAATATGGAGTAAATGCATGGAGTATGTTGCAGTCTAAGTGGCTGAATACAAGAAAGTTCATAGTAAATGTTGAAGGTGAAGATAAAGATTTATCGTACGGGGAAGCTAATGCGTTGCTTACTCACCCAGATAGAGGAACCCGAATATCAGCGAATAAGTCTATTTACGGCTTACTAGGGAAAGAGGAAACGGTATTTTCTTTAGCTCTGAGAAGTATATGTGGGGATTGGGTAAATAATTCTAAAAGACGCAAATACAATAGTCCATTGCATAATAGTCTATTAGTTAATGATACAACGCAGGTGATAATCGATAATTTAATGAAAACTATTGAGAAGGGCGTAAGCGTGTATCGTAGATATTTAAAACTTAAAGCTGATGTTATGAAGCTCCCTAAGTTAAATTGTGCAGATATTAGAGCTCCACTACCTAATGTTCCACATACAAAACATTCCTGGGATGAAGCAAAAGAATTAGTAATCCAAGCATATGAAAGATTCGATTCAGAATGTGTAGAAATTGTAAGGGATATGTTTAATCGTAACCACATTGATGCTAGTCCACGAGAGGGAAAAAGAAACGGGGCAAACTGCGCCTCTTGGTTTAAAGGAAAATCAGCCTATATTCTCATGACCTATACTGGAGAGTTGACTGAAATCTTTACACTAATACATGAACTTGGCCACGCAATACACGACTATCTTGTGTTTGATGAACAAACATATTTTAACATTCATCCAGGTTACACAGTTGCAGAAACAGCCTCCACTTTTGGAGAGTTATTAATGACAGATCTCCTCCTCGAAAAGGCAAACTCTAAAGAAGAAAAGTTAGCTATTTTAGCCCATGTTTTAGACGACGCAGGACAAGCAGCATTTCAAGTAAGCGCTAGAGTTTGGTTTGAACAAGATTTGTATAAAGCTATTGAAAAGAGTGAAAATTTAGACGGTAAAACGATTTCAAAATACTGGTGCGCTGGAAGAGATAAAATTTACGGAGATTGTGTTGAATGGTTCGAAGAGATGGATTGGGAATGGACGATGAAACCACATTACTTTATCCCGAATTTTCGATTCTACAATTATCCCTATGTTTACGCTCAGCTTTTTGTATATGCGTTGTATCAGACTTATAAAAAAGAGGGGAAAGATTTTGTTCCTAAATTTAAAAAATTGCTAGCGGCGGGCGGTAGTTTATCTCCAGAAGATTTAGGTGAAATAGTTGGATTAGATATCACAAAACAAGATTTCTGGGAGTTAGGGATAAAACAATACGAAGCATTTATTAACGAATTTGAAAAAGCAATGAAATAATTTTTCTTTTCTTTTTTTTAATTTCCACCGAATTAGTTTATCCAAAGAAAACTAAAATAAAATAAAATTTGTTATTCATAGTTTCCCGAATATATCTCGTTCTTTACCAATTCAAAATCAAGAGATTCTTGGGACTCAACATGTAAATTCCATTTATCACATACATCTTTAGCTCGTTGAGTAATATAAGCGATATCGTGTCTGTCTAAAAGGTCTAAATTAAATTTTCTAACCCCTGCTAACAGTTGTTTTAAGCCGATACCGAGCTTACTTTCAAAATACGTATAAACTCCAACTGCAGAGGGAGGAATTTCTTTTCCTTTGTAAATCCTCGCTAATTTATCATATTCTACGAAAGCTTCATTAAGGCTTAAACTCGAGGGATCCTTACCTTTAGGAAATCCCAGGTTTTTCAACATCGCGGGGGTGACCTTACCCTTTGAAATAGTTTCACCAATAAACTTAGATTTCATAGCAGCTGTTAGTGGAGCCCTTGCCATGGCTATACATTTAACATAGGGGGCACCCATGGCAAGAGCTTTGAACATCTGAGTCTCGTTTGCAATTCCACCCGCGATGGCCACGGTTGGAATATTAACATTAGGGTTCTTCTTTTTTATCATGTCTAAACATCCAACTACAAGAGCTTCTAAATAAACGGTTGGAATTGAGCCTTCATTCATCATACTCACCGGGCTCATCCCCGTCCCTCCTCCAGCACCGTCGAATGTTATTCCATCTACCTTTCCTTCCACTGCTAACCTTAATAGCCATGCTGTTGCCGCTGGACGATAGGCTCCAGTTTTAATAAATATGTTTTTTGCTCCTGATGAGCGAACTTGGTCTATTTCTTCTAAAACATCTTCAGTCGTCGACAATCCTACTCTGCTATGTCTCTCAAAGTCAGGTATTGACCCCGCTTTCCATTGATCTACAACCATTGGATCTGAGGGATCTGGAAAGACTAAATAACCTCGTTGTTGAAGTAATTGTGCTCTCTCTAAAGAGGATAACCTTACTTCTCCACCGATTGCTTTTGCTCCCTGACCAAATTTCAACTCAAGTGATTCTATATCCAGTTTTGAAGTTACATAATCGAATACTCCGAGCCTTGTGTCTTCAACATTTTTCTGAACAATTATATCGCCATGTTTTCCATCCCAAAACTCTCTATAGGTGTTAACACGAAATTTCATATCCTCTGTATCAGTGACTTTGGGATAAACTGCGTGATTTGCGAATTGAGCAAATGGATCCATTCCGACTACATTTTCTCCAATTGTAAGACTTACACCTGCTAAAGCAGCGCCAATTGCTAAACCTTTCCAATTTCGCTTAGCTACGTACGTACTGCCAAGGCCAGCAATAACGATAGGTAATTTTTGTAGTATATTACCCCAACGCATCGTCATATCCACATTTGGGAAAATCACCTTGTCTTCATGAGCTTCGATACCTTGAGCGCCTCGCACTTCAAATTGAATTTGGAAATCGCCATAGGATAAACCAAAATCTTTTGGCGTTCCTGCTGTTGAGTTTCCAAAATATTCTCTTCGCGGGTATAGCGCTTCTCGACCTCTTAACGCTGATTTCGAGACCTCACAGAACACGGGACAATCTGCAATACATAGCGGGCATAATCCAGACTCGCAAGAATCTTCAACTCTTGTCCGTGAACCAATCATGCTTGTTTGATGAGTAATCATAGAAAATTTTGTCATTCTATATCACTCCTCCATAATAGTACTCTATTCCACAATTTTCACACTTAATTATCATTTTTCAACCACTTTTAATAGATCTTCATATTTATAAAAAAATTGAACAAGTATTTTGCGCGAAATCAAATGTGTGAAACAGTTCCAGAAAGATATATTAGCTTACATTTCTTTAGTGAACACTATAATGCTTCGTAGAGTCGAGGAAACCTGTTATAATAGATTTTAATCATCTCAGGGTATTGTTCTGTGATTCTTCGTATGATTTTCGCAAGTGAACTACGATGTGTGTAGCCCATTGCGAAAGACCAGTCTCGAGCTGTAGATCTTCCAATTTCCTTTAACTTATCCAAACACATTAGCTCGTATGTCTTAAATACTTCGTCTGCTGCAATTATTACAGCTTCAGGGCTTTTTTCTATTTCTTCTAACATCATTCATAATTCACATCCAATTTTTTTTCAATGTTTTTTTTTGTGGGAATATTTTCCCTTAAACATTATTTAATAATTATGCATGTATCTATATATATTTTACTTTATCACAAAAAAATTGAAATTAATTCACTTTTCATCCTATTTCTTATTTTTTTGTTTAAAATTAATTGTTCTTGCTTATATACTTATTGTTTTGCGTTAAAAATTGTTTAACCACAAAAAACCGCGTACCGACAGAAATACTACATATTGAAAAAAAAAGGAGTTTTTTATTATTGTATGGATAAAAAAAAATTGAGGACCCTACTCAAAGCATGAGAAATATATTTAAGTTGACAAAAAACATTATCTTATGAGAGAATTTTATCCAATTTATAGATTAAGAAGTAGTTTTTTACCTATTTTTATCTGACTTTTTTAATCAGTATTTTTATTTTCTGAAAATTTTTCGTCGATTTCTCTTAAGGTGTCTCTAACGCCTCTAACGCCTTTAACTCCTTTTTATTACAAGAAAAATGATTTTTAGAAGATAATTTATAAAAATTCGGTTAATAAAATTTTTTTATATTCCAGGTCTCTTTCTTCGAAAGGAATGTTTTCCCTCCCTGTATATAAATCTAGGAGAGAAATTTTTTGAAAAAGGTCTGAAAAGGGGATGATGGCGCAAGAAAGATCAAAAAAATCGTCATTTGGCACGATATAAATATGTTCCTTTGGTACTGGATTTTTCTTTTCTATAATTTCTAAACTCATAGTTAGGATACAAAATTTCACAATAATAAAAGAAGAGTCCCGACAAATTTAGTAATAAAAGTAAAATTGATAGGCTAAGTTTATATTAACTTTTAACCTATTCATATAAAAAACTTCAATCCGGAAAGTAACTAAACATCATGAATATCCAAGAAAATATCCATAAATAAAAGGCTATCCATACTACAATTCCAATAATACCAATAATTAACCCTGCTTTTGCCATTCTTGGATCATCATCTTTTCTTTTACCAATAACACCAAGTACGATGCCAATGATTGAAGCTACTAGGGGTATTACGCCAAATAATCCCAGCAGTCCAAAAATGAGCGCAACTATTCCATTTGTGTTATTACTTCTCGAACGATAACCATAAGGTTGATATTGGCGTGGTTGATATTGGGGTTTCTGTTGAGAATAAGTTTTTTTAGGACTTTGAGTTTGAGTTGGTTGTTGATTCACCAGCTCTGATTTAAGATTATGTCCACAATTAGGGCAGACATTCCACGAAGCTACAATCTTAGTTCCACATTGAGGACAAAAATTCATAGAAAATAGTTTTATTTTTTTGATTTATACTTCTTACTTAAAGTTATCATCGTCCCGCATAAAAAGTTATGTGATGAATACTGAAAGTGTTTTTACTTCTTTTTTTTCTCTTTATCTAACAATTTAACGAAAGAACTTCCTTCTTTAATAACATTCAATATAATGTGTGTATTTGTTCCTTCTACATAAGGAGAAGCGTGAAGTTTTTTAATCATAGCGCTTAATTCCGTGCGCGTTTTGAATCGAGCAAAAACAAGAGCATCGTAGTCTCCCGTGATATCGTAAACACCAAAGACATTAGGATTATCGGCGATTTCTGTTTCTACTTCTATCATTTTACCCTTCGAAACCGTAATTTCTATTGTAGCTATTATATCATATCCCAATTTTTCATAATCAATATCAATTCCATACCCTTTGATTACACCTTGTTTTTCTAGTTCTTCTATATGCTTTTTAATTGTAACAGGAGATTTTTCTAATGTTTTGGCGATTTGATTATAGTTTTCCTTGCTATTTTCGCTGAGAACTCCTAAAATATTAAGATCAACCTCTTCAACCGAAGGTTTCTTATCATTCATAGTGATCAAAATGACACGATTTAATTTTAAGATTTCCTATTTCAGAACATATACACATGATAAACAATATTTTTATTCGAATGTAACTTCTTTACGATAACCATCTTGTCTGTTTCTTTTAAATATTAGAACGGATGTTAATATAATGTTTGAAGAAGAGCTAAAAATAATCCCTGAACCTGTGGAAGTCTCATTAAATGATGGAATATTTTTCCTTAGTCAAAAAACTACCATTCAAGCGGATTTAACATCTACGAGAAACGGTGAATATTTGAAACAAGTATTAGCATCACAGTACGGGTTGAATCTAGCTTTTGAGGAGTCCTCTCAAAATAATGAAGGAAAAAGCTCAATAATACTTAAAACTTCTAATGAAAAAGAATTAAATAATTCTGAGGAGTATTCTCTTTTAGTTTCGAAAGAGAACATCATTATATCTGCAACCACATCAGTCGGGGTCTTTTATGGCATCCAAACTTTGCTTCAACTAATCCCTAATAAAGCTCTGAAAGGAGATAAGATTTCTGAATTATCTATCCCTTGCGTCTCAATTGAAGATTTCCCTCGTTTTAAATGGCGAGGTTTCATGTTAGACGAAGCACGCCACTTTTTTGGAAAAGAAGTTGTTAAAAAAATCTTGGATATAATGGCTCTCTTAAAATTGAATAGACTTCACTGGCACCTCACAGATGATCAAGGTTGGCGAGTTGAAATAAAGAAGTATCCTTTACTTACTAAAATTGGATCAAAAAGGGAGGGGACAATTGTAGCCCGAAAAAAAGGTGTAATTAGTTCTCAGAAGCAAAATGTCCCTATTGATGGCATCCCTGTATCTGGCTATTACACGCGTGAAGCCCTTATGGATATAATTGAGTATGCAAACGAGCGCTATATAACCATTATTCCAGAACTCGATTTTCCAGGTCACACTATGGCAGCATTAGCGGCATACCCCGAATTGAGTTGTACTGGGGGTCCATTTGAGGTTAGCACACGCTTTGGAATTCATAGAGATGTTTTCTGTATAGGAAAAGAGGAAGTTTTCGAGTTTACTAAGAATGTTTTAGACGAGGTAATGGATATCTTTCCGTCTAAAATAATTCACACTGGAGGGGATGAAGTGCCTAGAAGACGTTGGAATAAATGTTCCGAGTGTCAGAAACGAATAATTGAAGAAGGAATGAAGGGCTCTGAAAACCTTCAAGTATACTTTACTAATCGTATTGCTGACTATCTATCATCTAAAGGGCGTCAATTAATGGGTTGGAACGAAATTTTAAACGATAAACTTAGCAAAGACGCAATATGCCATTATTGGACTAATAATTTAAAATTGGTTCTGCAACACGCAATAAAGGGAAGGAAGGTAGTAATGTCTGAGATGTCAGCAGTCTATTTAAACTACCCGTATAATCTAATCCCTACGAAAAAAACATATTTATATGATCCTATACCTGAAGGATATGACAATAACTATGAAAAACATATTTTAGGGATAGAAGCATGTTTATGGACTGAATTTGTTGACGATAAGGACAAGTTAGAATGGCAAACCTTTCCAAGATTAATTGCTGTCGCAGAAACGGGATGGACCCCGAAAAATAAAAAAAAATTTGAGTCTTTTTTAAAACGATTAGAAAGTTTCCTCCCATTACTAAAAGCATTTGATGTAAATTATCCTACAAAAGAGGAATTTTTACAAGATCAATAAACATTTCAGAATTTAATTCAAATCTTTCAACATCACAAGATATTTAGAATTGTTTCCGTGAAAATAATATGCTGCTTATGGTAAGCATAATTACTGTTGCTATACAACCAATTAGTAAAGAGAAGATAATAGGGTCGATAAAATCTAAGAAAAGTGTTGGTAAAATTGAGATAGCTGAGATTTGATTACCTATATAAACCGATAATATTGTAGCTACAGGAACAGATGAAACAATAATCCCAAAAAATATACCTATCGAACAAGAAATTGCCATAGCCGCCATACTTATTGTTAATGACTCTATAGTTTGATTTAGTACGAACTCGGGAAGATTCCCGATAAACATCTGATCTAGAATAAGTCCGAGTGTAAGAGAAATGCCTGTAGCAATAATTAGGCATAAATATACGGAAAAGAATTTTGCTAAAAGTATACTCGTCCGTTTAACTGGTCGAATTAAGAACAAATCATAAACATGCCGTATTTTTTCGCTTGCAATAGAGGTACTCAACATAGCAGAGCCAAGTGTTCCACCAATACTTGATAAAATTATTGCCACGATTGAAGAGATTGGAATTCCCTCAGTGTCAGGTACGATATAATGAAATAATAGTGATAAGAGAGGTAATCCTACCCAAAGCACAATCATCACCTTTGATTTGTAGAATCCTTTTAATTCGTCTACGAACAATATCTTTAAACTCATTTAATATCACCTTCAATGTATTTTAAATAAACTTCCTCCAAACTTGGTTTAAGAATTTGAAAATTTCGCACCTTACATTCTTGATCTGTTATTGATCTAAGTATTTTTTGAATAGTATTATCTAAATCTGCGTTTACTTCTAAATGAATAAATTGTTTGTTAGGAGCTCCTAATTCGATCTTTTCAACCCCATCTATATGCTCCAAATTTTTGCATGGATTTCCCGCTTTGGAATATACTATTTCTATAATATTGCCTATGAGAAACTCACTTTGCAGCTCGTTAGGATCTCCAATCTTGATTATTCTCCCCTTATTTAAAATACCAATCTTGTTAGAAATATCTTGAATATCAGATAAAATATGGGAGGAAAAGAAGATTGTAATCCCCCGTAGACTTAGAGATTTAATAAGGTTTTTTACCTGATACCTACTACTTGGATCTAGTCCAGATAATGGCTCATCTAGGACGAGAATCTGAGGATCATTCAGAAGTGCTTGAGCCAACCTTAATTTCTGTAGCATTCCCCCTGATAAATGGATTATTTTTTTATTTCTTACTTCTTCTAAATTAACAAATTGTAATACTTCTGTTATTTTTAATTCAAGGTGATCAGATTTCAATCCCGATAATCTACCAAAAGTTCTTAGAGCATGCTTTACCGTACGCCAACTTTGAAATCCTGCTTCTTGTGGATGATAACCTAATATTTTATAAATTTCTTTTCGAGTATTGAATATATCCTTCCCTTCGATATACACTCCCCCAATATAATCCCTTATCAGTCCTACTAATATCTTAATTGTTGTGGTTTTGCCCGCTCCATTAGGTCCAATATACCCAAACACATCTCCTTTATTTATAGTGAAGGAAATATTGTCTAATGCCAAAGAGTTATTATAACTTTTTGAGACATTCTGAAATGTTATCAGAGCTTCATTATTAGTTACTTTTTTTTGTTGATTCATTATTTTTCTCACAATTTTCCTTGGAAATTTATATGATCATCCATATTTAGTTAAGAAAAGTTTCCAGTAAATCATTAATTATAAACTAAAGCTCTACTAAAAGATTCAGTTTTCATTTTTTAAAAACAAGAAATCATTACTGAGGCGGGATTTATATAAAAAGCTTGAATTTTCCTTTTCATGAGCAGAATAAAAAAATCTAATGCCTTTTTTATCCCCAACTTCTTTTATAGAAAAAAAGAATGTTATGGATGTGATATAAAACGACATAAGTTATTCTTGCAGGAATCTCATAATTACATAGAATTATTCTGTAAAGAATGTAAAAATACGATCCTAATAAAATAGAAATAAATATAAAAAAAAATGAGTAATTGAATTATTTTATTAAACTTCTTTTAGAATTGAGGGAATAAGGGATCGAAAATTCATTGTATCTACTAATCCTTTGTTCTCATCTGATGATTTTACAATATTTAAAACGGCAATATCGGCACCATTGAAATACGCTTTTCTTACCGAATCGTGATCTAACCCACCCGCCACAGATATTAAAACGCCGTATTTTGATCGGACCTTATTAATATCTTTGTATCTGATAATGCTTCTGGGATTGATTTCTTCGTCTCTGCCCTTATGAATTACCACAGCTTTAGGTTTAAATTTTAACGGTAGCAATTTACGTAAAGGATTTTCCTGACCAAGCATGTCGATCATAGAAAGTAATCCGTATTTTTCACATATCTCATTAAAGAAATCCAGAGTTTCTGTGGGAGCAGTTCCTGCTGCAGTAACTGCATTAGCTCCTGATGCATATGCAAATTTTACTTCTTCGTATGCTCCATCTGTAACCTTTAAATCCGCAACAACTAATCCCCGCCAAAGTCTTCGAATCAACCTTATTCCTGCTATTCCTTCTCTTTTAATGTACGGTGTCCCAGCTTCGATAATTAAGCGAGGATCGTATGGTATCTGGGGTAAAATTCTTAAAACTTCTGCCGTTGAGTGATTGAAAGCTATTTGTACGAATCTTTGATTCGATAAGAAAGTTCTACTCATCTTTGAACCCTCTTTATTAAGTAAACTTCTTAAGAATATTACCTATTTCAGACGGCATGAAAATAACTATCTTTTCAGAAGGATCCTGAGAAATATCTCTAATAGTTTGAAGAGTTCTAAGTTGCAAAGCTCCAGGTTCAGATGTCATTATTTTAGCTGCTTCCGCTAGGTTTTTTGCTGATGCAAGCTCACCCTCACTAGCAATAATTGCCGCTCGTTTTTCCCGTTCTGCCTCTGCTTGCTTAGCCATTGCTCTTTTCATTTCAGCAGGTAATTCGATTTCTTGTATCTTTATGCTTTTTATATCAATTCCCCATTCATTAGTTTCTTGATCTACGAGTTCTCTAATGGCGGAAGCAATTCTTTCCCTTTCAGTCAAAACACTATCTAATTCCATATTACCGACAACTTCTCTTAAAGCCGCTTGCGTGTATTGTCTAACCGCATAAGCATAGTTTTTTATCTTGATGATTGCATCCGATGGCTTTTCTACTTTGAAGTAAACTACGGTATTAGCCAAAACGGGTATGTTATCCCTCGTGATTACCTCTTGTCTCGGAATGTCCGCAGTTACGATTCTTAAATCGACTTTCTGGGACTTTTCGAATATTGGGAGTACATAAACTATACCTGGCCCTATTGTTCGTTTATATTTACCGAGTCTGAATATTATAAGCCGTTCATACTCTAGAATCACCTTTATTCCTGAAAGAAGCCAACAAGAAAAGAAAATCACAGCAAAGATTATTACAGGTATTACTAAAAACCACATATCAAAACCTTGAAATATCATATTTCATCCTCTATTAAAATTTGTAAAGTTATGGTATATATAGAAAGATGAGGTATTTAAATGTATTTAATGATAAACCTAAAACTAAGGAAGGTATAAGAACATTTTTTTATTTTAGTTTGAATATACTATTTTACTTCGAAGAAAAACAAGCTTAAGCATAACTTTTTTAAGTCGAATTTTGTAGTATATGTTAGATATTGAATTTTTCTTAATAAGAACAATATGCTACAAAAACTATGTTTCCATTCGATATATTTGGTTTTATAAGTGGATTTTTTATATTAATTTTTATCGTCGTAATTATTGTTTTCATCATAATCATCATCATCGTCTACAAGCTTCTCCATAGCAATGTAGATCATGAAACAAATACAAGATACAAAATGCCGAAATTTCGCACCGAGGATGCTAGAACCACTTTTGTAAAAAAAGATAAAGAAAATTTGACTAAAGAAAAAATAAGCAGTAAATGTAAGTACTGTGGCGAAAAAATCGAGGATGGTATTGCATTTTGTCCGTTTTGCGGTTCTAATTTATCTGAATAAATTAATGTAACGATTTAGGCTAAAATTTATTTCTTTTTTTTTCACTTTTCACTTCTTTAACTAGAATTTTACTTATTTATACCTATAAATCAATTTAGAACATGTTCGAAGGTAAAAATATATGGCAATTTCACTTAAATTATTTGAACAAGAACATTTAGCAAAGTTAAATTAAATTATAATGAGCATAGATAAATATCTAGATTGTGGAATTAAGGATTTACTCATGCAATTCCCTAAAATCAGAGAATTACTTGATGAAATTAAAATAAATTGTGCAGAATGTAGCGGAGGTACCTGTGAATTAAGGGATGTAATTGAAATCCATCACATCGGCGAGCATGACGAAAAAATACATATCAATAAAATTATAGAGATAATTTACCCCGAAAAAATAACACTGATGCCCCGATCAAAGGAAAAAATCGAAGCTCCAAAAAATACATATCATTCGACGCCATTTAATAAGCTAATAGACGAACATAAATTGATAAAAAGATGGTTATTGCTAATACCCAAAATTCACGATTTTCTAGATGAAGAACAAGATGAAGTCATTCAAATCTTGTCTGAAAGTGGCGATTTTGTTAGTTTATATGTAGATAAATATCATCAGGTAAAAGAAGAAGAACATGTATTCAGTGTGTTAGACCAAAAATTAGAAATTTTAAAAACTATGGCTGACGAGCACGAACGAATTCGATTTCATGCTGAAATACTTTTAGATGCTATAGAAGACAACGTTAGAACAGCTATCAAAGAAAGTCTTAATATTTATAAGGTACTCCTTTCAGAACACATCATTAAAGAAGAAGAGGTTTTATTCCCATGGATAGAGAGACATTTATCGGCGGCTCAAAAAGATGATCTAAATTTGAAATTTATTGAACTTGAAACAGAATCTTTAGTTCTCGACGAGAAATACAACGCTCTTATTGAAAAATTAGAGAAATTATTATAATATAATTGGAGTTTTTTACTCCAGAATTGTAGAGGGAGTTAGTAAGTTGAACGAGAAAGAATTTTAGATAATTTCTTTTAAGAGACAACTGATTATAACATTTCAGGAATTGGGAATACTACACTGTTCTTTATCCTTTTTAAATTTAGATTTGGAATGAGATATTATTTTTATAAGGGATATCATTATAGAAAAACGCCATAATTCTTTTTTAAATACTTTCAATAATGGAATATTCACCTTTAATGAGCTAAAATTATTATTATTCGATATCTTGATGAATTAAGTTGGGAATGTAAACAGTTAAATAAAAATAAAATCTAACTAACCATAATTATTTGACAAATCCAGAAATTGCTTTATTAAAGATTTATAATTATTGAAATTTGATGTGTTTTAAACATGAAAATTGCATTAGTTCTAAAACGAAGGTCTAAAGTACTTACAACGATAATAATTTGTATTATTCTACTATTACCTATTATGGCTACAATTCCATCTAATTTTTTAACAAATGAGAATGTAATCAATCTTAAAACTCAAAATGGAGGTTCTGGAGCAGATTCTATACTCTGGAAAGTAGGTAAAGGTATACCGGGGGATGGACCAACAATGCAGCCGAGAATGATAAATTTAACTAAAGGAGGTCCTTCTTTAATTGTCGTAGGAATGGATGAAGGAATTGCAACGATTACTTTGGATGGCTTTATCAATATGAGTTATAGAACAATGGGACCTGTAATTGGTTTCGAAATTATTGAAGATATTTCTGGTGATGATGTTAAAGATATAGTTCTCATTACTTACAATAAAGATCATCCAAATTTAATAGCGATAACCTCCAATAATGGTTCAGAAATATGGAAGTTCAAACCTACTATAAAAGGTATAAGTACAGAAAATTATGAAGAGCAAGACTATATTACTTACTCATGGGATATAGAAATAATCAATGATATTACTGATGACTCTATTCCAGAAATCGTTATTTCTTCGTGGTATAGATTATATGTTGTAAATGGAAAATCTGGTACTAAAGTATGGATGAATGATAAAGATTTTACTAATGACATTTGGAAGTTAGAAGTATTGGATGATATCAATAACAATGGATATCAAACAATTGTAGCGGGATCAGAGGAAGGAGAATTGATCGCATTTGATTCAAAGATCGGAACAAAATTATGGAGTTATTCCGTTAGAAAAAGATCAATACTCGTCTATGAGATGTTTAGTATTACTTATAAAGAAGTTCCCAATTCAATTGATGAAATACTAATCGTTGGAGATATTGATGACGACAATATTAACGACATTCTTATTGCGGCTGATGATGGTTATTTAAGATTAATTTCTGGAAGATATGGATATGAGATTGATAATATTATATGTTACAATATGACTGAATCTACATCATCCCTATATAGCACCCCCATATCTCCTTATTCTTCAGTTAGAAGAGTTTTTACTAAGTCTGGCATAAAGATTTATCCTATTCCAGATACGAATAACGATGGGATTGACGAATATATATCAATTAGCTGTAATCTTGACTATGGTGACGACCCTTATTATATTGGTGATATTCAAGGGATTTTATTTCAACTCGATCCCTCTTCAGAAGAAAAATTTAGAATTACTAAAAGCATTAATTGGACTTATGAAGATTTTTACTATAGTTCTTATCCTGAAGTTATAACTCTTGATTATGGCATTCAACTCTATTATTACCAATATGAAACTAATTTTTATACACCTGAAGTGTCGCTGATTAATCGTTTTAATATAATCGATATTGGCTCAGAACATCCGATTGTTGTTTATCGAGATCTAGGAGTATATGATTACCCATCCTATTGGCAGGATACTTTTGTTGGGCATTATCTCTTGAAAATTGGGGATATTAATGGCAATGGTGTGGAAGATTTATTTGCAATTTCTGCTAATGGACGTTATTTATGTATTGATTGCAAAAACGATGAAATTATATGGGTAAGAACTAATGAGGATTTTGATACAGAAGTAATAGAGATTGAAGATTTAAATAATAATGGATTCAATGATTTTTTAGTAGAAAAAATAAGTAGCTTTGAACCGGAATGGAGCCAATCAGAAATTAATGGAGAACAAACAATTATAAAGGAGTTATACTCGGTTGATGGAAAAAATGGTGAAATAATCTGGGATTTTGATATCTCAGCACTTCAATATTACGAGGGTTTAAGAGATATAAAGAAGATAGGAGATATTAATGATGATAGTGTTGATGATTATGCTTCTTGGGTTATTCCTTCAACGCTACCACCAGATATAATACAAATCATTAAGGATCTCTCAAGTCAAGAGAGCATTAAATCAAGTATGGCAGAAAAAATTTACAAATCCTTGTTATGTAAATATACAAAATTCTTGGTTATAAACGGATTAACTGGGAATATACTTTGGAATACTTCCTTAATAGACTTCCCTTATAAGTTCTATAGACATTTTGAATATGAAGGGAGTTATGAAAATCCAATAGCTCCTATGGATTCTGGAGATTTTCAGATTCATAATAGAATAAATAATGAAATCGACGATAGCTGGCATAACAGTTATACTATAGATTGGGACGAAGTTTGGGATATCTCTTCATTATTACATACAGAAAGTATTGAACTTATCAATGGAACTTCTACCAGTAGGGAATTTGATTTATGGGGAAACCAAAATTCAGACTATACTTATGCATCTTATAATTCATCAGATTCAACAAAAACACTTAAGATTGGCACAACTTCTAATAGTACATCTGTTGGTAGCGTTGAAAGTGGAGATAACCAATATTGGGTTTTAAATTCTTTACCAACAGCCGGAAAAGATAAGATCAGTGTAGAATTATCGTTTAATCTATCTAAGTCTATCAATAGTGAGCTACAAAAACTTGTTGTGGATTATCAAGGATTTTTATCAAATAATGTTATTGAACAAATTGACATGTATATTTTCAACTTCTCTAATAGTGGTTATTGGAAAAAAATCAGTACTCCAACAATAAATAGCACGGAGATATCCACAAATATGACAAAAGTTCTGGGTAATCTAGAAGATTTAACACTAGGAGACCAAAAACTAGTAAAAATCAAATTAGAAGCAGTTAATACATCAGCATTTATACTTGTAATCGATAAATTAACAGTAGATTATATTTATTCATTTGGGAACTATACTATAAAGGCAGCACAAGATTCTGGATCCTGGAAGGCTGTAGTGGATATGATTATCCCATTGAATTTCTTAGAAGATGAATTACTAGGAGGGATGGAATACCCCCTTTCTCAAATAGAAAGATTCTCAGCTTTAAAAATGCAAACCAAATTAATGGTAAATACATCATCTTCTAACGGGTATAATTTTACATATGAGATTTTTGATGCCACGAATGATAAATGGGTTATATGCAATTGGGATAATCAGACCGCAATGTGGAATAATCATACTTATCCTGATTTAAAGGGGGGTTTTAAAAATCCGAGAACTAACTATACATATTATCCATTAAATAATACTAGTTATCAAGATGATCTTATGTGGATCATCACTCGTGGAACTAAAGATTCGTATCCATGTTTAGAATTTGATCATGAAAATAAAACTACTTTATCAAATTTTATAAATTCAAATAAGGAAATAAAAATTCGAATAAGCGTTTCAAATGAACTAATTCCTTTTAATTTAATAATTGATAATTTTGGGTTAGGAGCTTTTTATTGGGGCTTATTTGATAATCAATATGACCCATTTTATATATGGAAATATTCTGTTAATGAATGGGAAAGTGAGTTTAATGATGCGAATTTATTAGACTTAGAAATTCAAAGTTTTGAAACAATTAATGGAACTGGAGACAATTACTTAGATGTTATTGCTGTTATTGGAAGGGAAGGTTTCAATGAAAATCCAGACGATGCTTGGAGTTCAAGAATACGTCTTTTTGACATTAAAAATAATTTAGTCTTTGATAAATGGAGTCTTAATAAGACTATTATTCCATATCAGAATGTAAGAATTATTCCAATAAATGATAGTGTAAATAGTTGGTTAATCAGTGGAATTTTTCAATTTGGAGACAAATATAATTGTTCTCATAAATTAATCGAGAATCCATATTGGGACTCCTCAATCTCTTATTTTGATAATTATACAGATTCAAGAGTAGCTATTGATTACAAATGGGAAATAATCCCATCTTTTCCTTATTTAGATAGCTACGGCTCCAACTATTTCGAACTTCCAGGAAAAACAATTATATCCATTGATGGAAAAATAGGAATAATTTTAGGAGAGTATGCATATTCTGAGATGGGAGACATAGCACTTACCGATATCCGAATAGTAGATATTAATAACCAGTCTACCATAAGTAAAATTCCCACATATAGACTTCAATCAATGGACTATTATTCAAGTATAACTGTTGGAAACATAGATTTTAGCTTAGAAGGGTTTGGATTTAAACTACTAACCTCTTATGAGGATTTTAATGGAGATACTTTTTTAGATCATGTAGGTATATATAGACCGAGTTCTCAATCCAATGGATATTATAATCCTAGACTTGAAGTGAGAGTCTATAGCGGAAATTCTGGGGATTCAAATCCAATCGTTTTATTTAAAGAAACTTTTCAAAATACATATCGGGATTATGAGGCAGAGTATTCTAGTAAACTCTTAATGCCTTTTTCTTCTATAGGAGATATTACTAATGATGGGATTTCAGATGCAATAATTGGATTTCAGTCTCAAGGTTGGGATTGTAAAGGATGTCGAATACAATTTTACGATGTATACAATAGCAACGAGAATGAAGGAATTGAACTAACACAATTTAGATGGAATCTTGAATCTTTTGAGTGTTTAAATGTTTTTTCATATCCCAGTTATGAATTTGTTCGAAATTTCGAAAATATAGGGGATATCAATGGTGATAATTATAATGAAATTTTAATAGACCGTGATTTATTTATTAAATCAACTGATGAATATGGTTGGGGAAGTTACTCTCAATTTCCAACTTTTGAAATTTTAGATGTAATGAAGCGAAAATTTTTGTATAGATTTAATTTGGATGTAACTTCAATCGTTCCTCTCTTAGATTTAAACGAAGATAATAAAAATGAGATCTTGGTTGTAAGTAAAGATATCTTATATTGTATTAATTCACAGTTTTCGGTTCAGATATTATCACCTACTGATTTAGCAAAGACCGATTCCCATAATTTTGAAATTGAATGGGATACAGACGCAAATTATGATTATTTTGAAGTGACCGTAAATGGTGTAAGTCAAGGTCTTGTAACAAAAAAAAATATTCGTGTTTCACTAAGTTCAGGTTGGAAAGATATCAATATTATTATGCACGATAAAAGCGGATTAATATCAACAATTAATAGTATTAGAGTATTAGTTCCACCTAATCAACTTCAATTAATTTTAACTTTTGTCATTTTAGGAGCTATAGCAAGTATTTATATTTTTTATAGAAGATACAACAAAAGGCGAAGAGAGATGATTTTAATTGAAAGAAAATAAAGAAAGGAGATAAGAGGTAAATGATAAAAAAGGATTCTATACATCAATATGAAATTTGGACTGAAAATCTAACGAAAGTCTATGGGAAAGGCGAAGAAGCTTTAAAAGCAGTTTCAAACATTAATCTTCGTATTAAACCAGGAATTCATGGATTCTTAGGTCCAAATGGGGCTGGAAAAACGACAACACTCAATATGTTAATAGGAGCGATATCAATAACAGAAGGTAAAGCAAAAATACGAAATGAGACTGCAGGAACTGTAGCAGCTAAACAATTAATTGGATTTATACCTCAAGATCCTGTCTTTTATGATGATATGACTGGTGAAGAATACCTCATTTATTTAGGACAATTGGGAGGATTGCAAAGAATAAATGCCAAAAGAAAAGCACAAGAATTATTAGATTCTTTTAATCTCTTTGAAGCTAGAAATAGAAACATTGAAACATATTCGGGAGGAGAAAAACAGAAAATTGCTATTGCTGCTGCATTAATCCATGAACCAAAAGTTCTATTATTAGATGAACCGACTGCAAATTTAGACCCTATAGGGAGAGCAGATGTAATCAGAAAAATTAAAGAATTATCGGAAAATATGAGTGTTTTCGTTTCAAGTCATATTTTATCTGAAATAGAACAAATGTGTGAAGATGTTGTAATGATAAATCACGGCGAGATTGTAATATTTGATTCTATAAGTAACATAAAAAAAAGGTTCATTAGAAATTTACATGTTTTAGATACAAACATGAACGCTAAGTTCTTAGAGGTATTAAAAATGCAAAATTTCGTTTCAAAAGTACGAATAGATGAATTAGACGGAAAAATTCATATAATACCAAAAGATCTGAAAAAGCTTCGAGAAACTCTTCCACATTTATTAATTGAACACAATACAACTTTGTTTGGTTTCCATCTACAAGAACGATCTTTACAAGATATTTTTATGGAAATCATGTCAGAAAAGGAGAGCGAGAAAAAATGAAAAAGCTCAGCGTTAAAACAATTAGGGATATAAGAGCTAGAAGTAGTGCATTTAAGGAAAAAAAAATTTTACCTGTTAATGCTTGGTTATCTGAGAACATTTTTAAAAAAACGGATATAATCATTAAAAAGACGTATAGAGATATTTCATCACTGAAAAAAGGATTAATTGTAATTCCTATTATGTTAGTCGTCCCACTTCTCTTTCAATTGATACCTCCTGCAATAGATTTTGGACTCGTGTCTCCTCACCATGCAGCTACAGTTAATAGCTTCTCTCTTGTGTTTCCTGTTTTTTTTTGGACTTTAGGAATCGTTTTTACAATAGTTATTGGAACTTCTGGTGCACCTCTTATTGCTGAAGAAATAAAAACTGGTACGATGCTTATTCTAATTAGTAAACCAATTACTCGTACGAGAATATTTTTAGGAAAATATTTAGCTGTTTTTCTACTTGGAATGGTTCTAAGTTTTATTGCAATTTTTTCAATAGGATGGATTACCGTACTTATTAATTCAGGAAACATCGATCATTTTATCAGTCTAATCCCCTTTTTAACAGCCTTGTACTTATATAGTCTTTTTATTCTATTTCTATTTACTAGTATCACAATGGCTTTATCTTCAATTTTAAAAAAATCCAAAACTGTATCTGTCGTAATAATCTTAATTATTATAGTATCTTTTGTTGCCTTCCAATTTCTTAGGACAATAGTAGGTGGTTTCTACGAAGATCTCCAATTATACCATTTTGATCTTGGATATCATTTAGGAAATGTTTTTATATTTTTTATGGAAACTTTTAATGCAGTTCCTCCCTCAATAAGTTGGCAAAACTTATTCGCACTGTTAACGGGAGTATATAAATTTACAAATATAATAGATCCTGACCAGAGAATAGATCTTGGTGGCTTAGAAAAAACAAATTATTATTTACCTATTTTCTCATTATTAATTTGGATCATTATAGCTGTTTTACTTTTAGCGTTAGGTATATATAAATTGAAGAAAAGAGAGATTTCGATATAGGATTTCGATAGTTATAAGCTTTAAAAGAGTTTTTATGAAACATTTAACTAATTTAACAAAATGAGTTATTAGTTTAAATATTAAAAGTTTGGAAGAAAAATGAGATTCTTATCGTTTCACGTTGATTATTTCCGATACAAAGTAACCAAAAAAGGTCGTTCGAAAGTTATTGAAGAAATTACGGAAAACAATAGAGAAGCTCAAATCAAAAACGCATTAGTTCTTTTTATTACCATAGAGAAACGAGACGAGGAAAACCCAGAGTTTTTAAAAAGAGGGATTGCTGAAATTGAAAAAATTACAGTACAACTAAAAATATCAAATATCGTGATTGTACCGTTTGCTCATCTTTTTGGCCAACTTAGCACTTTAGAATTTGCTTTCATGTCTTTTAAAAGAATCGAATCGAACCTAAAATTAAAGGATTATTCAGTGCTCCGCCTTCCTTTTGGATGGTTTAATGAGTTAGAAATGAAAGCTAAGGGACATCCCCTCTCCAGGATCTCAAGAATTATCGAATAATTATATTTGATATAACTTCCTAATGTAAAAACGAAGTAAATCCGCAATAGTGATTCGGTTAAGAGGGAATGTTTAAATATTTACGTAAAAATAAATACTGTAAGGAAAGATAAAAGTAGTAAATTTTTGTCTGATCTCAAATTAAATTTTGATTAAAAAAACTTTTTCGAAAATAAGGAGATTTGATGATTTATGGTAATGAAAAAGGAAATAAGTAAATATTACATCTCATTGGAAGAAATAAAGAAGTTGGCTAAAAAAAATGCAATAATTTTAGGTTTCGCGTTTACTCTGGCATTATATGCTCTATTTGGCTTATCTTTTTACCCTTATGATGTTTTTCTACATTTATCTTGGATTTTTGGGAGCTACCGTAGCCCATTATTGATCTCATTTTACAAAATTTTATTGTTGCTTTTTAGCTGCTTTACGGGCATATTCTTGATAGGTTATCTGTGGAAGTACATATCGTCCAAAAGAAAATTGAAGCATTTCCTTGATGTATTACAAATTTAAAAGTGTTAAAATCTCTAGATATATTTAAGTTTGAGCAACCAAATCCGGTTATTATAGATTCAATTAATTCTTTCATTGAATGCTTAAAAAAATTCAATTATTTTTATATTAAATTATTCGATATAGTTTTCTCATTTTTTTTTATGCTAGGTGATAGTTTTTTCATTTTTTTTTATGCTGCGTGATAGTTTTTTGTCGGTTGCATAAAAAAATTTATATATTTCCAATCCCAATTTTATTTATAATCTTGAAATGGGATTTTGTTTTTACTATAAATAATAAAAAAAGTTAAAACTATAAAGAGATAAAAAATGATTGAAAAGGGAGATCCAAATCGGAAAGGGTTATGTGAGGATGTAATCGAGCAGGTTAAAGAGGAGGATATTAAGTTTATATACCTTCAATTTACAGATATTCATGGGTTAATTAAATCCTTTGAAATTAATTCTAAGCGAATTGAAGAATGTTTTGAAATAGGCGAAGCTTTTGATGGAAGTTCTATAACGGGGTATGGAGCGATTGAGGAGTCTGATAAAGTTGCGTTGCCTGATCCAAGCACTTTTTACGTGTTGCCATGGCGTAACAGTGAGACAAACAATCGAGCAGCCAGAGTAATTTGTGATATTTATTCACCTGAGGGTGAGCGATACGAGGGGGACCCGCGCTACATACTCCAGAAAGCAGTTAAAAAAGCGAAACAGCATGGATTTGAATATATTTGTGCTCCTGAGATGGAATTTTTTATGTTAAATCAAGAACATAAGCAGGCTACCTTCAAACCATCTGATATGAGAGGATATTTCGATTACGATCCCTACGATATTAACGAACGCATGCGCTACACGATTGCGGAATATTGCGACAAAATGGGAATAGAAATTGAGAAACTTCATCACGAGGTGGCTTTTGGTCAGCACGAAGTTGATTTTCGCTACGATAAAGCAGTTGTAAGTGCGGACAATACAATTACGATAAAAACGATAATTAAAATTGTGGCAGCTCAAAATAATATGACAGCAACCTTCATGCCCAAACCCTTTGATGGGATAAACGGTTCCGGAATGCACTGTCATCAGAGCCTTTGGAAAGATGGAAAAAATGTATTTTATGACGAATCAGATCCAGCTTATATATCGCAGACGATGAAAAAATGGATTGCGGGTCAATTGCACCATGCTAAAGCTATGTGTGCTGTTTTAAGTAGTTGGCCAAACTCATACAAAAGATTAGTACCGGGATACGAAGCTCCCGTGTATATAGCATGGGGTTTTCGCAATAGGTCCCCATTAATTCGGGTTCCAGACTTTAATGGAAAACCAAGTGCTGCCAGATGTGAGATTCGTTGCCCAGATCCTGCGGGTAATCCATACTTACAGTTTGCTGTTCTTTTGAGTACGGGTTTATATGGGATTTTATCTAAAGACCTTGAACTTTACGAGCCTACCGATCGAAATGTGTATAATCTAACCTCAAAAGAAATGGAAAAGGAGGGAATTAACGCTTTACCAGGTAGCTTAATGGAAGCACTGAAGGAATTCAAGAATTCTGAATTGATGAAGGAAATCTTCGGGGAGCAACCATTTAAAAACTTTTATTACGCAAAATTGGAAGAGAATGACGCTTATAGATTAGTTGTCTCTGAATGGGAAAGAAATAGATACATTACTCGTCTATAGCTTTTTTTATTCAATTTTCTTATTATTTTTTCTAAGAATGCATTTTTAATGAAATTTAATGATATCCTTAGCTTAATTTTTTCCCATCTTTTCAATATACTCTAAGGATTGGTGTCGGAAATAAGTATTATATAAATTGGCGTAAGTACCGCCTCGTTTCATTAATTCCTCGTGATTTCCTTCCTCCATGATTTTACCGTGATCCAGAACAATAATCCTATCCACGCGTCTAACGGTCCATAAACGATGGGCAATAATTATAGATGATCGCCCTTTGATTGTTTTTTCGAGGGCATCTTGAATTTGGGTTTCTGTAAAAGGGTCTACTGAAGCGGTTGCTTCGTCTAAAATTAGAATTGAAGGGTTTTCTAACAAAACTCGAGCAAAAACAACTAATTGACGCTGCCCCATTGAGAGAAGAGAGCCTCTTTCACGAACATTTGTTTTTAATCCTTCAGGAAGGTTTTTAACCCACTCAGACCCGCCACTAATTTCCAATGCGTGCATTACATCCTCCATTGAAGCGTTTTCATCCCCATATTTGATATTATTTTCAACAGTATCCGCCCATAAGAATGGAGTTTGCGGGATTATACCGATATGTTTTCTATATTCCGTAAGATCGTATTCTCTTATGCTTTTCCCATCAACTAAGATATCTCCACTTTGAAATTCATAAAATCGGGCAATAAGTTTTGCGATACTTGATTTACCTGCTCCGGTATGCCCTACAAGAGCTATAGACTCTCCTGGATTAACCTTAAGTGAAAAATTATCGAAGATTAATCTACCCTTATCGTATTGAAATGTTAAATTTTTGAACTCTATTTCACCCTTCAATTTAGAAGGTTTTATGTTATTCGTCTGAATAACAAGAGGCAGTGTATCTATTATTGCAAAAATTCTCTCCGAAGCTGCCATACCAGTTTGAAACATAGGCCAGAAAGATGCTATAATGAGTAAGGGAAAAAATAATAGAGATATGCTTTGAATGAAGAGAACTAGTTCTCCTACTCCAACAAATCCTTCGGTTACCAAGATACTTCCCATTAAAATTAACAACATCGTGACAAAACCTTGAATTAAACCAAGAGTAGGAAAGATAGCATTCAACAAGAACGCTCTTTTTAAATTCACCTTATACGATTGGTTATTCACTTGAAGGAAGTCATCATAAACCTTTTTTTCTCGCCTAAAGGTTTTTGCAATTTGGATACCAGAAAAGCTTTCTTTTGTATACGCGTTTACTGAAGCTAAGGCACGTTGTCCAAGAAGAGTCATCTTTCTCGCAAATTTCCTAAATGACATCGCTGCTACAAAAAATAACGGGAGGGATATAAGAAGAACGAATGTTAGCACCACATCCACAGTAAACATCACAATGATTAAAATCGTTAAGACGACAACAGAGGAAATTACCTCAATTGACAATTCAACTGTCTCTCCGAAGTCCCTTGAGTCAGTGTTGATTCTTGAAACTATTTTTCCTATGGGATTTTTATCAAAGAAAGACAAATCGTGATTTACGACTGATTTATGAGCGTCCTTTCTTATATCTAGCACTACACTTCCAATTACTCGAGTAGAATATATTTGTCTAATATAATTAAAAACCCAGCTTGAAATGTTAAAGATAAAAATGATCAAGATTAAAAATAAAATAAAAATTAAATCTGGAGAAGTTTCTAAATTACTAATAATTATAGAAGTGATAATCGGTTGAAAAGCGGTAGTAAGCGACGAGATTGAAAGAAAGAATATAACAAGAATCATTGCTCGTTTATAAGGTGAGAAGTAAGATATAATTCGTTTCAGTAAGTCTTTATCTTGATATTTTCGATCGTATTCTTCTGCTTCAAGACCTACCCACAAACTATTTTCTCACCTCCTTAAGCAATTGATCTTCTTCGATATCGAATTTCTTCACGAAAATTTTGCGATATTCTTCAGATGTCTTTAATAATTCTTCATGGTTCCCTTTAGCAACTATTTCACCATTTTTTAAAACTAAAATTAAATCTGCCCACCTAATTTGTGATAATCGGTGAGTTATTAAAATTGTAGTGCGATTTTTAAGAATGTTTTTAATTGCAAACTGAATTTTGTCCTCTGTGTTAGAGTCAATAGCGGAAGTTGAATCGTCTAAAATAAGAATACGAGGATCTGATAAAAAAGCTCGTGCGATTGCAATTCTTTGTCTTTCTCCCCCACTAAGTTGAACCCCTCTTTCTCCTACCTTCGATTGATATTCTTCAGGCAACTCACTGATAAAATCATGAACTTGTGCTTGTTGAGCTACGTTAATAACTTGCTCCAATGAACTTACTCGTCCAAAAGAGATATTATCAAAAATAGTAGTAGAGAATAAGAATACATCTTGTTCAATATAAGAAATTTGATCTCGTAAAGATTGTAAGGAGTAATCCCGAATATCATTTCCATCAACTAATATTCTACCGTTAGAAACATCGTAGAGCCGTGAAATTAATTTAGTTAGGGTAGTTTTTCCAGATCCAGTTGTGCCGACTATGGCAACGGTTTGTCCAGCTTGAACTTCAAAGGAAATATCTTTTAACACCGGTGTTTTACTACCAGGATAAATAAATTCTACATTCTCAAATGTGATATTTCCCTCGAAAACAATTTCTTTGCCTTCTTTGTTTTCGTTAATCTCAGTCTTTTTATTCATTAATTCAAGTAGTCTATCAGCACTTGATCCAGCTAAACGAAAGATAGCAAAAACAAACATGGAAATGTTTGTAGGAAAACGTAACAATCCCAAAATTCCTAAAAAAGCAATTATTTGCCCTATATTCATCAGTCCGTTATTAAATAACACAACACTATGCGTAAAACCAGCAGTTATAACTAATGCCAAAACCAAAATCGGAAGATACTTTGCTTGTAACTTTCCTCGCTCGATAAACGCTTCTTTATAATTTTTAGCGTGTTTATAATACTTTTTCATCTCTTTTTCTTCTTGGACTGTAGCTTTTACTACTTCAATACCCGATAAGGTCTCGCTTAAAGTAGCAGTCATTGAACCAAAATTTCCCCTTAAACGGCCCGTTATAGGTCCAATTTTGCGTGAATATGACCTTAATAAGATAAGAAATGAAATAGAAAAGAATATAGGTTCAATTATTAACTGAAAAGGGTAATATAAAATGATGTATATAACTGGAATAAATAAATAAGTAAATGATTCTACTATTAATGAGAGAGCAGGGCTAATCAAGAAATTCAACATCCGTACATCATCAGTTACTCTTGCCATTAACTCTCCAATTTTCATTTGCTCGTGAAAAGATTGACTTTTTCCTAATAGATTTGTAAAAAACTCTTTTCGCGCGTCCCTCTCTGTCCTCTGCGCTAAGGTCTCTATTAACATTCGGCTTACAATTCTCAATATAGGACCCGTTATCCCTAATATAAATAAACTTAAAATGTAATTTCCTAATAATGCAGTTAATCCACTCAACAATGCTGATATTGTTTGGCCTATTATAATATATATAATAGAGGATAAATTAGCAGAAAGGATAATTGTAAAAATTATAATTATTATGAAAAACTTGTTAGAGCCGTGAAATAAATGAGCTAAAATCCATCTAGTAGCCCCCTTCTTCCGCGACTTTATGTACGGATCTTTACCCGGAGAAAACTCTACCACGGGTTCAGCAGTTAATTCTTTCTTATTAAATACCATAATGAGTTAGAAATTATTATTAAAAAATAGATTAAATCTAATTATAAGCTATAAAAAACAAAAGTCATCATTCATTAATAGATTTTTTATCTATGATCTATAAGTACAGAATGTCGATACGACCCTTTCTTTAAACAAGAAAAGTTATTCGAAGAATAAAATTAGTTTTCACTATGGTTATTCTTAATACTTCTTACAAACTCGAGTTTTTCTGAAATCGCTAGAATTTGATTAGATTCGAGGGTTTTTATATCAATTTTTTCAAATTCTAATCTGCATTCCGGGCAGTCGATGGTATCGCCCATATCTATTATTTTGTTGCTCTTACATCTAGGACAGAATTTGTATTTGTTTTCCATTTTAATAGGATTCATTGATCTTTTCTTTATATAAAAAAAAAGATACATTCTAGTTATATAAAGGTATCTTAAACACTAGTATTAAATAATGAAGTCTTCAAGAAGAGACTTTTAATATTTCGACTTATATATAGAATATAGAGAAAATATATATAATAAGAGAATTCTATATATAAATTATAAATTTAAATGAGAAGAAAAAGTTATGTCATTCAATATTGAAACAAGAAAAGTTCAGAAAACAGGTGGCTCTACTTATATCATTAGTCTACCAAAAGAATGGATCAATAAGCACGGAATTCAGGTTAAAGATACAATCGGTATCTTGTCACAACCAGATGGTAATTTGCTTATTACTCCTTACATAAGTTCAGAGAAATCTATAAAAGAAAAGAAGTTTGACATTGATGAGATTAAGGATCCAGATTTTTTATTCAGACTCTTAATAGGCGCTTATATTATGGGGTATAACATTATAGAAGTGAAATCTAGTAAAAAATTCGAGTCAATTATAAGAGATACAGTAAGAAATTTCAGTAAGATTACTATAGGTACTGAAATTATGGAAGAATCAGATAACATTATTATAATTAAAGATTTACTCGACCCAAAAGAAATGCCGTTTGAGAAGACCATAAAAAGAATGTATATTTTAGCTAATAGTATGCACGAAGACGCACTGAAAGCTCTTGAGACGGGAAATAAAAGCCTTGCGGAAAAAGTAATTGAAAGTGACGATGATATTGATAGATTAAATTGGTTAGTTGAGCGTCAAGCTCACATTGTATTACGAGATATAATTTTATGCCAAAAATTAGATATTACCTTAGAGGATGCGAGTAATTACAAATTTATAAGCAGATTTTTAGAAAGAATAGGTGATCACGCCGTAAAAATTGCAAAAAATGTAATTCTAATAGATTATCAAAAAATCGATAAGGAATTATACAATAACATTATGAAAGCAAGTGAAATCTCGTTAGAATTACTAAATATGAGTTTGGATGCCTGGCTCCAAAAAGATTTAAATTTGGCGAATGAAAATATTGAATCGATAAAAAAATTAACAAAAGCGTGTAACACCATTAAAATCAGCCCTAATTCGGAATACCTTGTAGAAATAGGTTTTATTATTGAGAGTATAAGGAGAACGGGTGAATACTCATCAGATATTTCAGAAATTATTATAAATAATTTGATTTGAGAAGAATCAATTTTCGAGATTGAAACTTTTTTTTGTGCTGATAAGGGTCGTGGTAGCATCGATCCAATCTTTTAAATCAGTATCCTCCCGGCAAAATGATACGATTTCATCCAAATCTTCAAGATTATTAAATACACACTCTATAATTAAATCCCATCCACCGTATGTAGGTGATACATAAGTAATCTTCCAATCTTGATCTTCTTCGGGTTTCAAACCTTTCAATTTCTCTACGATCTTCCACTGAGTTCCGATAATCTTCAAACGAACCAAAATGTATCCTCGATAGTAAATCTGTTTGACACCCGATAGTTAATGTTATATCTCACTTTTAGAATGCTATTTAAAGCAAAATTTAATTACTATTTATTATTTTTCATAGTTTTTATTAACGGTAAAATCAAAAGTTTACCGGCAATTTTATACAAAAGATTTATTAACTATTAAATCGAATTACTTTTCACCAAAATAACATTGGTGATTTTTGATGTCAGAGAATAATAAAAACCTTAATAAAAATGAATTGATTACTGTCAGCGTTATATTCGTAGTTGTGCTAGTATTGGGATTGATTCTTCTGGGCTTGGGGCTTAATGAAGCTTTCTATAGTTCTTCCTCGACAATACGTTCAATCTTTAAGGCAATAACCTATCTTGGAGAGCCTATTGTGTTTATCGTGATGGTGGCTGTTTTCTATATTATATATGATAAGAGGTTTGCCAAAAATTTAGCTTTGAGTCTTGTATTCACTGTTTATTTAAACGAATTTTTTAAGGATATTTTTATGGATCCACGACCCGCAACTAATGTTGGTGGAGAAGTCACAGTGGATAACCCTGCGGGATTAGAAGAAACATCTTATGGGTTTCCATCTGGGCATACTCAATCTGCCGTAGGAACATGGGGTTATATCGGATATGATTTTCGAAAGAGGCTTTATATTGTTATAATCTTGGGAATTATAATGTTTCTAGTTGCAATATCAAGAATGATCGTTGGTGTTCATGACCTACAAGATGTGATAGGAGGATTTTCAATAGGGCTAATCGTACTCTTGCTTTTTACGTATTTAGAACCATATGGCACGGAAAAATTTAACGCTTTAAACCTACCAATTAAGTTGATAGTTATTGTTGTTGTATCTTTAGTACTCTTCTTATTAGGCATATTTTTGTTTCCCACTTCAGGAACAGATCTCTTGCCAACTCCTGTCGCTTTCACTGATACTGGGAGTTTTTCTCTAGTTGGTGGAGTATTGTTAGGATTTGGAATCGCATATGTTCTTGAAAACGAGTATGTTAAATATGAACCAAGTAAACTTGACATGAAATGGAAAATTATAAATCTAGTAATTGGATTGGTAATTTTATTTGTAGTTTACTTTGCTCTTGAAGCAATAAGAGGGTTATTCGACTCGGTCTTCTACAGGTTTGCTAGGTATGCCATCGTTGGTTTTGTTCTAGGATATTTAGCACCCCTTCTCTTCGTAAAATTAAATAAAATACAGTAGAAAATTAAATCCAATTTTTTTTATTTTCTATTATTTTACCAATAAACTTATTTTAGTATTTGATGATATTCGTAAGTGATTTAATTTCTACTTTCTATTGGCGGGTAATTTTAATCGCATCAATAACTACTTTTGCTAATTGAAGATTAATTATAGCAGGAATATTATAATCTACTGCCATGCGTCTAATTTTATATTCGTCTTCCATTATTTTTTTACATTTCTCTTTGACTGTTGTTGGCAAAGGAATATTAATTTAGAATTCAGAATCAAATTATAACAATATTTATTAACTCACTTTGAATCTTATTAAATGGTCCTTACTCACATATAAATAATAAAAATATGTCGCGCGAATCTCAAGAATTAACAAGAATAGCAAAAAAAAGTTATGGTGAATCCATTTCCGATGGTTTTCGCTTATTTAAAAAAAACTGGCCAAAAATTATCGTACCGCTTACCCTTTTTTATGTAATTTATTTGCTTTTAAAGATTTTTTTACTCGCAGATCTGAATTGGCAAGGTTCTGTTCTCGGAAATATAATTGGTGCGACTTATCCTTCAAACTTGACGGAAGCTGATATAGCTCAACTCATAAGTTTTTTACTATTTGGTCTTATCGTTATCTTTATAGATAGTATTATTTACGCTTTTTTTACAACCTTAGCTATGAGTTCCGTGAGTATTTACCTCTACAAGAAGTACTTAAACTTAGATACTGATTTCGTTCAAGATATAAAGAAATCATTTAATTCCAAATTATTTGTAGTCCTTACTATTCTTGGTCTTGGAGTTCCACTTGGGTTCTTGTTTTTATTGATTCCTGGAATTATAATTTACGGACTTTATATTTGTTCAGTATTCACTTATCAATTTGAAAACATAGAAAAACCTCTCAAACAAGCAAGATTAATTACTAAAGGAGCATTTTGGAAAATCATTGGAGTTGTTGTTATCAGCTCTTTAATTATCATTGTTATTAATATGATTTACGGTTTGTTCTTAAACCTTATATGGCATGTGGACGCCTTTACATTAGCCTCGTGGTACGACCCAGCAAGCAGGAGATATGATATGCTATTTTTGAATGAGTTATTGAATAATGTAGTAAGAATCATTCTTGGACCACTTTTTATATGTTTATTGACCACTCTTTTCACATCGTTAAAAGTAAGATTCGATTTAGGATACCGACGAGGCTATTATCAAGTGCTAACTGAGTCAAATAGAACAGAAGAGGTTCAAGTTCAACCAGAACATGTCGATTCTGGCTTATATTGTCCCGTTTGTGGGTATCATATGGGAGTCAAATTTAAATTTTGTCCGAACTGTGGAGAACCTCTTGATTTTAAAGCTTGAGAGAAAAAAATTAACCATGCACCTTTTAATTAAAAATTATATCTTTATAGAATAAAGAGGATAAAAATCTAAGAATGAAGAGGTTAGCTATCTGGTTTAAAAAATTATACCATGGAGGTAATACAAGAAAAGGGTGTTTCATCATGGGAACCCTTATTGGTTTGTTTACGGGGTTATCCAGAAGTCTAATTTCAATTAATCAAGGAGACCCTATGATAATTGCTTTTTTATACGGTATACTATTTAGTATAATGTGGGCTGCTCCATTGTTTGTAGGTGGAATTATAAGATACCCTAAATCGAGAGGAAAAAAACACACTTAAGTTTCATTTTTGGTTAACAAATAAATAATTTGGTTTATTAAAATTAAAAAATATTAGAAAACCAATATAATATTAGTTAAAAAGCTGGTAAAAAAATTTAAACTTAAATTTGAAATTTATAGAACGACAAATAGAGGGAACTCATTAATGGAAAGATCGAAAAAATGGTTTAAGAATATAGGTAGGAAAACATCTTATCTTTTTATTGGATTCTTCCTTGGCGTATTTAGCTGGCTCTTATACAATTTGGGTGCACCAATAACCGCTTATATTACTTCCTTATGGATGATTTTGCTTTATGCTTTTAGCTGGTGGATAATAGGGTATTTTAGGAAATTTAGGTTAATAAGGTTAAGTAGGAAAGAAAAACATTTTTTAGAGAATCTTTTAAAGAAAAAAGGTTTAGAATTCGAAATTTTAAATCCTATACCAATAGAAAATCGGACATATATAATAAAAAGAATTTATGAAGATTTAGAGCTCTATTTCGATATCAATCGCTCTAAATATCCTATAGAATACTCTCCGCAACAAAAAATGTTCAAAATTTTTTATGACGGTAAAATGAAATCAAAAAAAGAAATGTTAAAAATTTTAATTAAAAAATTTAAAACAGATTTTACAATAAAATCGCTAATATAACGATTCAAATAATTAGATTTTTTTATTTTACCAATAAACTTCTTTTAGTGTTTGATGGTATTCATTAAGCGATTTTATTTCAATTTTTTTTTCACGCATATTTTTTATAGCGTCGATTACAGCTTTTGCTAATTGTAGATTAATTATCACAGGAATATTATAATCTACAGCCATGCGTCTAATTTTGTATTCGTCCTCCATTATGGTTTTAAATTTCTCTTCTACTGTGGTTGGCATTGGAATGTTTATTACCATGTCTATGCGCCCATCTTGCAGACATTGCATAATATTAGGCTCCAATCCATATTCGTGAACCTTATAAAGTTTTACAGCATTTATGTTATTCCTTGTTAAAGCATTTTTGGTATCTTCTGTAGCAAATATCGTAAATCCTAGCTTACTTATCTCTCTTGCTAAGGGAATTACTTCGGATTTTAATTTATCTCCACCTACAGAAATTAAGATATTTCCTCCTTCAATTGGAACATCCATATCAGCAGCCTCTAACGATTTCATAAGGGCATCAGGAAAGTTTTCACCTATACATGCTACTTCTCCCGTAGAACTCATTTCTACGCCAAGAACGGGATCTGCTTTATCAAGCCTCATGAAAGAAAACATTGGCGCCTTAACCGAAACGTAGTTCCCCAAAGGAAGATTCATTAGCCTTTTTGGTATTTTACCACCCATAATAACTTCAGCCGCAAGTCTCATTAAATTAATACCCCGAGATTTGGAAACATAGGGCATGCTTCGACTTGAGCGCAGGTTACACTCAATAACATAAACTTCATTATTTTTAACAAGATATTGAACATTAAAAGGACCGTGAATTTTTAAGGCAAGAGCGATTTTTTTAGTATATTCTTCAATTTTTAATGTAACTTCGTTGGAGACCGTTTGAGGTGGTATTGCCATAGTTGCATCTCCACTATGAATACCAGCATTCTCAATATGTTCTACAATTGCACCAATAAGCACATTTTCACCATCGCATACGCCATCACATTCTATTTCTCGGGCGTTTATAAAAAATTTAGTTATAACAACGGGGTATTCGCTCGATATAGATGCTGCGAGGTCTAAGGTATCTAGAAGCGTCTTTTCGTCATAGGAAACCCTCATAGCGGCGCCACTTAATACGTATGAAGGCCTAACTAATATAGGATAACCAACTTTCTGAGCAAATTCAATGGCTCCTTCTTTGGTAGTCAAAGCATTCCATTCCGGTTGCTTAATACATAATTGATCTAATAAAGTACTGAACTTGCTCCTATTTTCTGCCATATCTATGCGCGTTCCGTGAGTACCGAGAATTTTTATGCTTGTCTTTCTAAAAAAATCTGAATACTTAGAAAATTTAGCGGCCAAGTTATTTGCTATTTGCCCTCCCGCAGAAACTACTATACCATCAGCTTTTTCAAGCTCGCAAATGTCCAAAACTCTCTCTCCAGATAATTCTTCAAAATAAAGCTTATCGGAAATATCGTAATCAGTCGATACTGTCTCTGGATTATAATTTATCATTATTGCCTGATCGATTCCTAGCTTTTTTAACCCCCACAAACAATTGACGGATCCCCAATCAAATTCGACTGAAGCACCAATACGATAAGTTCCTGAGCCCAATACTATTACTTTTGAAATGTTAGATTTATATTCGCTTTCAAAATCAATGTCGTGTTCAGAAGCACTATAAGTTAGATAAAGATAATTCGTTACGGCTGGCCATTCTGCTGCTAAAGTATCAATCCTTTTAACATAAGGTTGAATTTTTAATCTTCTTCTCATCTGTCGAATAAAAATCGAATTGACACCCATTATTTTAGCAATCTGTCCATCTGAAAACCCATATCTTTTCGCTCTTTCTAACCAGTATTTTTTCTCGCTATCATCTGATTCGAGCAATTCAATGTCTTGAATTTGACGGTTAAGGTCTACAATATTTTTCAATTTATACAAAAACCACTTATCTACTCTTGATAAACGATATATTTCATCAATTGATATGCCTTTTTTGATTGCCTCAGCAATTCTGAAGAGCCTTAAGTCAGTTGGGTTTCTTAACGCATATTTTAACTCGCTTAGATCTTCAATATCTTCTAAATTATTCGCTACTAACCCCTTCATGCCGATGTCTAACATTCTTACCGCTTTTTGGAGAACTTCTTCAAATGTTCTCCCTATTGCCATTACTTCACCAACAGATTTCATCTGACTTCCAATGCGTCTATCAACTTTTTGAAATTTTGTTAAATCCCATCGTGGAATTTTAAGAACCAAATAATCTAGTGCAGGTTCAAAGCAAGCAGTAGTAATGCCAGTAATCTTATTTTTCAACTCCGGTAAAGTATATCCAATTGCTAATTTAGCAGCAATATACGCCAATGGGTATCCAGTAGCTTTCGAGGCTAATGCTGACGATCTTGAAAGGCGTGCATTAACTTCAATAACTCGGAATTCTTTTGAAAAAGGATTTAATGCGTATTGAATGTTGCATTCACCGATAATCCCAAGACCCCTAATAACTCGAATTGAAGCAGACCGAAGCATGTGGTATTCTTCGTTAGTTAACGTTTGACTCGGTGCTACTACTATACTCTCTCCCGTATGGATTCCCACAGGATCGAAATTTTCCATGTTACAGTTTATAAAGCAATTATTAGCAGAATCTCGTACAACTTCATATTCAACTTCTTTCCAACCCCTTATGGATTCCTCGATTAAGATTTGGTTAATCCTTGATTGGGCTAACCCTTTTTTTGCCATCCTTTCAAAATCTTTCATATTATCAATGATACCTGAACCTCTACCACCTAATGTGTAAGCAACTCTAAGCATTAAAGGAAAACCAAATTCTTGAGCTGCTTTAATCGCCTCTTTATATGATGTTACCGCTTTACTTCGGCACACTTTTGCATCTGCTTCATTCATAGCTTTTACGAATAATTCTCGATCTTCTGTAACCTCAATCGCTTCTATTGGCGTACCAAGAACACGTATATTGTATTTTTCTAATATTCCTTGCTCTTTTAGCTCCACTCCGACATTTAAAGCAGTTTGTCCTCCAAACGCCAATAGAATGCCATCTGGTTTCTCTTTCTTTATCACTTCCTCCACATATTTAACATTAACCGGTAGTAAGTAAACCTGATCTGATAATTCAGGGTCAGTTTGGATAGTCGCAATATTTGGATTGATAAGTATTGTTGTAATACCCTCTTCTTTCAAGGCTTTAAGAACTTGACTTCCAGAATAATCAAACTCTCCAGCTTGACCAATTCGTATTCCACCAGAGCCTAATACTAATGCTTTTTTAATCGATTTATCTAATGGCATGATATCACAGCTCCATAATATCAATAAATTTATCAAACAGATATAATGAGTCTAAAGGGCCGGGAGAACCTTCAGGGTGAAATTGAACAGCAAAAATAGGTTTGCTCTCATGAATCAAACCTTCATTTGAATTATCATCTATGTTTGTTAAAAATTCAGTAAAACCTTCACTTTCAAAATCTTTTACGCAAAATCCATGGTTTTGGGAAGTAATATAACATCGCTTTGTTTTGGGATTTATTACGGTTTTGTTTCCACCTCTATGTCCGTACTTCAATTTATATGAGGAACCACCAGCACCTAAAGCTATAATTTGGTTTCCTAAACAAATTCCCATTGTTGGCACGCTATTTATTATTAATTTGCGAGCAACTTCAATAGCTTTTTTATATTTAGCAGGATCTCCGGGACCATTGGAAATAAATACTCCATTTGGTTTGTAAGACATTATCGTTTCAAACGAATAATTATACGGTACTAAAATTATTTCGATTTTTCTCTGTAAGAAATTTCTTAAGATATTATTTTTTACTCCTAAATCTATTATCACAACTTTTCCTTTAGGATTTAGGGGTGTAAATGTTTTAACTTCTTTAGTAGATACCTCGCTTGCTAAATGTCTAAGGTTTGGATCTTCCACTTTTATGACTTCTTCTCTCAATTCTTTTAAGTTAGGAGATTCTCCAGGGTTAAAAACTGCAAGCAATCCTAATTGCACTCCTTCTTCCCTTAAAATTTTTGTAATTGCTCTAGTGTCTATCCATTCGATTCCAGGAATATTTTCTTCTAAAAGAAATTCATTTAAAGTTTTAACACTTTCGTAGTGGCTAGGATTTTTACAACATTCGTTAACGACAAATCCACTTACTTTTATCGAATCTGATTCGAAGTATTTGTGAATTCCGTGTGAATCTTTTTCCCAAGCAGGAACGCCGTAATTTCCAACCAAAGGATGGGTCATAACTACTATTTGTCCCTTATATGAAGGATCAGTTAGCGTTTCATTATATCCCGCACCCGTAATTGTCGTGAATACAATTTCTCCGCATATTTTTTTAGTCGCTCCAAACCCAATCCCTTCGAAATAACGGCCATCTTTAAGCATTAAAATAGCTGGTCTTTCTTTCTTGTACAGCATCGACAAAAATATATTTATCTTCTTTTGTATTCTTAACATATAGATAACTAGAACGTTTTTTTAAGCTTATTATTAATGGGATAAATAATTAATTACATTAGCTCAATCTTTCATTAAAAATAGGTATAGGGTATTTAGTTTCACTTTATATTAAATTAAAAATCAGCATAGATAATTTTAAGGAACAATGTTTAAATATCACTTAATGAAAAGAAGTTCGTTTAAATGAATATAAGGCAATACTAACTACAATTGATGATAATCTATGAAAGTTATAAAGGGATTTCAAGCCGATTTAAATGTTAATTATCAGCTTAATGTAATTAATCTTATAAAACATGCTGTTAGGAATTACAGCAGACAGGAAATAGTGAGTAGAAATCTTGATGGAACTCTATTTCGATATACTTATTCAGATGCTTATAAGAGAATGCAACGATTAGCAAATTCATTGGAATCTATTGGAATTAAAGTCGGAGATAGGATAGGTGTTATAGCATGGAATACCTGTCAGCATTTTGAGATATATTTTGGTTTACCTGGAATGGGTGCAGTAATGGTATCTTTGAATCTGCGACTTGCCCCACAAGATTTAGCCTATGTAATAAATCATTCAGGGATCAAATATATTATCGTAGATGAAGATCTAATTAAAGTGGTTGAATCTATTATCCCCTTATGTAAAGGATTAATAGGCTATATAATTATAACTGACAAGCACCTAAGCGAAATAGAAACAATACTCAAACCTATATATTTATATGAAGATCTCCTGAGTAAAGCATTATTTAATTACGATTGGCCGAATCTAGATGAAAATTCAGTATATGCGGCTTGCTATACAACAGGAACTACCGGTAAACCTAAGGGTGTTTATTATTCACATCGTAATGTATATTTACAAGCGTTGATGTTTGCAGCGCAGTTTTCAATGAATGTAAATGATGTAATTTTTCAATTAGTGCCAATGTTCCACGTCCTCGGATGGTCTAAACCTCTAGCTGCAATTTATGGCGGTGCTAAATTAATATTTGCGGGTAATTGGAATATGAACGATCTTAAAGAACTCACAAATATCTTGGTTCAAGAAAAAGTTACTGTTTCTGCTGCTGTTCCTGCAGTATTCATGGCGATGCTAGAAATTATTAGGAAAATGAAACAAAAACCTGACCTAACAGGTGCTCGTTTAATTTGCGGAGGTTCAGAACCCCCTATTGCATTAATGCGTGGTTTTTGGGACGAAACACGAGCAGAAATAATTCACTCTTATGGTTCCACAGAAACAATGGCAATTACGACTTTAAACACTCTCAAACCGTGGCTTGAAAAAGAGCTATCTGAAGAAGAACTTTGGAATCTTAAGAAAAAACAGGGTATTATTGTTTCAGGATTAGATATTAAGATAATTGATAAAAATGGTATAGAGCTCCCTCACGACGGGAAATCGTCGGGAGAGATTCTATTAAAAGGTCCTTGGGTTACTGAAAATTATTTCAATGATCCTCAAACGGAAGAAAGTTTCACAGAAAGTGGCTATTTTCGGACAGGTGACGCAGGGTATCTTGATTCTGAAGGTTATCTTAAAATAACCGATAGATTAAAAGATGTAATAAAAAGTGGTGGGGAGTGGATTAGTTCAATAGATATGGAAAACTCTTTAATGTCACACTCTAGTGTTCTTGAAGCAGCTGTTGTTGGAATTTTTCATCCTAAATGGGACGAACGACCTTTAGCTTTGATAGTTTTACGTGAAGATTTTAAATTCACTACTAAAGAGCAAATTCGTGAACATCTTTCAAAATCGTTTGCAAAGTGGCAGATACCTGACGAGATTTTATTTGTCAATAAAATCCCTAGAACAAGTGTAGGGAAACTTGATAAAAAAATGATAAGAATAGAATATAGAGAGCTCTATACAAAGAATTGATATTTGAAATCAGAAAAAATTGAACTTGAAAAATTCTTAAGTAATACTCATTTATTTATGTTTAATTTATGTTGTTAAAATGATGGATGTTTATGGGCAGAATAATATCATATAATCGAAGAAATATAGCTTCAAAACGCTTTAAATTTCTCTTCTATGAAGTCGTTCCTATATTCTTACTTATTTTTCTGTTTTCAATCTTAGAATGGATTGCATTAGCAAATAAAACTTCACCGTTATTCAAAATGCTTTTTTACCTTATTAGGGCTTTAGTGATATTTTTAGCAGTAATTTTTGTTCTATTTATTTCTAATAGAATTAAAGCTAAAAATTCACAGCGTGTTGAAAAAGAATTAGCGCCTCATCTTGGTTATTTAAGACTTTATAAGATGACGAAGAAAAACTATAAGTACCAACTCCTTTATAGTTCCTTATTGTTCTTCCTAATATTGATCCCTCTAGAATTTGTATTTTCAATTGGTTTACCCGAGACAATGCCCTTTCGTGCTTTTTCATTAGCTTTTGTAAACGACGACAATTTTATGCTATTTATATTTATCACAATTATTATTCGAATATGTATATCATTTTCAGAAGAAACCGTTTTCAGAGGTTTAATAGCAAAACGAGGAAGTGAACATTTTAACAAAGTATCAGCGGTAATGATATCAACTTTTTGCTTTGCCTTTGTAGAGATTTTTATAAATCCCCTCTTTTTTATAGTTAGTCCCTATTTTATTGTCCTCTGGTTCATTAAATCGTTTATAATAGGTCTTGTATTCTCTTTGACGATAATAAGAAGAAAATGGATACTCCCACTAATCATTGCAAAAACATTTGACTCAATTCTTTCGAGCGTGATAGTTTGGGATTTTTTGAGAGGTGGTAATTTGGTTCTGCCATTAATTATTATCTACGGTTTTTTATTAGTAATTAGCTTAATTTTCCTTATATTACAATTTTCGAGAGTTAAGGAGAGTTTACAAATTGGAATAAATATGATAAAATCTTATTTAAGAATTGATAATAAGTTAGAAGAATCATCAGGAGACAGGATATTTCGCATTCTTTTTGATATATTTTTAGCATTTTTATTTTTTCTTTTTGGAATGTTAATTACCGTTTAGATAAAAAGTGTGATGTAATTGTTTAAGAAAACTCAATTAGGTTTTAAAACCTATAAATCTGACGCCGCACCGTTTTTCTTTTATATCGAGATTTTTCCTTTTGATACATCCTTAATTAAAAATCCGAACTTATATTCCCTTGTAAAAATAATTGAAAAAAATCCGATTATTCCAATTCCTATGCGTGTCGATCGCGTATTTAATGGTGAAAACTCAGTGATTATTCGTCCTAGGGAAACCATTTCTTTTCAAATTTCAGAAGACCAGCTTGCTGTTATTAACCCTCATCATTTTCTTTCCTATGGTATAAAAAATTTAATTTACTTCTCTGAAATTCGTTCTTCAGAGCAATTTTTTAAAACTTTATCAAGTAAAAAGGTGATATCGTGGTGGGAAGCAACGAGATTCTTATATGGCAATCTTTATAGACTGGAAGAAGATTTCTCCGCTTTTTTAAGAGCATATTTGCATACAATGGTTAAAAGCTACATTCAGGGTAATGATCTTGTGAGTGCTGCAATCCAATACTGCCAAATATTAGAGGATGTCTGTAAAAAAAGGATGGAACAAAATAGAATTTTAATGGAGATAGATGGGGAGAAATCTAATGTGAAAATGTACAAAAATAAAGACTTAACTTACTATAAAAAACTCAAAAAAGTAAGAGAGCACCAATCTCGTCCAGAATTAATTGATATTGAAATAATTAATTATTCCAGTAATAATTGGCCAAAATATCCAACTCCTAAAAAGGGAATAGTGAGAACAGTAAAAAAATACATCCCTTTATTGATCTATGATGATTTGCAAGAATGTATGCTGCTGAATTTAAAATACTTAGAAGAAAATGAAAAAACAATTTTAAATCCCTCAAGTTTGATAGAAGAAAAAATCATAACCATAATCGACTCGAGCAATTATGATGATGATTTCAAGAAAAAAAATATATGGTGGAAGGATTTTAGCAACATTAAGCCAGACTTATTTGTAAATGAGATGTTTCAATCTCCTCCTAAGTAAAAATTAACAAATAATAACCCGGAATTATGGTAACAATAAAAGAACTCACAGATGAACTTAATGCTCATTGTGATAAAATAGGTGTAGATTTTGTAGGTTTTGGTGATCCTACTAAATTTAGTAAATTTGATAAGGAATACGTTCCTGAATCATATCTGAAAAATTCTAAATCTGTAATTGTAATTGGATTTCATTTATACGATCTTAGTCTAGATGCTTGGAGTAAAGACGAAAAGAAAGGAAAAAGTTATCATTTTACTGATTCAATTTTGTTATATCAATGTCATCAAATCAAGAGTTTTTTAGCTAAAAAGGGGTTCAAATCAAAAATTATCCCTTATATCCCAGGGTTGTACTTAAAAGATGCTGCGGCTTTAGCTGGAATTGGCCCGATTGGAAAAAATAATCTTCTTATTACAAAAACTTTTGGATCTCAAGTAAGATTAAGGGCTTTGGTAACTAAAGCAAAATTAGTTTATGGTAAACCTATTCATGAAAGTGAATATTGTAAAAATTGCAACATTTGCGTTGATTCTTGCCCTGCTGGCGCCCTAGAAGGAGGAAAGTATCGAAAAAGTTTGTGTTATAATTATTGTATGGAGAATTTAAAAAAGTTGTCAGAAAATACCGTGATTTGGTGTAATAAATGCATTGAATCTTGTCCAGTAGGAAAATTGAGTATTTAAATCCATTTTAGTCTAAACTTTAAGATATAAGTAAAACTGATAAATGTATAAAAGAAATTAAAAAGTGAGAAATAATTGAATTATGTCAGCACACATAAATTTTGAAGATCTGAAATTAAAGTTTGGATACTCTTGTATGCCAAACCGGTTACATTTTTATTCGAAAGAAGAAAACGATTTCAGAATGGAAGTCCGTGAATGGTGTGAAATATACGTCGCTCCAGATGCAGAACAGATAGATAGAAATAGAGATATTAAATTAGCGGTAAAAATTTTAAAAAAAATGCCATATCTTGATATGATCATTCCAAAAGAAGCCGGAGGTCAAGGTAAAGGGATTCTTTACCGCACGATTTTAGGGGAAGAATTAACTGCTTTTAGCTATGCTCTAGCGGGAATTTTCGGAGCCTCTTCCTGTTTGTTTGCTGGTCCAGTAATAGAATTTGGAACTCAAGAACAGAAAAAGAAGTACTTATCTGGTATAGCTGATGGGTCAAAATTAGGTGCTATAGGCATCACTGAACCCACAGGAGGCTCAGATGCAATAGGAGGTATGAGATTAAAAGCAGTGAGAGAAGGTGATCACTATGTTCTTAATGGAGAAAAATGTTTCATAACAAATGGTAGCGTAGCTGATTATATTTGTTTATACGCTAAAACAAACGACCAAGTGAAAGCACATCAAGGGATTTCGGCATTTGTTTTCGAAACTGATACTCCGGGATTTGAAGTTATTAAGGAATATAAGCATATGGGACGTAGAGGGATGCCCAATTCTCATCTTCGATTTACAGACTGTAAGGTGCCAGCTGCAAATATACTTCATAGAGAGAACGAAGGTTTGGATGTTTTGTTATTCGGTCTTGACGGTGAGAGAACATTTACCGCTTCTCAATACCTTGGTCTTGCTCGAAGTGCTTTTGAAGTAGCTTACAAGTACGCTCATAAACGCATCCAATTCAAGAAACCACTCTATTCCTTTGAGGGTATCTCTTTCAAACTTAGTGAAATGTTTATAGATATAGAACTTAATAGGATGGCAATAGCTCAAATTGCTAGAATGCTTGATGAAGGACATAACTGTAGAGCTTCCGTTGCTGCTGTTAAAACTCGAATCGCAGATGCTACTGTAAGAATTACACAAGAAGCGGTTCAGGTTGTTGGTGGTTTGGGATATTCTGAAGAATACCCATTAGAAAGATATTATAGAGATGCCAAAATCGGGCAAATATCAGCAGGTACATCAGAAATTATGAGATATCTTATCACAAGAGAAATGGTCAGAATGTGGGGAAAATAAAGGTGAAATTAAATGGAAAGTAAAGTAAAATTAGAATTAAATAACAAAGTTGCCAAAATTGTTCTTAACGATCCAGAAAATTACAATCCTTTGAATCAAGAAATGGCTAAAGCGTTGCTTGAAGTTTTAGAACAGATTCGGAATCAAGAAGACGTGAGGTGTTTGATAATCGCAGGTTCTGGTAAAGCTTTTTCTGCAGGTGGTGACATAAAAGCTTTTAAGAAAAGTATTGAAATGGGAAGACCAGGTGAATTCATGGATGATTTATTAAAAAATCTATATAAGATCGCACTTATTTTGCGCCAGTATCCAAAACCCATTATAGCAGCTGTGAATGGATGGGCTGTAGGAGCGGGAATGAACCTTGCTCTCTCTTGTGATTTAGTTATAGCATCAAATACAGCGAAATTCAAACAATCGTTTAGTAAGCTTGCGTTAATCCCCGGATTTGCTGGAACTATACTACTTAGCCGCCAGTTAACATGGCAACAAGCAACTCAGATGGCCTTTTTTGGAGACACATATACAGCAGAAGATATGTTTAAACTTGGGCTGGTAAATGAAGTTGTTGACCCAGAAAGATTAATAGAAAGAGCTAACGAGATGGCATCCAAACTTGCTAGTGGTCCTACGCTAACATTTGCGCGTACAAAACAATTATTTTTTGATGCTCTAAGTGGTTCTCTAATAAATCATCTTGAAAACGAACGGCAAATGCAGATTAAATCAGCAAAAACACAAGATTTTAAAATTGGAGTGTTTGCTATTAACGATAAAAAAGAACCAGAATTTATTGGCAAATGAATTAAAACAAAATGTTACGGGCTCGCTACGGCATGTATTGAAGTTAACCAATATCAGAATTTTTTTTAAAAACTAAGATAAATAGATCTAATTATAATAAAAATAGGAGAAATAAAAAATTGACTTTAAAAACTCCGGAAGAGTATTTAAAAAGCATCCAACGACCTGTAAATCTCTATATGTTTGGTGAAAAGGTAGAGGAATTTTGGAACCACCCAATCATTAAACCATCGATAAATACAGTTATGAAAATCTATGAACTAGCCCAGATAGTCGAGTATAAGGATTTAATGACAACAACATCTCATTTAATGGGTGAAGTCATTAATAGATTTACCCATATTCACCAATCTGTTGACGATTTAATTAAAAAGGTAAAAATGCAGAGATTATTGGGTCAACAAACAGCATGTTGTTTCCAAAGGTGTGTAGGTTTTGACACCGCTAACGCTTTATATAGCATAACCTATGAAATGGATAAAAAAAATGGAACTGATTATCATAACCGCTTCAAAAAGTATTGGACTGAAGTACAGTCTCAAGATTTGATGGTGAGCGGTGCTATGACAGATACTAAAGGAGATAGAAGCAAAAGACCTAAAGACCAACCTGACCCAGACGCTTATTTACATATTGTCGAGGAAAATGATGACGGAATAATTATTCGCGGAGCTAAAATCCATCAAACGGGATATTTAAACTCACATAGAGCAATTATTATGCCTACTCTTTCTTTACGACCCGGTGAGGAACAATACGCTGTAAGTTTTGGGGTTAATACTAATGAGAAGGGAATAACATTAGTCTATGGCAGGCAGTCGTGTGACACTAGAAAAATGGAACCCGGTAAATTAGACATAGGAAACTTCAAGTATGGTGGCCAAGAAATATTTGTAATATTTGATAATGTGTTTATACCAAATGATCAAATATTTATGAAGGGAGAAATAGAATTTACGGGTAAATTAGTTAATAGGTTTGCGGGTTTCCATCGGCAGTCTTATGGCGGATGTAAAGTTGGAGTAGGCGATGTTCTCATCGGTGCATCATCGTTGATTACTGAATATAATGGAACCGAAAAGGCATCTCATATACGAGATAAAATTGTGGAAATGGTTCATTTAAATGAAACGTTATATAGTTGTGGTATTGCTTGCAGTTCGTTAGGGTTCCAACGGGAAGCAGGAAATTTTGAAATGGATATGCTTTTGGCAAATGTATGCAAACTAAATGTTACTCGTTTTCCATATGAAATTGGGCGGCTTGCTGAAGATTTAGCTGGGGGTCTAATTTGTACAATGCCCTCTGAAGCGGACTTTAAATCGGAGGAAATTGGGTATTTAATTGAAAAATATCTGAATACATGTGAAGAAACATGCGCTGAAGATAGATATAAAGTTCTAAGGTTTATTGAAAATTTATCAATGGGCGTGGCTTCTGTTAGTTATAGGACCGAATCAATGCACGGAGCAGGAAGTCCACAAGCGCAAAGGATTATGATATCAAGACAAGCAAATTTAGATGAAAAGAAGAATTTAGTAAAAACTATTCTCGATATTGATTCAGAATAGTATTTCCTTACTTTTTTTATACCAATTTAATTGTTAGTAAATCAAAACCCAATTGAATAGAACTGTTCTCTTGTTCTTACCTATTTCCTATAATTCTGAATAAGAAGTTTTAAAACAACGAATACATTATAAAAAAAAATTAACGGTTAACACTAAACATAAAAGGTGAGTATTTTAGAGCAAAAAAATATATTTGATAATCTGAAGTTTATACCAGATGGACCTGCAAAATATCCTATCTACATTTCAGAGAAGTTTAAGGTGATGCGAATTTCTTTAAAAAAAGGTTCAGAAATCGAACCTCACGACGAGTCGCATCCAGTTGTTTTCTTAGTATTGAAAGGAAAGGCAATTTTTCCTACTGTTTCTGGAGAAGTAGAATTAGGTGAAAGCGATTATATTACTTATAGCGAAACTGAACCAAGGGGTATTAAAAGTTTAGAAGATTTAGTTGTGTTAGTAATTCGCGACTAAATCAACTTTCGTTTATTTTTATATGATGTGCAAGCTTTAATAAAATCGTAATAAACCTTAGATGGAGCGTAAGGTCTAGATTTGAATTCTGGATGAAATTGCGTTCCAATCATCCAATGATCTGCTCTATCTAATTCGATACTGTTAATGATTTTTCCAGTTTCGTCTCTACTAGATACAATCAAACCCTTCTCTTTTGCTTTTTCGTCAATATATCGCTCTTGGATATGATACCTGTGTCTAAACCGCTCATAAACTTCCTTTTGCTGATAAGCATCATAGAGCTTTGTTTTTTCTTTAACAATAATTTTTTGAGCCCCTAAGCGCATTGTCCCCCCCTTTTCCGTAACATCCTTTTGACTGGATAAAAGATCCACTACAGGATAAGGAGTATTAGGATCTATTTCCGATGAATTTGCTCCTTTAAGCCCAAGGTATTTTCTACAGAATGCCGCAAAGAATAATTGAGCTCCAAAACAGATTCCCAGAAATGGAACTTTGTTTTCCATTGCGTATTCCGCAGATTTTATCATACCTTCAACTGCACGCCCTCCAAAACCGGGAGTTAATAAAATGCCGTCACAATCTTTCAACTCTTCGTAAATATTAGTTTCTTCCGTTATATTAAGCATTTTTAATTCAGCTTTATAACCTTGATGAGCCGCAGCGTGATCTAAAGCGTCATTTATCGATATATATGAATCAGAGATATTGAAATATTTACCGGGCATTGCAATCTTCACCCGTTCGTTAGCATTTTTATACATCTCAACCATCTTCAACCATTCGGAATAGTTATTTACCTCACTGAATGATACAAGCTTAGCTTTTAAATCTATTAACTCACAAAGAAAATCAGCGAGCCCTTGTTCCTCAAATAATAAAGGTAACTCATACACAACTTCTAAATCGGGATTTGAAATAACTGCGGCTTCTGGAACATTCGAATAAAGGGAAATTTTTGACTTTATATCATCAGCAAGCGGTTTTTCACTCCTACCGATTATAACATCTGGTTGCAATCCCATACTCTGAAGCATTTTGACAGAGTGTTGCGTTGGTTTAGATTTTTGTTGACCAACTGCACGAGAATAAGGGACAAGAGTTACATGAACTAAGGCAGTACGTTTAGGAAATTCTAATTTAATTTGCCTAAAAGCTTCTAAAAATATACTTGATTCTAAATCACCTACGGTCCCCCCACACTCGATTAGTAAAACATCTAAGTTTTCATTTCTAGATATTTCCATTAATCTTTCTTTAATTATATTAGTAACATGAGGGATTAATTGCACTGTTTTCCCTAAAAATTTACCTTTCCGTTCCCTTAAGATTGTAGAAAGATAAATTTGCCCAGAGGTAATATTATGAGAAGGATGCATCTCGATACCAAGGAATCTAGAATAAGTTCCAAAATCCTGGTCTATTTCAGAGATTCTATATGATCTTTCATCTGAACCAGGTACAGGTACAAAATCCCATATATCTTCTGTAATAAAACATTCACCATGCTCTATAGGATTAAGCGTTCCAGGATCGACATTAAGGTAAGGATCAATCTTGACAACAGATATATTGAATCCCCGAAATTGGAGTATTTTTCCTATACTTGCTGTAGCTACACCTTTTCCTACGGCTGACATTACACCTCCCGTAATGAATATAAATCGCGTATTATCATTATTTGCATCTGTCAATTTTATATTACACTTCTCTGATTGTATCAAAAATAATTATGTTTTCATTATAAAAATAGTAACTATCAAACACATTTAATAAGAATTTCGAGAGAATTCCAAAAGTAGATGATAAAATAAATTGAACTCTTATTCAATGATTGTTGCTCTAATTTCCTTATATTTCCAATTTATATAATTTCTCAATATAGAATATTAATTTAGTTATAAATATTAGAATTAAACATGTATGTAACTTTTGAAATATATCCCAAGAAACATAAATCAGAATTAAAAAGTATAAAAAAATTATTTAAAATTTCTTGGTTATAACCCTATTTTTTAGAATTATTTTTTTATTAACAAAAAAATTTTTTACTTATAGAATTTTAGGAGTAGAACACTTTAATAGAGATTTACAATCAAATATTATTTGGAAAACAATGTTGTGAACTTTAAAAAAGGATTTATAATAAAAAAAAAAAATTGCTTTCATACGCTTTGTTAGGTTTTGTTATTATGCACCACAGTTATTACTACATTTCCCTTTTTGTGCCCTTTATCAACATAGCTATGAGCCTCGGCAATTTGTTCCAACGGATAGCGTCTATCTATGACCGCTTTTATCTTTCCCGCCTCAATAAGCTCTTTGAGGAAAATTAAATCTTCAGTTCTATCATCGCTTGCTAACCCCTTATTAACTGACACGTATGTCCCGTTCGGAGTTAGTGCTTTCTTACAATTTGATTTCGAGATTTTTCCAACGGCATCAAAGATGATATCATAAAGCTCTCCTCTTTCTGTAAAATTCTCTTTAGTGTAATCAATTACCTTATCGGCTCCCAGAGATTTCACTAATTCTAAATTCGTGGTACTGCATACCCCGGTAACTTCTGCCCCAAAGTACTTGGCAAGCTGTACCGCATAAGTACCTACCGCTCCAGAAGCGCCATAGATAAGGACTTTTTGTCCGCTCTGAATATTTCCTTTTCTAAAGAAAAACAATGCGGATAATGCCCCAAAAGGCACGGCGGCGGCTTCCTCATGGGTCATATTGGCCGGTTTTATTGCCACCACCCCGTCTTCAGGCAGACATATGTACTCGGCATGAGCACCTAATCCAAAACCGGCAGATGCAAAAACCTGGTCACCTTTCCTAAATAGTTTTACATCTTTGCCTACTGATTCAATTTCCCCGGCTAGATCCATCCCTAGTATAGGTCTTTTTGGTTTTCTGATACCTAAAATTATTCGCGCGGGGAGCCTTTGCCAGAAAGGGACTGTGAAACTTCGAATTCTCACGTCTCCTGATGTTACTGTTGTTGCAAATATTTTGATGAGTACTTCATTGTCCTTGGGAGTAGGTTTTTCTACCTCTTTGAGCTGAAGAACATCCGGAGGCCCGTATTTTGGACATACAATCGCTTTCATAAGTATTCCTCCTTATTTGATTTCACTTCCTCTATGGCTTTCTTGCCCGCATAAGTCTTTCTCAAATCCTTGACTTCAATAGCATTCGGATTATCGGAACCAAATATTAATCCTTTGCTAGTCTTGTCTATATTTTTTGATTTTGACATTGTTTCTATACCCTACTATTTTGTATAAATTAAGTATTTTTAAGATTTTAAGATTTATAAAATTTTTCTTGATTCTCTTGAAATTGATTTATTAAATATACCAGAAAAGAATATATTCCAAGCCTTTAAAGAATTGGAAATTGATGACATTGATGATATTCAAGCCTTAAATACGGTAGTTGAAGAATTGGAACATTTTGAGCCAAAAATAACATTAAAGAATGAAATAATGGGATTAGAAAATAAATTAAATAAGAAAATATATGAATTTTGAATTTTAATTTTTAAAATTATGTATATACCCTAACAATTATATAAAAACAGTTTTCCACCGGAAGAAAGGGAACCGTGGTATTTATTAAAACGTGGGCTTAAACGGGCTGGTACAAGTAAAATGTCTTATAACAAGACCTATATAATAATGTTAGGTATAAAAAATGTTGAGGATCCTTCAAAAGTCTTAGGTTTTGCTATTATTGTTTATATTATACCATCTAATTTCTGTTTTGGAAGCTATCTTGCAATTGAACCAGAATATATGAATAAAGGATTAGGGTCGATATTTGTGAATGAAGTTAAAGAATATTTTATAGAATTGGCTAAAAAATTTGATGCTGAGAAACCAATCGGCTTTTTCTACGAAATTGATAAACATGATTTATCTCGCTATAATAATCAGGACAGAGAACAAATTTTTGCACGATATCGTTTTTATAATAGACTTAATCAAAAAAAGATAGATGTGCCATATTTCCAGCCAGCTTTGAGGCCATGGCTTCCAAAAGTACCAATGTATTTAATGTTTGGTCCCTTTGAAGAGAGGAAATACTTTTCAAAAGAAGAAATATTAAGGATTTATACGAATATTTACACGGTTCTTTATCATAAAAGCGAAAAGAGTTTAAAAAAATTGTTTAGAAGATTAAATGTAGTTGATTTACCAAACAGAATAGATTTAATTTCGTTAGATTCTATTGTTCAATTAAAAAAATATACCATAGATATATTCAGGATTTCTGATTAGGTTATAAATAGACTTTTCGATGAAAAGTTTGGATCAGATGTTATATTAAGACCTAATCGTCTCAAACCAGCTTCATCTCCGGGAGTAGGTATATGAGTCGAGTGCATTTCACATCCGCTTAATTCTTTAAGTTTATCTATGGCTACCTTAGTAGAATGGTTGAAATCAGCACTAATGCTTAAAGCGATTAGAGTTTCTTCAAGATTAAGACTCAATCGTTTGTTATTGAAAATTTCCGATTTTAAATAACTAATGGATTCCAAAATATTGGGAGATAGAAGATGTATATTTTTAGGAATACCTGCCAATATTTTAATTGTATTTAGGATTAAACTTGAAGCCGCGTGCAGCAAAGGAGAATTGCTACCAGTAATAATTTTTCCATCGGCCAATTGTAATGCAGCTCCAGCAAATACACCTTCGTTCCCTTTCCCTTTATTTTCAGCTGCTATGGATGCTTCTCGAGCTTTATTTACAACTTCTCGATCGAGTACAGTGAGATTCAGTTCTTTCATCAACAACTCCGCTCTTTGAACAGTCTTCCTTTCTGAGACACCCATCATATATTCACAGCTATACCTCAAATATCTTCTTATGAGTTCCTGTTTTGCGGCTTGTTGCACTATATCATCATTGATTATAGCAAAACCTGCTCTGTTAACGCCCATATCTGTGGGAGATTTATATACTAAACTACTATCCATAATCCTCTGCATTATTTTCTTAACCACGGGAAAAATCTCTACATCTCTGTTATAGTTAACTGCCTTTATATTATAAGCTTCAAGATGAAAAGGATCTACTTGATTAAAATCACCAAGGTCAGCAGTTGCAGATTCATACGCCATATTTACGGGATGTTTTAACGGTAAATTCCAAATTGGAAATGTCTCAAATTTAGCATAGCCGGCATCGATTCCCCTCGTATGATCGTGATATATTTGGGAAAGACATGTTGCCAGTTTTCCGCTACCAGGACCGGGCGCAGCAACTATTATTATCGGCTTGGAAGTTTCGATGTAAGGATTAGTACCATACCCTTCTTCACTTATGATTAAATCGATGTTAGTTGGATATCCCCTAATCAATTTATGCCTATAAACCTTAATATAACGGCGTTCTAGTTTATTTATAAATTGTTTTACTACTTGTTGTCCATTGTAGCGTGTAACTACTACCCCACTTACGTTAATTTCTCCATCTCGAAGATCATCGATTAATTTCATTGCATTTATATCGTAGGTTATGCCAAAATCTGCTCGTATCTTTCTTCTTTCAATATCTCCGGAGTAGATACAAATAATAACTTCAATTTTATCCTTAAGCACCTTTAGTAGCTTCATTTTTACATTTGGATCGAATCCAGGGAGAACTCGTGAAGCGTGATAATCATATACAAGCTTTCCGCCAAATTCAATATACAATTTATTCCCAAATTGAGCTGCTCGATCTAGGATGCTCTTTGATTGCTCTTTTAAATATTTCTCGTTGTCAAATCCGATTTTTTGATCTGTCATTTTATTTAAAATTATCCTTACTTTGTAGTGATATTAATTAAATTCATTTTCCTTTAAAAGTGGGATCTCGTTTTTCTCTTAAAGACTTTGTAGATTCCCTAAAATCGTGTGTTTTAAATGCTGCTTGAAGAGCTTCATTTTCTTTATCTAGGGTGGTTGATAATATGTCTCTGAAGTAGGCATGCATAGTCTTCTTCATTAATTTTAAAGCAGTACTTGGTCCTTTTGGTGGTATTAATCCTAAGGCTTTTTCTCTTACAACAGCCATCAATTCTTCAGGAGGTACTGATTTATTAATCAATCCTAATTTTTCGGCTTCTTTAGCATAGATTTTTTCGCCAAAGTATAATATTTCCTTAGCTTTCTGAAATCCAACATAAAACGGAAGTAAGAAAGAAAGTCCAAACTCAGGTATTATTGCACGTTTAACAAATATTAATCCTAAGTAAGTTTCAAGATCATCAGCCATATAGATTAAATCAGCACCTGCCAAAGGCATAGTAAAACCGGCCCCTAAAGCTAACCCATTTATAGCGGCAATCACAGGTTTATTAAAATTCCAAAATTTCATGCAAGTTTTTTTTTGAGCGATATCCAGCAAATCAATATCCTTCATTATCTCCTTGGGGATTTGAGTCACCATTTTCATGTTAAAATATCCTCCCGAGGAAAATGCTCTACCCTCCTGAGAGCCTGTCATAATTAAAACACGAGCATTCTTATCTTTTTCCATATCATCTAATGCTGTACGTATTTCTAAAAAGGTTACATATGATAGAGCATTTCTTCTTTCAGGTCTATTAAAAGTAATAGTGCAAATCCCGTTTTCTTCTTTCTCATAAAGAATATCTTGAAAATCTTCGACTTTCATAATTAAAACTCAAATACCTTAATTTGAATATATACAGAGTTTGATTTACTTATTTATAATTGTTTTCAACAAAAGCAGAATTCTACAATTAAAAATACCTGATTTTCCAGAAATAAATAATAATATCTCATATGGAAAGGTAAATTCAGAGTCTGATTTCATAGAAAATTCCTTTGAAAAAGCTAAATATAATGTAAAAAGATTAATAGCATTTAGAGTTCTTGGGATCAAACCGAATACAGATGTTTTCGTGCGAAAAATGGATGCAGATTATAAATACAAAACGCAAGATATTATTGTATTTAAAAGTGGTGGATTAAATGTCATCCATCAAATTGAAGAATAAAAATCGATACGTCTTAACATTAGCAAAGAAAGAAATTAGTATTGAAACGAAATAAAGTATTAAATACTAAATCCAACGAAGATTTAGCTGAGATGCTTTATGTTAAAGAAAAAACTTTAAAAAGTAAAATCATTGATAATAAAAATTTAATTTTCTTTTTTTCTATTCCTGATAGTAGTAATCACCATCCAAGTAATAGAAAATACTAATCCAAATGATATTGAGAAAATAAGACCCTCTAGTAGATCTCTTTCTAATATTAAATCGAAAATCAACCCCAGAATGATAGCAGTTGGAAGAGCTACAAATCCAACCAAAGAAACTTTTTTATTATGTTTCATTTCCTAACCTCCTTTATTTTATGTTTTATTTTTAATAAGCTATACACAACAAATATTTTAAAACGACTAATTACTATTAAGTATAAGCCTACGCCAAAAATTTTAAATAAATATCATTTATTTGAATTCTCTTCATTATCATTCATAAATTTTTTTTCTGAAATAAGTAAGGTCCTACAAGCGACCAGGTGATGAAGTATGCAAGCGAATATACAAGCGCAAATAAAGGAGTTGTGACAGAATAAGTTCCAAATGTCACATTTAATAATAACAAAACAAGAAAGCCAATTATGGAACTAATAGCTCCTAAGAAAATCCAAATTTTTTTTTCTAAAGACATATTCAGATATTTATATGACATTTTCGTATAAGAATATTTTCCTCTTATTTATAATAATTAGAAAAATATCTAAGATATTCCAAACCATAGAGGATAAATAAAATGAGTGAAATAATAGAAAAAATTAAATGTCAGAAATGCAGAGCAAACTTATCTAAGGAAAGATAATAATATTGACAAAAATGACTTCAATATGGATTCATCAAAAGAGGATCTTCCAATAATAAAAATACATCTTAAAACATATTGGTATGTAATATTACTATTGTCTTTACTACCAATGATTATGTTGGTATTTCCTCCTTTTTTTTTACGACATGAGTTTTGGTATTATATAATTGTGGGATCATTAGTGACCATAACTTTTATTCTTGGTTTATTATGTAAAAATATTGAATTGATTTTTAAGATTGATAATGCTGACAATATTTTAATTTATGAGAGATTTTGGTCTAAATTACGTATCTACCGGAGATCATTTAAATTGCAAGATATCAAAAGGTTTAATGTTTTCATCCGTAATATTCCTCACACGCAAGTAATTGATTTTATAGCGGGAGATTATAATTTTTTAGCCCTTGAATTTATTTCTCAAAAACCAAAATATCTTTCAACCCTAAGAGACTCTCCATTTACGGTTGATTATGCGCAACAATTGAATAATTTTTTAGAATCCTTTACTTCGTTAAATAAATTCGATTTAAATAGCCGAATAATACCATCTAAGCACCCAAGTGCAAAAAAGACTGAGGAAAATTACCTTAAAGTTGTTATTATTTTATTATTTATACTTTCATTTTGTCTTCTTGTTCTTTTTATTGTCTGGTCTATTGCTCAATAACTTTTTTATTTATTTATCTATTTCTTTAGTCTTAATCTTTTTTACAGAAAAATACACATATAAAATCCCAATACTAAATCCAAGGGTAAGACTAATTCCAAGGATGAAAAATGGCAAGTTCATACTTTGTAATCTTGATTACTATTCCTTATCATTTCTACCAAAGAGCTGGAGCAGATATTTATATCCAGAAGTTCATAATATCTCAGTTTGAACAACAAGTAAGGAGTATTTATGGCGTACCAGATTTTCTATTTACCAAAAAAGCTGTTTCAACAAGTAGCTCTTCTTTGTTAAATTTTATAGGGAAAAAACCATAAATTAAAGTTGAAAATTTTACCATGTTAAAAAATATCAATGTTAAAAAAAAAAATCTTATAAATTATAAAATTTATTGCTATTGAAATGATGAAATGGGACGCTACAGCAGTTTAAATAAGGCTCTGAGACTTAAACTCATAATGTACTGCTGCATTTGTCTTGTTCCACCACCTATCTCTTGAATCCGAGTAATTCCTAAAAGATCATGCATTAATGTATTATCACAGACTCCAGCTCCGCCCATAAGATTAGCACATTCATAAACCACTCGCTCACATAGTTTTGTGCTAAGAAATTTCATTTGGGATGCAGTTGCGGCCAGTGCTAAGTTAAATTCTTTTGGTAATGTACCTAATTGCTCCATCTTATCATCAATCGTTTGACAAATATTTAAGCACGCTAAAGTCATACTCATTGTTTGTGCCCATAAGTCAGAAAGAGGAAATCCCACTCCTTGATATTTTAGGATTTCTTTATCAAACTGTTTTCTCATGTTAGCGTATATTACTGCGTGAGTGACTGCGTTCCATGCTTCAGCTAAATTTAAACAAACAATACCCAAACGTTCTAGATTAAGCCCCTCGAATAAATGTGATCTACCTTCTCCGGGTTTACCTAGTACGCATTCAGATGGAACTTTTAGATTTGCCATTGTTTCTTTACCTATGTGTATTCTCGGAGTCCATGGAATGTTTACTCGCTCATGAGACCAACCATCCCAAGAAGTATCAACTAAAAATTGAGCCATCGTGTTCCCGTTATTTTTTTCGGTAACAGCATAAACTACTGCCCAATCTGCTTTGCTACCATTAGTTTGATATATTTTTTCCCCATTGAGAATATAACTGCCATCTCCTTGTTCTTCACAGGTAGTAAGCATATGTACTGCATCAGAACCTCTTTCTGGTTCAGTAATACATATACAACCTATTTTTTCTCCCATTACTAGTTCTTTTAACGCTCTTAGTCGAATATCAACATTTTCATGATGAAGCATTAATGGATTGACGGCTAAAACTGTAGCTCCAGCGCCCATCGTTAGCTGTGGATCAAAGAAATCCATAGCTAAAACTCTCATAAATTCAGTAGTCATCCCGTAAGGCTCGAAGTTTAACCCAATATTATCAAATTTGTGCATTCGAGTAATATACCCGTTTTTGCCAATTTCGGGTATCCATTCGTAGAAATCTTCGTTATGGGTTATGTTTTTGTCCTTTTCAAATTTTACGAAAAACTTTTGGGCTTGTTTAAGGAAATTGAAGTGCTTCGGTTTTAAAAAACTCATCAAATTGTAATTTAAAAACTTGTTACGGGTTTTTAACGAGAGTTTTTCGAGAATTTCATCGTTAATACATTGAACTTGTCCTTTTTTAATAACCAATTTTATCAACTCTTTGATTTAGAAATAAATTTATATTTATGAATAGTATTTGATAAAATCCTTAAAATAAGTTTATAAAATGAGAAAAAAAAAATTAATTATTTATTCCTTTTTATCTCTTCTTCTCGGAGAGCCCTTTTTAATACCTTTCCTACTGCTGTTAGGGGAAGCGATTCTCTAAATTCCCATTGTTTTGGATTTTCATATTTCGAGAGATGTTCAGCAGTATAATTTTTTAAGTTTTCTTGCACTTTTTCAGTTGGTTGAACTCCTTCCTTAAGTTGAACGACTGCTTTAACAATTTCGCTCCCAGGGCGGTCTGGATCTTTTAAACCTATGATTGCTACTAATTCTATATCTGGATGTTTTGTCATTACATCTTCTACATGAACGCTATAAACCTTATACCCACTTACGATTAACATATCTTTAGTTCGATCCACAATCGTTATGAAGCCATCCTCATCCATAACACCAACATCACCAGTATGAAGCCATCCATCGATAATAGTCTTTGCGTTTGCATCTGGCTTGTTAAAGTAACCTCTTGTAACTTGAGGACCTTTACAAATAATTTCTCCTGGTTGTCCAAGTTCTACCTGTTTTCCAGTTTCAATATCTACAAGTCTCAGCTCAGTGTCAGGTACGGGTAAACCTACAGTTCCGACTTTCTTCTTCCCTTTAAAAGGATTCATAGTGAGAATTGGACTTGTCTCAGTCATTCCATAAACTTCTAAAACCTTATTAGTACCAAGCATAGATTCTTCGAAATCCCTAATTGCTTCTGCGGGAAAAGGCGCCGCCCCAGAAACATACATATCTATATTATTGAATGTAGATTTTGGTACGTCCTTTAATTTTGGGTTGTTCATCATTGATAAAAATAAGGTTGGGACGTTCACAATTATTTTTGGGTTTTTTTCGATCATTTCTTCAATAATATGATCTGTATCTCTAGGGTCTGCGATTAGAATTTGACCTCCAGAAGTATATAAAGTGATCATACTCATAGCTAAACCAGCTAAATGAAAGAGTGGAAAAGCAGATAAATTGATTTCGCCTTCCTTTGCTTCCCTTCTATCTAACCAGGTTGCTACTTGAACTATGTTAGTAATTACGTTAGCATGAGTAAGTTCTGTACCTTTAGGTAACCCTGTAGTTCCGCCGGTATATTGAAGTAGGGCAAGATCATTTTTCACATCTATATCTACATCCTGTAAATCGATGGATGTTTCCATCACATCCTTGAAATCTATAATTAATTTTCCGGAATAAGGTTCAACTTTTCCTTTTGGTATTTTACCTAGTAGTTTACCAAGAAATACTAAAGGTTTCGAAAGCCCCATGTAATCAGAAATGTTAGTCGTAATTACGCATTTAAGATTTGGCAACTTATCTATTACTTTCATTAATACTTTCTCATATACTTTATCCAAAGTAACAAAAAATTTAGCTTCACTATCGTTTATTTGGTAAGCAATTTCAGTTGGGCTTAAAAGCGGTGAACACCCCGATGCTACTCCGCCCGCTAAAATTGTTCCAAAGTGTGCAGCCAAATATTGAGGACAGTTAGCGAGATTTATAGCAACGCGATCTCCTTTTTTTAAACCATTTTGCTGTAAAAAGGTCGCAAATCGGTGTGTATATTCCCTCAATTCTTTGAAAGGCATATCCCGCTTCATAAAGTAGCAAGCAATTCTTTCAGGATATTTTTTCATAGCATCATCAAAAATTTTACCAAGGCTCCCTTTAGGATATTCTAAATTGGGTTTAACATGTTCATCATAGGATTTTGTCCATATTTTCGCATCATATGGACTCGTTTTATCTACCATTAGATTAACCTCGTAATTTTTATTCACAAAATTGGTGAATATCTTATTTATTGTTACATGGATTTATAAATATTTACCAAATTCATGAAATTAAATTTGTTTAGAATGGACATTAGGTTATAACCCAATAAAGTTATACTATTTATAGAAAGAAAAAAAATTGTAATTACTACTTATTCAAAATCGACAATTACTTTTAATTCGTCATGAGGAGGATTTCCTAAAACTTTGAACATCTCAGGAACTTGTTCCAATCTTATTCTCTTGGTTATCAGCGGATCAACAGTTATCTTTTTCTGAGCATATAGATTTATGGCCGTTTTGAAGATATCATGATTATATCCATAAACTCCCCTTACTGAAATGTTATTAGTTGTCATTAGCAATATATTGTTGATTTCAAGTGTTTTCGCATGCATGCCAATTAAGGTAATATTTCCACCTTTTTTTATTAATTGTAATGATGTAGTGAAAGTAGATGATAAACCTACACATTCATAAACATGATCTGGGCCCAACTTACCTGTAAGTCTAACAATCTTATTCCAAGCTTTTGGCAAAAATACTTTATCAGCCCCGACTTCCAAAGCAATTTTTTGTTTTGATTCTACGGGCTCAATTACATAAATTTTATTCGCACCTGCGCTTCTTAATACCTGAATTATCATCAACCCTATAGGTCCAGCGCCTATAATAGCTGCGTTTTGACCTAATTGAAATCCTGATTGTTCTACAGCATAAACAGCTACTGAGAGTGGTTCAACTGTAGCACCTTCCTCAAAAGTTACATTATCTGGTAAAACATGAACTCTTTCTGCCTTAACATTAAGAAATTCTCTCATAGCACCATCTTCAGTAGTACCCAATGAATAGTTCTGGAGTTTACACATGTTCTCTTGAGCGTGGAGGCAATAATAACATTCATGGCAGGGAATTTGAGGATTGACAGTAACCCTCATTCCTTCCTTTAATTTTTTGACATATTCACCGATCTCAACTAATTCTCCCGAAAATTCATGACCAATTATTTTTCCAGGTAAGTATGGACCTCCAGATTCATAGGATCCAACATCTGATCCACATATTCCAACTTTTTTAACCTGAATTAATACTTCATCCGATTTTATTTCAGGTTTAACACCGTCTTTAATTACTATTTGTTCTTTACCCTCAAATATAGCAACTTTCACGATAATACACCATAATTAAAGTATTCCCATGCTTCCTAAAAGTTTCGTTGCATCTGGGATTGTCCAAGCTGTTTTAACATCGATCACTGCTGGTTTTCCGGAATTTTTAGCTCTTTCAAGTGCCGGTTTAATATCATTTGGATCTGTCACTACCTCACCATAACACCCAAATCCTTCAGCACATTTGGCAAAATCAAAGTTGGGCAATTCTACATCGATATAATGCTTATCTACGAATAATTTTTGACCTGATTTGAGCATTCCCCAAGCACTATTATTTGCTATCACAAAGATTAGATTGCTTAGACCTAATCTTACAGCAGTTTCTAAATCTTGAATATTCATCATAAAACTGCCATCACCGGATATTGAAATTACTTGTTTATCCGGTTTTGCTAGCTTAGCTCCAATTCCGTACCCTACTGAAGTCCCCAGGTGTCCCATCCCAACAGCCTGCAAGAATGAGAGCGGTGGTCTTGGTTTATAATAATCTATTTGCTCTATAGAATAACAAGCTATGTCCCCGCCGTCGTTAATGAATATCGCATCCTCATCCATGAATTCTAAGACATCCTTGACTAATCTTTGAGGCAAAATTGGGATTTTATCTTTTGTTGCTTTTTTCATCATTCCAGCCATCTGTGTTTTTCTCAAAGCTACGAGTTCATCTAACCAAGGGCTTTTTTCAACTTTTTGAGTCTTTTTAGCCATTTCGAGAATTTGTTTTAAAAATTGTCTGCAATCGCTTATCACACCTAAAGTAATAGGTTTGGCTCTTCCAATTATTCCCGGATCAATATCTACCTGTATCATTTTTTGAGAATTTTTCCAAAAAGGTTCTTGTCCATGACCCATGATATACGAAAATTTACATCCGAGAGCAAGAACTACATCTGCTTCGGGACCTGCCTTTAAACCCGGACCATTTATTGTTGTTCCGATAAAACTTTCTGACTTACTTGAGATGGTTCCAACACCCATAATACTTGTCATAACGGGAATTTTTAAATATTCAGCAAATTCTTGAAGTTCTTCCCATCCTTCAGACCTCGAAACTCCACCTCCAGAGACGATTAACGGCTTTTCAGCTTTTAACAACAAATCTAATGATTTTTGGATTAATTCATTACTCACAGCTGGTTTCTCAATACAACGATACTGGTCGGGAGACATTATGAGAATTTCACTCTCTTCTTTCTGACTGAGAAATGCATCTTCGTAAATCTCTAACAACACAGGTCTTGGTCGCCCACTGGTAGCCTCTCGAAAAACTTTTTGGACCGCATCTGGAATTTCTTCTATCGTGCGAATAGATTTCTGATACTTAGTAATTGGTTTAAACATAGTAACTTGATCAAGATTTCCCTGCAGAGTGAAAGAATCAGCAAATTTACTATTCACTTGAGGTACTATAACTATCAGGGGTATATTATCACTCCATGCTGCACCAACACCTGGAACGAGTTGTGTCGCACCAGGACCAACAGTTCCGAAACAAATACCCGGCTTATTAGTTACTCTTGCCCAAGCGTCAGCTGCGTGTGCTGCTGCTTGTTCGTGTCGAAACATAATTGTGTTAATGCCCTTTTCGCGCCCCCACTTGTATACTGCATCAAACATAGTTAAAAACTGACCACCAATGATCCCAAATAAGTATTTGACATCTTCTTTAAGTAAGGATTTGATAAGAACATCGCCACCACTTATAACATTCTTTTTATCTTCCAAATTTTTACACCTTCATCTTAAATTGTAATATTGATATTAGAATTGATTTTTATTGCTTAAATAATTACCTTTAACAAAAATGTAAAGTGGTCTAAATCTTATAATTGCTAAGCTTATCTAAATAGGTTTTTACGGTTGTAGGAATTTTACTGATTTGATTATTTTGAATTCTTAAAGTAGTTAAAGATTTTAAATTCGTAATTTCTTTGGGTATTTCATCCAGCATGTTATTACTTAAATCTAAATATTTAAGGCTAGTAAGCAAAAACATAGATTTTGGTAATTTAATAATGTTATTTTTGCTTAGATTCAATTTTCTGAGTTTTGTAAGTAGTGAAATTGATTCAGGAATTCTGAAATTATTATTATGAGTTGAATGGATTTTTCCTAATAAATTTAAGTATACAATTGGATCCTGTAAATTCGATATTGAATTAAATAGACCAGGATTTCGTTTCATGTATCTCCAATTAAAATAATTAAAGCTTAAGGACTCAATGTGTTTATCTTTTATTGTTAACCAAAATTCTCCAAGTTTAACATCTTTAAGTTTTTCATAAAATTGATATGATTTTAACTCTAGGACGGAATTCTCCTCGTTTTGGGCGAAGTTAGCTTCTAAATCTAAAATAAACTTTGCCTCGTTTGATATAATACCTAACTCTAACGCAATTTTCGCTAAATAGTCAGTTAACTCTTTATTCAGTGATTTAAATCGCGTGTCAGTAGGTTCTAAGTTCAGATCAAAAATTGTTTTTACTACAAGTGGTGATTTTTCATGTTGGATCACCCATGTTAGCGTGTCTAAACCTTCTTTTAAAAATTGATGACCAATTAGGTTTACGGCAGACCTTCTAACATATGGACTTTCATCTGATAAAACTGAGCTTTCTATGATTTTGAAAAGCTTTGGATCGGGAATTTTTAGTTGATTCAAAATGGAAATTGATTCAGAGCGAATTTTTGGATTATTGCTCCCTTCAATTAAAGAAATTAATTGATCATAAGCGATATTTCGATCAATTTCTTTATTTTTCAAGTTAGAGAATATGGTTTCTGGCGATAAGAACTTTTCCATTTTAAACTAAAACTGAGAAATTAAATAGTTTACACTAAATTGTCTTTAAAATTTAAATAATTTTACTTAATTAATCCTAATGAATTATGCAAGAACTCATTATTAGATTTATAATCTCAATAAATTAAATTTATATATCTGAGAAGTTATTTTCATACTCAACATCTAATTTTAATTAAAAATAAAAAGGTTTAGTAGAAAATGAGTGAAAAAAAAGTAAAGAAGAAAGATTCGAACGAACTTTTAAACATTTTAATGATTGTACTAGGACTACTTTTCTTGTTTAAAGGCGTGATGGACTTCTTGGCTTGGGCAAATATCCCAGGCTTGGTTCCTTCTTGGTTAAGTGATTTCACATCTAGTACTGATTTTGAGGCAGCTCTTACACTTTTCGGAAGTCAAGGTTTAATTTCAATAGCATTAGGGTTCTGGTGTCTTGTAGCGGGAATTGGTATGTTCAGAGAAGAAGAATATGCTATGGGAATAGGTTTAGTAGTTCTTTCTCTCATGGCACTTACTGGAGTAAGCTCAGTTATAGGATGGGTATCTGGTACACCCTTTGATCTTGGTTACTGGCCAAATTATATAGTTTTGGTTGCCTTCATTGTTGGGATACTTGGATTTTTGTGGTTACTTTTCACATATAAAAGATATGATTAAGAATTTCTAAACTATTTTTTTTTATTTTTATTTTTGATATAAGAAATTTATAATTTCTTTTTTATAGCAAACACAAACCAAACAATTGCGTTTTAGAATAAGATTCTTCTTTAAGATCGCTCTGTTCTTTTAGAAATTGTGTTAATGGAATACCTTTTTCGTACAATTCGCTAAATTTGTCATTGAAAATTTGATAAATATTAGTATTTCGTGATATGTAAGCTCCTATCAATTTATTAGTCGGATCAAAACTTGGTTGAACCAATTCACTATCCGTTAAATTAAAATTACTGAAATCCTCTTCTGTAACACGAACAGAGATATTTTTAAAAAATAAATCGTATTGTTTGAGATAATTGGAAACCAGTTGAAATTCTTCACTAGTTAATAATTCCTTTATTACTTCCGTGCTAAAGATTACTTGGATATCAATATTGATTAGGTTTTCTTTAATTTTCGTTATACCCGATTGCATAGATTCACTTAAATCTTCAGGAATACTAGAAATCCCGTATTTTTTAATAACTGAACTAAATTGGTTTTCATACCTGATTCCTATGGCAATTTTACATTCTTTTTCGGCTAAAAATGAGTGATAAGTCTCTCCAATATTTTTTAGGTTATAATTAACGAACTCTACGAACTCTTGAGTTATCTGTTCACTCAAATTATAATTTTGAATAAAATCTGATAGCGCATTTTCTGCCTCCTCTTTTTTTTCTTGGAACAGTTGAGACAATTCTTCAATTCTTTCGTTAAGAATAGTTTGCCATATGGATATAGGTGGAGTTGTTAAGTGAATTTTCATGGGGCGATCGTATATTTGAACTAATCCCAAATCGTTCAAAACCGCACAAATTTTATATCCTCTTTTTAAGGTCAAATTGAATTGCGTGCTGACTTCAGTCAAGTTGTCAATTCTCTTATGTGTAAGTAAATAGTGGTATATTTTCTCAATGCCTTTTTCAATAATTCCTATTGCATCGAATAGAGAACTGAGAGCTAAAAATTCACGGTCAGACATGCAATCACCTATTTACCTATTTACAATTTTTTCTAATGTCAGCTCTGTTAAAACCTCAAATGTTTTATTTACATTTTGACCAGTTTTGCTGGATATTTCACCAAATGATGCCATATTATTCTTTTCGGCAATTTGTATCCCGTATTCTCGCGAAACTTCACGTGGAGTATCGGTAAGATCGATTTTAGACCCAACAAGCATAATTGGTATAAGTCCGCCTTTCTGGTGAACAATATTTGTCCATTCACTGATATTGTCAAGAGTTTGAGTCCGTGTCACATCGTATAGTAGAAATGCAGCGTTCGCACCTAAACAATATGTTGGTAATAAAAACCTGAAACGTTCCTCGCCTCCAACATCCCAGATTTGGAGTTTTATCTTTTTTCCCTGTAACTCAATCGTTTTAACATGAAAATCAACTCCAATAGTTAATCGCTCGCTGGGATTAAAGACATTGTAACAATATCGTTTAGTGAAAGAAGTCTTACCAACAGATGCGTCTCCGAGCAGTAAAATTTTAAATGTATAGTCATATGACGATATCTTAAACACCTTTGTAAACTTTTTTTATGCCATCAACCACATTAATTAAATTTAAGTGATGGTTAGATTTTATTAAAAATTTCATATTTTGGGTCGTTAAACCTATTTATATATATAATTAAAAATGGTGTTTTTAATTCTTTACTTTTTGTTTAAAATGAGATATAAAAGAACAAATTAAAGGGAAGAAGTAAGAATCATTTATAAAAGCTTTAATCTTACTCAAAAATTTCTTTTAGATTATCGTATATAATCGGATTTAACTCTTTATTTAAATGATTCTTCAATTCAGAATAAATTATGGGATTTTTGACATGTTTTGATAAAAATTTAATGACACTCCATCTTACCGAATCATCTGGGTCGTCTAATAAAGGAAGTAGGAATTTCATATATCTTACATCGTCATTCTCTTTAATTTTCATTATAGCTCGAGCTCTAACGATAAAATCAGGACTATATATTTGTGGTAGTAAATGATATTCCACAGCTTCGTTGTTTATAAAATTGAGAATAAACTGAAATAATTCTTTTTTAAAATCGTGAGAGTGGTCCAATTCTTCAACAATATTTCTGATCGTTGCTTCTGGGACTCTATTCCCCAACTTCAAAAGACTTTCAAAAGAAATAAAGAATTTTTCCGATACATCATATTTCAGATAATTTAAAAGCTTCATAATTATTTTGTCGTTAACTTTTGAAACTTCAATGACATCCCAATTAGGATTATCTGTGTTGTTGATATCATCCCCTAAATATTTCACAGTATACACTCGATATAATTTGATCTTAAGTATAGTTTTAAATTACACAATTACCTTTAAATAATGTATTATTAAAACAAAAATAATTGACTAAATCCTTTAGTAATTTTTTGACAATTAAATTCAAGTAAGTATTAATTAATTGATTAATATAGATCGAAAATCCGAAGAATTTCTGAAAGATTACTTAAAAAAAATAAAATTAGTGAATACTCGTATCATTAATTTAAAAATAACTTGTTAGTATTGTTATAGAAAATATCTTGCTTTTGGTCACTCCTAATTGGCAAACACATTATTTTTTCTATTTCAAGCTGAAGAGGATTCGTGACGGGCGCATCTGAGCCAAATAGAAGCCTTTTGTGACCAATCATCTTAACTAAGGATAATATTGCGTATGGTATTGAACATGAGGTTTCAAAGTAGATGTTTTTGTATTGTTTTAAGCTCAATCCAAAATCGATAGCAAACTCCATGGCTAATCCTGCATGCCCCAAAATGATAGTTAAGTTTGGAAAACTTTGAGCTAATTTTGCAAGATCTTTCGAGGAAATCCCTCCAAAAACTGAAAATTTCGGTGTGAAGTGAATATATAAAGGAATGTTCTTGTTATATTCTTGCATGAAAGAAGCTAAAGACATAATATCTCTCGGAATTTTAATTAGATGAATTCCGGAATGGATTTTTACTCCATGAAATCCCATCTTAAAATGGTTTTCTAATATCCTATAATTTTTATCTACATCATCCCGATCAATTTTAGGATTGAACCAAAAGAACTTAACAAATCTTTCAGGAGCTAAATTTGAGATATTAATAACATCTTGGTGATCCAATTGATCTTTAGGCATCATTTTTCTCAAATTTTCAAAAGCTTTTTTAACACGATTTTCATCGGACACCTCTTCTCCGGTTCCATTATCATCATTAGCGTAAATTTTAGAACTCGCTGCTCTATTGACGGTAGTTATTATTGCCTTTTCGACGTTATGTCTATCCAAATATGAGATGAGATCGTCATCTTTTGCGAGAAAAGTGCCATATGTATGAAGGTGTGCATCAAAAATTTTATACTGCATAACTCTATTGTATTGAAATTAATTATTAGCTTAAAAAGCTTCTATTAATAATTTCCGAACTCATTAGCTGCATCAAACATTGCTACTATATTTTGAGGTGGGACTTCAGCTGTGATGTTATGAATGTTAGACGCTACAAAACCTCCTCCAGGTTTCAAACATTCGAAGTTTCTTCTGACTTCTTCTCTAACTTGTTCAGGAGTTCCAAAGGGTAAAGTTTTTTGTGAGTTACATAAGCCTCCCCAGAACGACATTGTACTCCCAAATCTTTTTTTCAGAGAACATGGTTCCATATCATAAGCGCTGATTTGAACTGGATTAACGATATCATATCCTATTTCTGCGAAGTGAGGGATAAATTGTGAGATTGCACCACACGAATGGTAGTTTATTTTAGCATCTACTAGTTCATGGATCCTGTCTGATAGTTTCCGTTCTAATGGTTTAATCATGTTCTCGTAAAGTTTAACGCTCATAATGGGTCCTGCTTGCTCTGCGAGGTCACCATTAATACATACTACGTCTAAATAGCTCCCTACTTCGTCTAGAAATGTTGAAACATAATTAGTCCAATATTTTAAAAGCTCTTCCATAGCTGAAACTATGATTTCTGGTTTAGTCTTCAAATATCTTAGTGTTTTGGTGAATCCGAATAAGAAAGTGCAATATTCGTAAACGCAACCCACTGGAGGCGTTGATAAGGCAAAATCTGTTTTTTCGCGTAATTTTCTTGCGTAATCTTTCAAGCCAATAAAAGGAGTTTTATCTAGCCCATCTGGCCAATCGTAATTCTTTACATCACTTACCGAGTCAAAATCTGCAAAAGGATGAATAACAGGATCGTAATATAAAATATCAGTTATCTTTTTTTTTGCGTCATTTCCCCAAAACACGCCAAATTGGTCGTATTGGCCTAAATATTTTTGTTCGACTTCTGGTTTCATGTCTTGAACATTAATCATTCCTCCTAAAGGTTGGATGTATCTTACATCAATTTGGAATCTTTCTAAAATTTCTTCGCAAGGTGCCACAATCTGTTGAACGAAATCTGCGTACTGTATGTTATTGTCTTTAATTTCGAGGTATTCAAGCAATTTTTTGTAAGCTATGATGTGGATACTTGATTGATTACCCCCTAAATCAATCGGAACTTTGTCCGGTTCTTTATGGTTTAATGTAACATTTACCCTCTCTCTCGAATTCATGATTTTAACACCATTTAATAGCTATTCTATTTGATTTTTAACCACTATGATCGTGTAAAAGTACTGCTTTTACTATAGTTATTCATTTCTTAATTATTAAATTTTTAAACTCTTAATGATATTGAGTTAATTATGGAATACGAGAAATCTCTTCCAAATATCATATTTTTTGTGGCTGACGAACTTAGAGGAGACTGCGTTTCTCTTAATGGTAAGATAAACCCTATAATAGAAACACCAAATATTGACCAATTTGCAAAAGACGGTGTTGCTTTTAGGAACTGTTTCACTGTTAATCCTGTCTGTGGGCCATCGAGATGTTGTACGTTTACGGGTCAATATGTTCATTCCAACAATCATAGAAGTCTTTATCAATTGCTACAACCCCATGAAGATAATTTGTTTAAACTTTTAAAAGACAAAGGATATGAGGTCGTTTGGGTAGGAAGAAACGATCTTTTTGGAAAAGACGCTATTAAACAAAGCGTAACGAAAAGGTTAAGAACGAAAATGGGTGCTTGGAAAACTAATCCCTATCCCTTAGAGCATCCTTTGAGAAAATCTTTTTATTATGGTGAGAGAACACTAGAGGAATCAAAAGATAGTGATTATCATGTTATTCAAAAGGCAGTTGACTATTTAAATTCAGATCTTAAGAACCCCTTTTGCCTATACATAGCCTTGAGCTTTCCTCATCCGCCTTACACGGTTGAGGAACCATACTTTTCTATGTACGATCGAAACTTAGTACCTGCACCAATTCCGCCCAAATTGGATGACAAGCCAGAATTTATGCGCTTATTTCATGAAAAGTACGGTTTGAACAATTTGGATAAAGATGATTTTAAAGAAATTATTGCTACTTATTATGGAATGGTTTCTCGAGTAGATCACCAATTTGGTTTGATAATAAACCAATTAAAAGAAAACGGGGCTTACAAAAATAGTGTAATAGCCTTTTTTGCAGACCATGGAGATTTTCTTGGGGATTATGGTTTAACAGAGAAATGGCCGACCGCATTCCAAGATTGTTTACTTAACATCCCCTTAATTCTAAAAATTCCAAGCATTGAACGAAAAAATGTGATTTACGACCAACTCGTCCAGTCTATTGATATTTTTCCAACGATCTTACACATCGCTCAAATTAACACTCAATATACTCATTTTGGTAAGAATTTAATCCCTTTTCTCCAAGGTCATTTAACAAAAATCAGGAATGCGGTCTTTGCAGAAGGAGGTTATAATCCTCGCGAACCACAATGTTTTGAACCCGTTATCACGAGTCCAGAACTACCAGGAATCGGAATTTATTACGATAAAACGAATATACCTAAAGAAGATAGCTCTACTGTTGCACGTTCTGCAATGATAAGGACTAAATTATGGAAACTCATTATTCGTGATCAGGGAAAAGAAGAGTTGTACGATCTTATGTACGATCCTAACGAAGCGAGCAACCTTATCGATATCTATGCTTACGATAAGGTAAAAACTGATCTCAAAGAGCAATTACTTAGGTGGTACTTAAGGACGAGCGACAATGCTGATTGGAAAAGAAAGAGAAATATATAAGTTTAAATCTTTTTAGCTTTCAACACAATAAGACATAAACTTTAAAATATAAAAAATCATTTTTAAAATAAAAAGTATATTTTAGCATGGAAAAGGTTTTAAATATGAAAAAATCTAAGGATCATTCGTTAAATATCGACCCACACTCTCGACGAGGACATTTTCTATATTCTTTAGGAGCGGTACCTTCTGCACTCCCCTACAGTATGGTTGGATCCTGGTTGCTAATTTTTTACACACTATACGCGGGATTATCTCTTATTGAATTTGGAATTCTCTTCATGTTATATGGAATCTGGAATGCAATAAACGATCCGCTCATTGGTTATTATATGGACAAAATAAAGCTTAAGAAAGGACGTCGTGTGCCTTGGATTATTTACGGTACAATCCCAATGACGATAGGTTTTATTGCTTTATGGTGGGTTCCATTTAGCGATAAAAATAGAGTATTCGTATACGGATTAATAATGCTTTTTCTATTCGATACAGGATTTACGATCGTTATGACTGCATGGAACGCTTTATATACGGAAATGTACGAAGAGGAAAAGGAGAGAGCTTCTGTAGTTGCTATAAAAGACTCCATAGCTTTTTTTTCCTCAATGATTGGTGTAATGATCCCATCTATGATTGCTGCTGCTTTTGGTAGTTGGGCATTAGCAGGATTAATAATGGGCATTACAATACCAATAACTATGTATCTTTCTCTTCTTGGAACAAAAGAAAGAGTAGAATATCAAATAGATGAGCCACTCCCGATAATTAAAGCTTTTAAAGAATCGTTCTTAAATAAACCATTTATAATTGCTTCAGTAACTTATGCATTAATTGACTTTTGTTTCGGTTTTATGATGATGATTCTTCCTCTTTATGCCAAATTCATACTTAAAGTAGAAGAAGGAATGGAAGGATTCGCAATGATTGGAGTAGCACTAGGAATAATAATTTCGTTTCCATTATGGTGGCAAGTTTACGCTAAAAAGGGGCCGAAATTTGGCTTATCCCTAGGGATGATTATATTCTGTGTAGGAATAATACCTTTCTTTTTAGCGGAAGATTTTATTAGCCTAACTATTATTGGAATTTTCCCAGGGCTTGGGGTAACGGGAGTTTTAATGACCGAACCTGTGATATCCGCTGCAATTGATTACGACGAAATTAAAACGGGAAAAAGACGAGAAGCAACATTTGGTGGGATTGGAGCATTTATTGCTAGACTATCAATGATTTTATCTGCTTTTGCTTTAATAACCATTCAGTTATTAACCGGATTTGATCCTAATTTAGAAACTCAAGCACCATCGGCTTTAATTGGGTTAAGAATTTCGATGTCTTTAGTACCTGCTTTTGGGCTACTACTTGGTTTAATAGTTTTTAAATTTTACCCGCTAAATTACAAAAAATTTACTGAGCAGCAAGAGCAACTTAAGGTTCTCCATAAGTTGCGCTTGGATAAATTAAAAAACATTGAATAAGATAAAAAAAAGAGTGTTCCGAGTTATTTAAAGCTCGATTTCATTAGGTTCATCCCGTGGTAATCGTTCTTCCATTGGGAAAAAATTTTGCTTTTTATGTGGTTCTGCTTGATACCAATAGGCTGTTGAAGAAAAATCGTCGGATCGTTGATTTGCATGACCATGCTCTATTTTTACCACTATATTTTTATGGAAATAAATTGGATCTTCAATGTGGTATCTATAATATGATATTTTACCGCTCCAGTTACTACCACCAGGAATAGTTACTCCAAAATATGGGGAACAATAGAATTGGGAAGGACACCACGCGCCACAGAAATAGTCTTCTGTCCCAGTTCCATATAAAATTGTTTCTTCGTCATCAATAGTAATGTAATCGTCACCTTCTCCAGGCCACCAATGATCGTTCTTTGCCGTATTTTCGGGCGTCATTAGATTATGGATATTCAAGTTACACCCAACAAAGTGTCCTTCTCCTTCTGCGTCAAGAATTAAATAGTCACCCTCGTGTGTAGGATTTTTTTTAATAAAACGCTCTACTTTTTTCCCCGTACCATAGGGTTTACCATCACATGGGTTTTGCCGATTCCAGAAAGCATGAAATCTCCCGAGATCGTTTGATATATTGCTGTATTCTTCATAATCTATATAAAAATATAAAACGGTGGTAGTATCTGCTTCGCTTTCTACTTCGATCTTAGCTCGAGAAGCAAAAGGCATGGGAAAAAAACAATTAAAACCCTTACCATCCTCAGGTCCGTTAGAGAATGGAAGACTCCAAAAATTAACGGTTTTGCCATGACCAACACCAAAAAAGTCTCCGATCGGGACCTCAACAGAAGGGTGTTCCTCGTCATCCCACCACATCCTCAGAACCAACTTTCGTAGATAATTAGGGTCAGAAGAAGCTATTGTCATCCAGATATGTTTGATAATACCTGCTCCTGTTATGTCGCATATTTGATAGCTTTCATTTGGTTTTAATTGAACATTATCCATGTTCGACCCCGTTCTATCATAACTAGAAACTCGTTTTCTTTTTACATCTTTTCTTATTTGAGCCAAATTTGCTAAAGAATTCATTCCGATTTTCATGAAAAATATCACTTACTTATTTTAATTTTTTAATTGAACGTGAGGTTCATACTCCAAAACGTTAGGAAAAATAAATTTATATTGGTTACCGAATTTCCTTATTAAATTTAGAAAATACGAGAGGAGACTAAAATTTCTTCAGATATAGGATTAGGCAGACATACTAGAAACTTATTAATCGTAGTTCTAATGTCTACAGCGTTCAGAAGTATGGGGATGAGCATAGTCCAAATCGGTTTGCCTTCATTTGTTGAGAGTCTTGGTGGTTCTCTAACTTCCTATGGAATAATAATTGGAATTTTTTCTGTGACTCAAAGTATTTTACAATATCCTTATGAGCAGTCTCAGATAAATTAGGACGGCGAAAAGTAGTCCTATTCGGAATGCTTATATATCTGTTAGGAACATTTTTATGTTTTACAGCTCAGGATATAATCCAACTGGCAATCTACAGAGCAATTCAAGGAGCAGGTGCTTATACCTCAATTTTGCAGGCAATAATTGGAGATATCTACCAAAAAGATCAACATAGTAAGGGAATGGGCTATTATTCATTATACATGAATGTGGGATTCTTTCTTGGATTCATAATAGGGGGTTTTTTTGCGAGTTTCTTTGGGTTTAGGAGCATTTTCTTGATATCGGGATTCCTAATTTGTTTTAGTATATTGTTCATTTTTTTCGTTCTTAAAGAAGATAATAAACCTGAGAAGAGTGAGAATCAAGATAAGAATATGGATTTCAACATGAAGAATATAAAGATTCTCCTTAAAGAGCGTCAATATATCTTTACACTAATATTAAATAGTATGAGATGGTTTTTATTTGGATTTATTACTGCCTATTTAATTTGGGTTTTACAAAACAAGACAAAAGGTTTTGGATTAGGTGAGGTAACTTCAAGTTATTTAATGTTAGCTATAATGGCTATTTATGTTGTTTTCATTTTTATTTCCAGTAAATTATTAAATCGATATGGTCCTCGAAGATTGATGATGTTAGGACAAATAATAGTTATGTTTTTTGGAATTTCCTTCTTTTTTGCAGATTTTGTTTTGAACCTACCTGTATTTTTTATTGTCGTTTCTTTCTTGGCAATAGGTATAGCGTTGTTTGATCCCGCGGGCATCACTCTTTTATTAGAAGTAATTGAAGATATTCAACCTAAGTTAAAAGGTTCGGGGATCGGATTTAATAATGCGATCGGGTTTTTCTGCGGAGCAGTTGCTCCAATGATCATGAGTCCTTTAGGTGAAATTGAAATTTTGTTTCCCTTTTATGTAGTTTTTGGTTTGATGATAATATCTCTTATTATAACTAGATTTTTAGTCGATAAGAAATATTAATTGTTTATGGTTCTCCCGTAATTTGAACAAATACCTTTCTATTTCTTGGTCCATCATATTCTGCGAACATAATGCCTTGCCATGTTCCTAACATTAATTTACTCTCGTGAATTAATACATCTATAGAATTTCCCGTTAATAAACACTTGATATGAGCATCAGAATTTCCTTCGCTGTGCTTAAAATTGTAGCCTAATCCTCCACCTTTAGGAATTAACTTATTTAGATAATTAGCAACATCTTTCATTACGGAGCGATCTGCGTTTTCATTTATAGTTATTCCCGCAGTAGTGTGAGGTACGAATACGCAACATGTTCCTTCGTTGATCTTAGAATTTTTTACAATTCTTTTAATTTCATTCGTAATTTCAAGTAAGACTTCTCTTTCAGGGGTTTTTACTCTAAATTCTTCAAATACAATCATTATATCACCATTTTAAGTACAAAGTTATATTCAGATATTGTTAAAATTACCGTGCTTTCCATTTCCTTTCATAAAAGTTTTGCTTCCTTCCAAGTATTCTCCGCTTTCAAGCGTTTTTAAACCAAATTCAAATTCGCTTATCATTGCCTCGTCAATATTTAATCCCATTTGACTATAAACAGAAAGACGGTCATTTTTCATGCAATTATGAGGAAACGCAGCAATTTCCCGTGCTAACTTTTCTGCTTCTATTCTAGACTGACCATTAGCTACTACTCGATTAGCTAATCCCCAAGTTAAAGCTTCCTCAGCATTTACGGGCCTCCCAGTTAGAATCATATCTAAAGCACGACTTAAACCAATAAGCCTTGGCAATCTTACCGTACCTCCATCCACAAGAGGTACTCCAAATCTACGACAAAACACCCCAAATATCGCATTCTTTTCAATTACGCGCATATCGCACCACAAGGCAAGTTCTAAACCGCCAGCAACGGCAAAGCCAGCTATAGCCGCAATAACTGGTTTTTTTAGTTTCATACGAGTTGGACCCATTGGTCCATCTCCTTCTTTTTTTATTGTATTTCCTCGTCCTTCAGTGATCGCCTTTAAATTGGCACCAGAACAGAAAGTCCCATTAGCACCCCATAACACAGCAACTAAAGCTTTTTCGTCGGTTTCGAAGGTTCTAAAAGCAGAACTTAGTTCTCGAGCCGTAGGACCATCAACAGCGTTTTTAGTTTCAAAATTATCAATGATAATAGTAAAAACAGGGTAATTCTTCTCAATTAATACTACCATGTAATTTATTAGAATTGGAAGATTGATAAATTTAATTTAGGGATAAACTTTAGTTCTTTCACAATTTATACCATAGTAAATTATTGGAGAGTTTGGAATCATGAACGCTCGGGAGAGAATATTACAAGCATTAAATCACGAAGAACCGGATCGAATACCTCTATTTTGCCAAATTATCATGCCAGGATTTAAACGAGAACTCCTGAACTATTGGGGGGATTCTTACAGTCGGGAGAGGAAATATAAGCTCTCTTATAGAGACTATAATTTAGAGTTTAAGCTTGGTTTTGATATGTCATGGGGTTTCGACTCATTTCCAATATTCATTCCCCAGAAACACATGCAAGAAAATCCTTTACCAAAATTACCAGATAATAATAAATATATTGATTATAATGGTAGAATCTTCTTAAAACAAAGAGATATGGACATGGGGGATGCTTATTATATGGGAAATTATATGAATACTGAAGAAAAAGCAGATTATTTTCACGATACGTATTTCTCTGTAGAATGGGAAGAAGCTCCGGATTTCGCTAGAAACATTAATAAACGACTAAGAAAATTCCCAACTGATGAATTTGTACCTTGTTGCCATCTTGAGCCAATTTTAGAGCCTCTTTGGGAGGGTTTGGGGTTAGGACTATTAATTAAGTTAATACGAAAAAACAAAAGTAAAATTAAACATTATATCGAGCTAAGGACTAAAAAACTAATTACAGCAGCAAAACTAAACGCTGAGACAGATTTTGATGTCTTTTTTATGTGTGATGATACTGCTTTGAAAAATACTACAATGCTAAACCCAAAATACCATCGAGAACTCATTATTCCTGCTTATAAGCAAGCCGTCCAGATTTTAAGAAAAGCGGGTAAATATGTGTGCTTCCACTCTGATGGGTTTACTGAACCATATTTTGAAGGACTGATTGAAGCAGGCTTCAGCGCTGTTGAATCTTTAGAACCAATGGCAGGCATGAATTTGAAACATTTGAAGGAAACATATGGAGATAAATTATGCTTAATTGGGAATATTGATGTTTCTCAATTGTTGCCTTACGGGACGAAGGATGATGTTGTAAATGCGGTAAAAAACTGTATTCGCGATGCTGGTGAAGGTGGGGGTTATATATTGAGTCCTTGTACGGATATTACAAATTCTTGTAAATTAGAAAATGTTTTAACGATGATCTCAGCTGTAAAAAAATACGGGCAATATCCTTTAAAGTTATAAATAGGTATTTAAAAAATAAAGAAAAAAAAAAAATTAAATTAAAAACCAAGTTCAAGTAGCTTAGCTTTGTTTTCTAATACTTTTTCTTGAGTGAGCGGATAGTATTTCCAAAAGATCAAAGTACCCGTTAAGATGAGCAACGCAGGGATAACTCCTAGCAGGAAACGAATTCCCCATTCAACAAGTACTACATCTGCTCCAGAAGCAACTAAAGCGGCATAATCTTCTATTCCTGCATTAAATCCGGTAAGAGCAAATACCAATGTTATTAATGCTTCGTCAATAAAAGCTGTAGCGAGTCCTATTACCGCCCAAGTACCAACCATGATACCTTTTTGATTCTTCCCAGTACGCACAACAAAATCATCTTGTGCGTTCGAATACAATACTGGCATTCCAATAGTCCACACGCATCCATTTCCAAAACCCACCAAAAATATGATAATCATTAAAGAAATATCGCCTTGGAAAAAGGTGAGTGGCACCGTAAGTACAACTAATAGAAGACTTCCGATAATATAGGTTTTCTTATTGTTTTTCATTTTCTTAAGAATTTTGAGCCAAACTGGGATAGAAATTAATGATCCCAAGAGAAATAGTGCGAGAAATGGGATCATTGCATCCGGATCGTTAGATTGGAAAATAAATGTTACTAAGTATGCTATCATTCCAGTCATTATCGATGCAGTAGCCGCGAGCCATAGAACATAATGAGCAAAGAGAGCCATAAAACTTTTCTGTTTAAGAACTAACCATACACCTTTAAGTACATGCACTCGTTCATAGTCTCTTGAGTAATATCGATCAATAATGATTTTATCCTCCCGAGCACCCTTCAAAACGAATAATATACCAAAGATTATCGCTATTAAAGCAATAATTGCTGCCATAACGGTGTATGATAAAATTGTTGCTCCAAAAAACAAAAGAAGCGGTGGAAGCATCATTCCAAGGACTTGTGCGATCATGTCAAAGAAACCCCAGGATCCTGCACCTTTCCTCCTTTCTGCTTCTGTTCGAAATTTATCTGCACGAAGGATAGCTGTATGAACATCAACAAGCGTAGCAAATAAATCAAACACGAACAGAGAGAGCAAAAGCCAAAGCATCACTGGTAAAGGATTTATTAGTACATTATCGATATTCTTTGGTAGATCTGGAGGAGAAAATATCATGATTAGAGACAATGCTTCCGGTATAAAAGCGATTGCTATCCACGGAAAGCGTCGACCCCATTTTCTTGTCCACTTAAAATTTCGATCGGTTAACCACCCTATTAAAGGGTCGTTAAGACCAGCCCATATTGTGTTTATAAAAACGACAGTCAAGATCCAACCTGCTTCAAGACCCACAACTGTATGGTAGAAAAAAAACATGAAAAGACTCATTGATGCTGTTGGAATTGTCCATAGGATATTGTACGTACCAAAAGATAGATAAGTTAAAAAAGAATGTCGTGAAGAAGCTTCTTCATTTTCAGTCATAAAAAACACTAATATTTAATATTTAGATATTTTTATTTTTTAATTCTTTATAAAAAATTATGATTACTACTATTCAACTTTTCTTATTTTAAATATTTCCCTTTTTATACTAAATATTTATGCTAATAATGAAAATGAGTAAGAATTTGACAGATTAGACATAAATGTAAAAAAGAAATTAAACTTTAAAAATTAAGTCCCTTTTAAAAAATTATATAAAATTGTACAATATTGTTGACTTTATAGTATGAGATTTGGAATTTCACCATTGACTTATGATCTATTAATTGATGGAATCCTTGCTAAAAAAGGGTTGAAGGGGTTATCAGATTTCCAATTTTCTGATATCGTTAAAAACGCAGCAACAGCAGGATATCAACATTTTGAGATCCAGTTGGATTTGTTTCAAATTTTTCCAATTACAATGGATAGTAATCAAATTAAAATATTACAAGAAATCAAAAATGAATATGACATCACATATTCTGCACATCTTCCTTTTTTAAGCTTAGATCTTGGGGGGCCAAATAGATTCATATGTGAAGGAAGTGTTAATTCTTTAATAGATGCCTACAATTCTATTATAGAATTAGAGGACGATATAGATGTCTTTGTCTTGCATCCCACTGGTGAAACCGTTGCAAGCGTTATGGGATTTATCGAAAGCCCTCAGATTAAACAAATTACATCTGAATTATTCAGCGTTAATGCTATACAAAGCATTGAGAAATTCATAGAAGAGACTGGTATAAAAAGAAGTAAAATCGCTATAGAAAATATTGTATTTCCTCTTGAAGCTACAATTAAAATCATTAAAAAATTGAAGACAAAGCTATGTATAGATACTGCACATGTTCTTGGTGGGTTTTCAGGAAAGCACGATCTCCTCGAAATTATGGAGAAATATTTGGACATAACAGCCGAAATTCATCTCCAAGACTACGACGATGAGAATTTATTTTCCGATCATGCCGCTTTAGGGACGGGAAAGAATTTTCCCCCGGAATTTCTAAATCTGATTCATCAGAAGAAATTTAAAGGTCCTGTTGTCTTTGAATTACCTCAAGTTGATACGATAAAATCTATTAAATATATAAGAGAAAACGCTCCTCAAGTACAAATTCCAGATATCAAGGATCAACCCTTTTATAAGAGAAATTAGAGCAATTTTAATTGATCTTCAAGTTGTTCAATTTTAATCCGTAATTCTTCAAGATTTTTTCTTTCTTTTTCAACTAATTCTTTTGGAGCTCGCTCTGAAAATTGACTCTGCAGTTTTTTTTCGATTTTAACAGCCTCATTTTTGGCTTTTTCTAACGAGGTGTGGATTCTTGCTTTATGCTTTTCGATATCAGATTCAGACAAGGGAACAAATGCAGGTATTCCCCTAAGCACGATTCGAGCTGCATGAGGAGGTGGAACTAGATTTTTATCGATAATAAATTTATTTTCGTCTATAAATGCCATTTTAACTAATTCATTCCTACATAATTTAAACAATTCTCGATGAACTTCAGTTTCAATTGAAATTTGTAATGGGACAAGAGTTTTTAGGGGAATTCCAAAATCATGTTTTACCCATCTTACCTCGCGAACCAAATCTGCCATCAAGAGAAAACTATCTTCGATGGTTGGATCGATAAATGATTCTTGTGCTGTTGGCCAAGGAGCATACATTATTGTAGGAGTTGTTTTAAGGTTATCTGGAAGAGATTGCCATAATTTTTCAGTGATGAACGGCATCACAGGATGTAGTAACTTATAGAATGTTTCTAATACATGGAGGAGTATCGCTTTTTGAACATGTTTATCGGAATAATTCTCATCGTAGAGAAAAATTTTGCTCATTTCAATGTACCAATCGCAAAATTCACTCCAAAAAAAGGATTTTATTTCTCTTGTCATCCGCAAGTAATCATAGTTATCCATGTAAGATTGCACATCTTTAATCAATGAGTTTAATCGAGAAAGAATCCATTTATCGGGGAATTTTAGCTTGCTTAGATCGATCTCTTCTATTTTAGGAACTATCTCATCTGAAGCAATGTTGGTTAAAACATAACGAGACGCTTGCCAGATTTTATTGCAATATTTATGAGCAACCTCAATATTTTTGGGATCATAATTAGTGTCTAATCCTGGCACACTATTTGATATCATTACATAACGGAGAGAATCAGCTCCATAATCTTTTATAATTACTAGAGGATCGTATTGATCAATATTTTCCATAGATTTGCTTATCTTTCGTCCTTTTTCGTCTCGGATCATACCGTGTAGATAGACGGTATGGTATGGTGTTTGTCCCGTAAGTTCGATTCCCAGCATCATTTCTTTTGCAACCCAAAAGAAAAGGATATCGTAACCCGTTTCCCTGGTATCAGTTGGATAAAATCGCATATAATCGGGATGTTCGGTATTAGGCCACCCCAAGGTTGAAAAAGGCCATAAACCACTTGAGAACCAGGTATCTAACACGTCTTCATCTTGATGAACACTAGAACTACTACATTTAGGACAAGTTGAAACCGTTTCTACATCAGGTTCGGGGCAAATTTCTTCATCACAATCATCACAGTACCAGACGGGTATTCTATGACCCCACCAAAGTTGACGCGATATGCACCAATCGTGTATATTTTCCATCCATTGGAAAAAACGACGTTGTTCTCTTTCAGGAATTATAATAGTCTCCCCATTCCGAACTTTCTCCATTGCGGGTTCAGCAAGTGGTTTCGTCTTTACAAACCACTGGACAGAAACGCGAGGTTCAATAGTTGAATGACATCGTTGACAGTGCGGTTCTGAGTGAATGTAAGGCTCAGTATTAGTTAATAATCCTTCTTTTTCAAGATCTTTTAGTATTTCTTTCCTACACTCGAAACGATCTAGACCTGCATAAGCCTCAACAAAACCGGGGAGAATCTGAGCAGTTTCATTAAAAATATTTATAAAATCTAGTCCATGTTTTTTACCAATTTCAAAATCGTTAGGATCATGAGCAGGAGTTATTTTTAAAGCTCCAGTACCAAATTCGGGATCCACGAATGGATCAACAATTATCGGTACTAGCCGACTCACAGCTGGAATGACTGCTTCTTTATTAATATATTTAGCGAATTTAGGATGAGATTTGATTGTAGCCACAGCAGAATCACCCAATAATGTCTCAGGTCTTGTCGTAGCAACAATAATAAAATCTGTAGCACCTTGTGCCCATTTACCACTCCCCCATGGATGTTGAGGACCTCTCCAAGCTTTAGTAATAACTGGATACTTAATATACCATAATTGCCCTTGTTCCTCAATAGCCTCAGTCTCTAAGTCTGAAATTGCAGTGACACACCTTCCCGGACACCAGTTAACCATATATTCTCCGCGATATATTAAACCCTTATGATATAATATATAGAATGCTACCCGGACGGCTCGTGATAAATCGGGATCTAAGGTGAAATGTTCACGACTCCAATCGCAACTAATGCCCATTCTTTTTGATTGCTCAGTAATTCGGGCATGATATTTATGTTTCCATTCCCAGACTTTTTCTACGAATTTTTCACGCCCTAAATCCTTATGGTTTATACCTTGTTTTAATAATTCTCTAACAACAACGCTTTGAGTTGCTATTCCAGCATGATCGGTACCTGGTATGTAGAGCGTTTCTTTTTGCCGCATACGCTCGTAACGCGTCATTAGATCCTCAAGTGAAATCACAAGGGCATGACCTGAATGGAGTTGGCCTGTTACATTAGGTAAAGGAATCGTAATACAAAACTTTTCAGATTTTTCATTGATAATTCCTAATTCCTTAGATTTCTCTGGTCTAAAGAAACCTTCTTTCTCCCACCATTCATATAATTCCTTTTCAATAGTGCGATGATCGTAAACTTTAGTTAATTCGCTTGTCATTTTAATTCCTCGAATAATCTTATATAATTCCAGAATTATCTTAAAAATTTCGGATCAACCTAACAAGATTGAATTGAAATGTAAAAATTAATTTGTTTTGTTTTAATCTTTTTTTTATGGAATATAAAGGGGATAATGATGAAGCAAAGGAGCGAATGAAAGCGTGGTGGGATCACGAAATCATCGATCGTCCAGTTCTAAGCTATTATTATCCAAAAAAAAGAGGAAAACTTGGAGTATTTTTAGATACTGTAGGTGAAGATTGGACCTTAGCTAAAAATTACGAGGACATTGATAATGCACTTGATGGATATGAAAAACGAGCTGGGGAAACCTATTTTGGAGGAGAATCGTTTCCTTTTTATTTTCCCAATTATGGCCCGGGAATAATGGCGGCAGTTTTTGGTGTAATCCCCAGATTTCAATCTAGTACCGTTTGGTTTAGTCTCCCAATTAAAGCAGAAGATATCGTAGAACACTTGGAAAGTATTAAATTAAATCAAAATAACGAATGGTATTCAAGATTACTCAGAATAACTGAAACTGCTGCGAAGAGAGCTGGAAAGAACTACTTAGTATCGATGACAGATATCGGTGGTGTTTTGGATATCCTTTCATCGTTCTTAGGACCAACCAACATAATTCTAACTATGAAACGAAAACCAGAAGTTATAGATACATGCCGGACGATTATTCTAGAGAAATTATTAAGAGTATACGATGATCTACAGAAAACTATAGAGGAATACTGCGATGGATGTACTTGTTGGTTAGGAGTTTGGGGTAAAAAGCGTTGGTATGCGTTACAGAGCGATTTTTGTGCGATGTTGAATCCTAAGTGGTTTAAAAAATTTGTGTTACCAGATCTTGTAGAACAAGCAGACCATATGGATTACGCTATTTATCATCTAGATGGACCAAATGCTTTACCACATTTAGATCATCTATTAAAAGAACCCAGCATAACAGGAATCCAATGGGTTCCAGGAGCAGGGAATGCATCTATGGGTTCGAATGATTGGATTCCTCTTTATAAAAAAATTCAAGAAGCAGGAAAGAACTTAGTGATAGATTCTGCACCGGAAAATGTTTCACACCTTTATAAAAAGCTGGATCCTAAAGGATTATATGTACGGACCTTTTATCGATCAGAATATATCACAAACCAATATTTACCTAACTTTATCGGAGGGAGTGAGGGTGATTTCATACTTGAAGCAATTAATTGGTTAAAAGAACAAGGAAAGGATAAAATTACCAAAGAGGCGTTAAATAATTTTTTGCTTTTTAAAAAATTCGAATTAGAAAACAAGTATCGAAAGGATTTGCTTAAAGAGATCAATAATGCCTTTTCAAAAAATTGGCATTATTAATTTTACTACAATTATAAACCTACTTTTAAAGTTTTAGTGGGTATTTACGATATTTCTCTATAGCGGCTCTCATTGCTAAAACATTCTCCCACGGCATATTCAAGATGTCGTGACTAGGTCCTACAAAATATCCGCCGCCTTTTCCAGCCTTCTTTATCGTGCTCCTTACATTTTCGTACGTATCTTCGGGAGTTCCATGAGTTAAAACCCCCGATGAATCTAATCCGCCCATAAAACACAAACGGTCTCCTAGAGATTCTTTTAGTCCCGCCAAGTCAACTCCTGCTGTTGCTTCTAAAGATTGAATGCAATTAAGACCAGCATCAACTAAATCAGGTAAGTATTGATCAACTTTCCCACAAGAATGGAGTACCACTATCACACCCCTTTTTTTGCATGTATTGTAAATTCTTTTGTGATATGGAAGGATAAATTCTCGAAAAACTTTCATTGAAAAGAATCCATTGTCCTTATAACCCAAATCATCGCCAAACATAACTATATCAACGCCTACTTCGGCTAACCGTTTGATTATTTCAATATTAACCTTCGTGTACTCGTCCATAATTTCGTGAATAAATCTTGGATTTTTTCGTATATAATAAGCAAAGCGAGTAAAGGAAAGACCACCAATCAAAACTTCGGAGGGATTTAATGGTAAATTTGCCATTGGATAGAAATAAGGCGCAAGGGCTTCCACAAATCCTTCCCATTTTTGAGTCGAGTACTTAACCCTATCGTTAATCAGTTCAGTAGGTTTTCCAAACTGATCCCAATAAGAGTGCAAAATCTCCGGATTTGTAAAATAACCACCAACATACCAAGCATATTCCAAACCTGTATTAACTTGCTTTACAGTTCTATATAATCTGCCGTCCATCCTATTAAGACGACAGCCAGCGTATTCAGGAGGTGCGTTTTCGTATCTCACCTTTATTTTATTTTCGCCAAATGGGTCCATTCCGTAAAGATCGGCATTCCAAAAGCGTTGTTCTGTAATATAGTATTTAACATTAGAGTTCGAATTTTTTACGGAACTATGATATCTTTTCCTTTCTTCTGATACTTTAAAAGCTTGGAAAGATAGCCCTGTTTGCTCAAAGCCAAATAAATGTATCGGAACCATATCAGGTTCGCCATCAAGCTCGAGAGCTCTGAAAACTCGTTCACGTTTTGATAAGACCATTTTAAAATCTTAAATATATTTTTAATGGGAAAATGAATGATGTTAATTAGGATTATTGATATAGCTAATAGCTATTTTTAAAATAAAATTGCTATTTCAATTTATTCCAGTTATTACCACTGTAAATATATGACCATGTGTCGCCAAGACAAGTAATTACATCTCGGGATCCTCCAAAAAGGATAGATTTACCAGTTGCAGGGATGTTTACAAAAGAAGCATACAATCTTTTCACTGGAGAGGAACTTGGAAGCTCCTGATTCCATTGGTTTGTAAAGGGATTGTAAGTCCAAGTATCATCCAATCCTTCTCCAGATCCATCAGAACCTCCAAAAATGATTATTCTTTGTGCGGTATTGTCATAAGTTAATGGTTCCCAATATCGGTTTGGTGGCTTAGTTAACATATTAAGTTCAACCCAGGAATTGTTAGAATAATAATACACCCAAGTTTCGTCGGTTATAGAAGAAGTACGACCTCCAAACATAAAACCTCTTTGATTGATTGGATCATATACCATAGGAGCTCCATAACGTCCCGTTGGTTTTATCGAAGGGTTGAGGTTTGTCCAATTATTAGAGGAATAATCAAATGCCCAAGTATCATCAAAATGTCCTCCACTGGTTCTATATCCGCCATAAAGTATCGTTTTCTGAGCTTGAGGATCGTAGAAAATAGAAGCGCTTCCTCTTACAGAAGGATGATTATCGGGAAATACTTGAGTCCATTCTTGAGTTCGAGAATCAAATATCCATGTATCATCTAACCAAGTATCATTATTGTCAATACCTCCAAATACGATTATTTTTTGGGCAATTTGATCATACACCATCGAATGACTCGATCTTGCTGCAGGATGTTGTTGGGGAAAAATTTCAGTCCATAAATTAGTTAATGGATCATAAATCCAAGTATCACCATAAAAGGTATATGAGCTACTATCTTGAAAACCTCCGCCGAAAAGAATCAATTTGTTAATACTCTCATCATAAACCATTCCAGAGCTATACCTCGCCGACGGAGAGGTAATAGAAAAAATAATTCCAAGAGTTATAGATATACTACTAGCAGAAATTAATATAGCAGAGATTATTATTATTTTAACTTTTTTTCTCATTGATCACTCAATTCAATAGGTAATGATTAAGAGGAAAATATGTAAACTTATAAATCCAAGGAAAAGATTTAGATAAATATTTCTTTGCGAAAACTATCGAAAATAAATATCGTTCCTATTATTAATATTATAGGTGAAGTAATATTCAACAGTTCTATTAAGAAAATTTCTGATTTAAAAATACTTCCCAATCCAATAAGAATTACTCCTACAAAAATTTTCAAGGATTTCTGTTTTGATATTCCTGTATTTTTTAAAAGTATAAGCAATACCAAATAAGGAATGAATGAAGTGCTAGTCAAAATACATATTAGTATTATATTTGGTAAGCTTGTGAAACTTAAAAGAAGAATCATAATAAATGGGATTATTCCCGCAAGATAATGTCTTTTATAAGTAATCTTATTCATTACTTTCTCTAAATGTATGATTTTATTCCAAAAGGGAAAAAACAACAATAAAATCCTGATTCTAAGTAGCAAATCGTAAGTCATAAAATCTAATGGTATAGAGACTGAGAGAATTTTCATAATATTTTCAATTGCTATAATAAAAAAGAAGATTTCCCATGAGAATAAGTCGTTATAAAAGTGAAAGTCTTTTTCTTTAGAGAATTTCTTTGAAATGTAAAGCTTATTAATAATGATTAAAGCTATTGATACAGATAAAATCACATTAACTAAAAACAATAATGCTCCGACAAGCTCGAGATTCAATTTTATCCCTCTAATAAATGGAATAATACAATTGGTATTAAATTTCCTTCAAGGGACACCCGCTCGTTATTTGCACGATTTACCAAATTTTCTGCCACATTATTTATCGACCGCTCAGCAGAATCGAGATTGAACAAAGTTCTATATTTTTGATCATCTGGATTTGATAATATTTTCTTTTGCCATTTCAACCCCAGAGCATTTGCCTGTAATTGCAGCCCAGCTAAAGCCATCCCCGCCTCAACTTCGGCCCAATACTTAAGATTCATAATTCTGTGCATTAATCCCGCACAAGGTTTTTTGCGATCAATACATAATAATACAGCATAATTGGTGAAATTTGTATCAAACTCCTGTTCAATCTCAGCTCTAAAAGTCTCAGAGCTAAATTTCTTCATAAAATGATCGTATGTTATGGTCCCATTAACCTCAATCCATCTATTTAATGCTGAGTAACCGACGGGATTATAATGATATGACCCATTAGGGATATTAGCAAGATCATTTACATATATTATGGGATACACGGCATATCCAGCACATCCTGATGCATGTACACGACCGTAACCATTTTTCTCTAAAGCGTCACGGTTTCCATGAGTCGCATGATCGTTTTCTCCTTGACAAGCCCAAAGCAGTTGAGAGATTTGGTGCAAATTTGTATGGTTTGGTGCCTTTTCATCAACCCGATTAAAAATAGTTTCGTCTAAAGGAATACCATCATACTTATTCTCATAGAGTGCGCGATTCTTGTAACAAGCTGGAGTGTCAAGTAAGATAGTACCCACCTCTACTTTTTTTTGAAGAGGTTCTGCAGTATCTTCTACTAATGCTGCCCTATCTCTCTCTCGAACTGCTACCGAATATAAAAAGGCATAATTTTGGTTCGTTAAATTGTTAACGAGTTTATTATATTTTTTAGGCGCTCTTGCCCGTTGTGATACACCAAGCCCTAGACTAACCACTTTTAACGAGAGATATTGCCACGTAATCCCTACCCGAATTAAATCCTCGAATTCAATAGATTCCTTCCAAAACAATTCGGGATAAAGTTCCATGGTAAATTTTGTTTTTTCTTTATCAGTTAATCGAACCAAACCATCGCTATCATATTTATATGTCCCTCCAGTGTAATCGTCTCCATCAGGTAATACAACAAATAAAGAATTTGAAGGTGCTGCTTGAAATGTAGAATTACATATTTCTTTAATAACAGATAATTGCAACACACGCCCTTCACCCGAGCAATCTTTACGCCTTGCCAAACACTCTTGGAGACTCATTTAAACACTTTCCTAATTTTAAAAAAATGGTTATAATAAGAAGAGTAGTATATTACTTCATAACCTTTTTGACTTTTAAAGAAATAAGAATAAATTTAACTTGATTATAGAAATACTAAGCTAAAGTAAACTAATTCTAAAAAAATAATTATATATACAAGATATGATCTAGTATACATAGAACAATTATGAAAATTTTATCAGTAAGAATAGATGATGATCTTGACGAAAAGCTAAGTTTCTTAATGGTAAGATTAAAAAGAAAGGATAAATCGTCTTATATACGACAGTTATTAGAGAAAAGTCTTACTGAGGAAATACTTGAAATTCTTTGTAAGCAAGTAGGGGAAAAAGATATTAGTGCTTGGAAGGCTGCGGAGATAGCTGGGGTCTCTCTGAGAAAGATGTTGGAGGAATTAAAAAACCGGAATGTATCAGGGTACGACGAACAAGCTATAAAGGAAGATATTGAGCATACATTAGATTAAATAACTAAGCTAATGATTGGAATAATAAATGCTTCACCATTGATATATCTAGGTAAAATTGGTGCACTTAATTTACTTCCAAAGCTCTTTACTAAATGTTTCACTACCTTAATCGTCAAAAAGGAAGTATTGGGTGATGAAAATGCGCCTGAATTTCCCGTCTTAAAGGAGTCCTTTTCAAACTGGCTTTCATTAAAAGAACCAACCAATAAACAACTCGTTGATAGATTGAAAGATTTACAAATTCATCTCGGGGAAGCGTCAATTATAGCTCTAGCAAAGGAACTACAAGATAAATCTGATGAGATTATCGTGATTGTTGATGATCTGGCAGCACGAGAGATTGCGAGAACATTAGATTTAAAAGTTACTGGTACTATTGGTGTCCTCATTAAATCATTGCATTTAAAATTCATAACTGCAGAAAAAGGTAAAAATCTTCTTAATGTTCTCGTGGAACATACTACATTTAGGATATCCTCCACTTTATATTCAAAAATTCTTAAAGAGATAGAAAAAAAATAAATAGTTGAAATTAACGTTTATTTTTGGTTCCTCAAGTATTCATTCATTTCAACGAAAGAGCTTGTTCGAATGAGAGCAGCTTTAAGAAATTGAAATCCAATATCGTATGTAGAACCGTCGCCGGCAATGTGTATAACATACGGTACTTCTCCACTAAATCGTCCCTTAGCTTTTAAGATTTTATAAGTGGTGCTTATTCCTTCAGCTATAGTAGCTCCGCTTTCAAATAAGTGGTGAACCCATGGAACTTTCCACGAGCCAACAAAATCTTTGGAAGTAGAGACCTCAGCACAGCTGGTATTGTTTACATATATAATATTGTTTCCAGCGATAGCAGTGGCTACAGTTGCCATTTGATTTAATACCATTCCAGCACCGCAACCAGGACATAATCCGTGCCCGGGATGTAGGTGAGTTTGAGGCTTTAACGTTCTTCGATTGACTTTATAGAAGTCTACAGGTTTTTCAGCTCCGAATGTTTCAATAAGTTTTTTTAGTTTGAGATTTCGTTGTTCTGTTAAATAAATTATCTCGTCAATTTCTTTTTCCATGAATCTTGGTTTAAATAAATGCTTGAATTTGCCCATAGATTTAAGATATTCTACGAATTTTTCTTTGTCAATATCTAATCCACGATAATAAGAAAATGTTGGCATTCCGTCTTTAACTCTTATCGTATAAAGTGGCCAATACCCACAATCTGTAGCTAGTTTTGATATTTTCACAGCGTCTTCGGCTGCGTGGCGCCATCCTCGCATGCAATCTGAATAAGTTTGAATGAAAGCAGATCCATTTGATTTCATCGCATCAGCGAATTTTCCCATAAAATCTAAGGGATAGGCAGGGTTAGCAGTGGCTAAGAACAGAGATTTTGTGCCGAAAAAAGCAAAAGGAGTGACCAGATCTTGCTTAACACCGATTTTTCCGGGTATTTTCTCTCCTCCCGGACCAGTCGTTGTTGAAGCGTAAGGCGGAGTTGCTCCCGATTCTTGGATACCAGTGTTCATAAAAGCTTCGTTATCGTAGTTAAGGAACAATACATTACATTTCTCATCTCTTGCTAGGATATCTTCGAACGGAATAATATTTCTCTCTGGTTTCGACATTTTAAATGTGATTTTTATTCTATTTATTATTAATGAAGTATATTTTCGGAAAAATTTAAAATTTTTGTTCATAAACACATTAACATTGTAATGTGTCAATAAAAAAATAAAAAATTAGATTAAAGTTTTTTTATAGATTTGATTGGGTTATGTGATTGAATTCTGGAATAGTCCCAAAACTAATATTAATATTTAACTTATTCTTAAGGCTTGAAACAATAAAATCTCTAATCCTTTTCGGATGGTTCATTGCTTCGTCCACATAATAAGGAAATTCAATCAAAATTATGTCTTTTTCAAGGTCTAACCATCTCTTGAAATTGTCTCTTAACTGAGCTCTTAGAAAAATACTCCTCCCTTTATGAGTATTACTGTGAAACATATTTGGAAAATGATAATGTTGTTCACCTTGATATTCAACAACTATATTGAATATTTGATCATCTATCTTTAATTGCAAAAATCCATCGAAGTGCATTTGAGTAGTTTTAAGGTCTTTAAATCTCACAGGAATTCTTTTTTTAATATTACAGTCAAGAACACTACAAAGCATTACTTTTTTAAAACAAATTTTCTTTCCAACGATGTGTGATAAAATTTTATCAAAGTACCACAACGTTATTTTTTCATACTTTCCTTCATTACAATAGGGACACCATCTACCTCTAACTAATTCTGTTTTTCCTTTATGGAATATGTGACACTTATCGCACTGAATCTTGAAGTGATAATCAGTGTCTCCTTCCTTTATGTAGGTGTCTAATATAACACCATTTTTTGCGTAGATAATGTCCTCTACATCTCTCCTATGTTCTTCATCTGTTTTAGGACGGCCTTTACTGCATTTGGGACACCATCTACCTCTCTTTAAATCACTCTTGTTTATTTCAAAATCGTGTCCTTCCGCGCATCGAATTTTGAAATAGAACTCCGTGTCTTTTTTTTTCCTAAATATGTCTATTATCGAGCCTCCCTTTTCATTTATGATTTGTTTTACATCTTCAATATGCTCTCTATCGGTTTTACGATATGTTGATGGTCTTTTTGATGCTAGAGAACCCCAAATCTTCTTATATATTTCTGGGAATCCTTCTTTTGCAATATTTCGTAAATGTTTCCTGCTAATCACATCTTGAAAAGAATCTCTCCAAATTTGGGCAAGCGATTTAGGTTTTAATCCCTTTTTAAATTTTATAATTTCTTTCTTTACTTCATTTAAGATTTTTTCCTTATCTTCGACCGATATTGTCAAAATTCTTTTTTCACTATTATTATCGAAATCATCCATTTCTAAGCAAAATCCATTTAATTCTTGTAAATTCTGTGAAAATATATCTTGATTTTTAATATTTTTATTATTATTTACATCACACTGAGACTTATCTATATCAGGATTGCGATGATTTTTTAATTTACTTTCTGAATTTATTTTACTGATATCTGATTTAGTAAATTTCGAAGTTAACGCTTCACTATAAAATTCGTGATATGCAGAAAATCTATCAAATGCGGTTAATCCCGCTTTCTTTACTTCTTTAATTTCAGGATTTAGCCCGATTAAACATCGACATATACCAATATTTAAGATTTGATCATAATAAAACTTAATTTCTTTTAAAGCCAATTCTCGCTTAATTTCTGGTGAATTTATGATCTCATTATGTTTTAATACATGTTGTTGCCAATCATTCAAGTAATTTCGAAGTTTTTTAGAAAGTGATTTAAGCCTTTGAGGCTCAACAAGGATCTCGGAATGAGCTCTAAGATGCTTGAGAATCCTCGTATATTGAATAGTAATTTCTTCCATTCCATCCTTAATCGCCTTATTCACGAGATTTGGTTTAGAATCATCTCCATTTTTTAGTGCTTTTATCTGTTTCCTAGTCAATTGCTTGAGATAAGCATTTGAAATCGCATCCATGTAACGTGAAACTATGGGCGCTCCCCTTCCAACCGTGATGCAATACACCCATCCTTCTACAAATGAGGATACTTCATCAGAGAATTTTGATTTCACACTCTCAAGTAATTTGCTGGTAGGTAGTCCTGATTTATCAAACAAGCATGCTAACGCAGCATCCACGAAATCACCGATCCTTTCATCAACATAGACTAAAGGAATGTGATGCTTCTTGCATTTGGGATACTTCCCAAAACCAAAAAATCTCAATTTAAGAGGTTTAACTCTTGTCATAAACTCACACCCAAAATTTGGGCAGATTGCTACGCGATCTTCTCCCAGGGTTTTCCGTGATACATTGGTGTATACTTTCATGTGGTTAATCTCTCCTCAAGTTGTTTTATAGGTTTTTCAATCTTCACATCTGGTATTTTTTCTAAAAGACCATCCAGCTCTCCTTCTAAACTATGGTAGTTTATTTCAAGTTCACTATAAAATTCGCTGAATTGCACATATAGGTATTTTTTCACTAAACAAATGTTTTTTGCTAATACAACAACGAATTTGAGGAATCTTGGATAATTATGAATGTTCTCCTCTGAAAGATAGTCAATAAAAATGGATAATTTCTCTGTTATTTCTGAGAGTTTGTTTAAGGGTTTTTTACTATTGTTAAAAAATAGAGATCGTATCCCTTCCTCAAGAGTTTGAGTGCTGTTTTTTAATTTCTTAAGCAATGTTATGAATTCATGTGTTAATGTTTCTATTTCTTGCTTTCGACTGAAAAATTTAGGGTTTATATAATTTTCGGCAAGATGTGGATAGGTTCGAAATCGATATCTAATAACTTCGGTCTTGTAATTAAAAAAAGTTCGGAGTTGGCGTGAAAGTTCTTTAATTTTCCTTGCGCCTTCAATTTCATACCAATCATTAAAAATTTCATCAAATTCTGTTCCAATATATGGGTCTTCAATAAAGTCCGTCATAATTTATTATTTTCCTTTTTTTTACTACCCAATTAAAACAATTATATATAAAGAACAAAATGGGACAGGGGAGTCTTATGTCCGAATATAGGACTTGAGAACGTAACTTTATAAAGGAGGTTTTCAAAAACTAGGATCGAGATGACTGCTAATGGCTATTTGCCTATGCATCCTTAGTAATGATTATTTGAATTCGGCTTATTTACTTTTCAAACCATTTCAATTCCTAAAGATTTAAAACTACTTCTTAAATTATGGAATCGTTTATACTTTTTACAAAATCGTGAAAACCACTGATTTCCTTCGGATTGAATTTTAAAATATTTATAGAGGTTTAAACATAATTGCACACCTTGAAAAATATTTAAATCTGGTCGATATTTAGATCTTAATTTCATTGAGTCGCTTGAATATTTGTTAAAAAGCTTAATAAATGAGAGAAAATCATCTTTAGATACTGTTTTTAAAAGGTGATCAGATTTATTTATAATAATCTCCATATGAAGCTTTTTAATGACATCCCACGCTCTATCTGCACTATAATGTAAAAGCGTTAAAGAAATTGCTTTAGTATAATCCTTTTGATTAAGAAGAATTTTATTTGCAGTACTATATTGACGCTTTTTAATTAATTCGGGTAATAAATCTAATTTTAAAAAAGGAGTAAATTCCTTTTCAAACTCTCCGTTTTGCATGGAATAGTTCTTCATCATGGAATAATGATTAAATCCAAAAGTGAAAGGATCATGTTTTAAAACATATCTACAGAGTTCAATTATTTTAACAATATCACCCTTTGATAAATAATATTTGAAGAACCATTCAAAACAATGGGAGCAGAGAAAGCGTTTGTTATTCTTGTTCTTCTCGTCAATGATATTTTGATCATTAAATTTGCCTTTTATTATAAAAGCATAAAGCCATTCTCTGTTTTCAAGTGATTTTTCACCAAAATTAGTTAAAATGGAATGAATTATATCATATGGATATTCAGCGTGCTTTTCAATGTTAAGAAGTGTATTTTTTAACAAAAATTGAGTTTTAGATTTATCTTTAGAAAATTGTTCAGCTAATCCAAGTAAAAATAAAAAATCTTCACTCGTCATTTTAATTTTATATATTGCAAGAATTTCTTGCCAAATTTCTTTAATTTTTTCGTCTAAATCTGATTGATTTGATAATTGATTTAATTCCTTAATGATATTTTCTTTTATATTCCTCGATTTGAATTTTAAGTACATCTGTAATAAAAAATCAATACGCTTTTTCCCTTTCAAATTATTTGCTTGTATACTTTGGATTATTTCACCAAATTTGCTTTGATTTTTAAATAACTCGTTTAAACCATAATCCCTATGTTCGGATAAATTTAAATCCAGAAACCACTTAAATCCAAAATCATATAGGTTATTTGCCAAATCTGACAGGTCCTTGTGAACTAAGATTCCAAAAAAATGAGCTATTTCCTCAAATATTTCTGTATATTGAGAAAAAAAATCGTCTGTTATCGATTCTGCATAATTTTCATCGTAATAATCATAATCCCAACTATTATGGTTCTCCCCATTATTATCATCAATAAAATAAAACTCTGGATCAAAATCAATCATATTTTCAGTTATTCCAATAGAATTGAATTCTTGCTTTATTTCCCTCCCTAATTCAATATAAGATTGTGTCCAATTATAGAGTATTGGAATAAAAAGATCAGAATCATTTAGAAAATCTAATAACTCAAGAGGTCTAAACCATCCAATAGAGTTTTCTTCTTCACGAGAATCAATAAAACCTGATATATTAATAAGTTGAGAAAACCAAAAGTAGTGAGGATAATCTGGATCTAGAAGATTTTTGAATATTGTTGGAGCAAAACGATTCCAAAGATCTATAAATTTTGTCTTTAATACTTCTATTGGTAAGGTGGAAACCCATTCTTGTACGGAAATCGGATTTAGTTCATAGATTTTAGGAACTTTTATATTTCTCTTCTTTTTTTCTTTAGAGCCTTTAAGATGAGATAATTCTTGATCACCAATTTTATTAATAAAAAATTCTGGTTCATAAAGATATTGTAAACAAGCTGCAACGCTGTGTTTACATCCAAATCCAATCGGACATGTACATCTCCCTCTTAATTTCAGGGTATCAAATACAGTAATTTCTACAAGATAATAAGGTTTATAATTACCTCTCACTTTTGCTTTTATACCATCTTCAATAATCCAACCTTTTCTAACCATTCTAGACTTGTAATAACTTTCACCTCGATTGAAATAAGTTGGATTAGTTATTTCTTGAATCATTTCATATGATATCTGAGCAATATCCTTTTCTTTCATCAATATAAAACATGTGTAAAAATGATTAAATATTTTTATCAAAAAGTTAATAAAAATAATATGCTGAGCATATACAGATATAATAGGATATATAGAAGCTTAATTCTAAAAAGCTAAACTAAGTTAATAATATTAAAAAATAGACAAAATAAAAATAAACACTGGAGAAATTATAACTACATTAGAAATTCAAGTAGATGGTTTATACATCATTTATATTTAAAATTTGGGAAGATCGAAGCTTTATTTAAATCAGATGAAGATATTCATGAAAATGAAGAATAGATTAAAAAAAAGGGAAAGAAACCTAATAAATATCTTTATATTCAACCTATATCCTCATCAAAAAGTATTTGATTATCTTGATATCTAAGAACAATAGTTTGAATTTCGCGATAGAAGTTTAGACTCAACGATGGATTTCAATTCAGAATAGTAATCCTCTTTAGTCTTCTGAGGATTACAATTCGGACATTTCAAATTTTCATTTTTTCTACTTTTTATACATCCCCACTTGTCATTAAATTGAGTTCCACATCGCAAGCATTTAAATATTAAAGGAGAATCTCGATTAATGAATTCAGTGGACACTAAACATGCATAATTCTTACGTGCGATTTGATTAATACTCTCAAAAATTTGTAATCTAGTTTTCTTATCTATAAAACCCATTGTACGCAATTTATTTGTTAATTGAAAATTACTTACTGACCTTACAATGCGTTTAAATCTCTTACGGAAAAATAAAAGAGATTAAAATATTACTATTTTTAGTTTTCACTATATAAAAGTCTTTAAAAAATAATATTGTATAGAAATATAAAGTATGATTAATTGAAAATTGCATATGACTATGCATCAAAATAATAAAAATTCATTTTACCATACCTAGGAGTCATTTATGTCAAGAAAAGTTAAACATACCATTTGGAAAAGCCTTATTAAAAATATAATGAAAAAAAGATCCAGAGTCGAGAAAATTGTATAGGAACTTTTCAAAAGAAAAATTGGAAGAAATCAAGGAAAGAGCTGAAAATAGAGAGAATTTACTGGAAAATATTGTAGAGAAGTCTGATCCTATAAAAAACTTTCCGAAGAAAGACAATTTTTTAGCACTCTCTCGTCAATGGAATTCGTGGTATCCCTCTTCTTTAGAGGTTGAGGGGGGATGTTATATTTTTAACATTAATCAAGAGATTATTATTATAGATCCTGGTTTTAATTCTCTAGAAGCATTAAAACGTTTAGGTTTGGATATTAGGCTTATTAGATATATTTTTGTTACTCATTTTCATCCTGATCATTTTGCAAATTTAATTAAACTAATTACTCGACGCACAAGCCGGAAGAATAAACTAAAAGTGTATTTAAATACTACAACTTATGATCAGTTCAAAATATATAGTAAAGGAGCGACTGAATTTGAAGAAATCAATCCAGAAATGGTACTTAGATTGAAATTTGAAAAGGAAATTTCATTTAAAGTAAAAGTCTCAATTTTAAAATGTTATCACAAAGAGGTGGGGGGAGCAACTAAATCAATTGGACTGAAATTTACATTAGAACATATAAATGGTAATAAAATTCTAATTGGATTTATGAGTGATACCGATGGATCTAATGAGTATATGAATTATTACAAGAGTGTTTATGATGAATGCAATATTTTAATTCCACATTTAGGGGCTTTACATAAGGAGCCATTGGGAGATAAACACCTTTATAAAAATGGATTAAATTCATTATTAAATAGACTGTCCTTGGAAGATAGGTTAATAATACTAGGTGAATTTGGATTTGAATTGGCAACTGAGGCGGAGTTTAAAAGGGTTTTAAAGGAACTTATCCCAGAATCTCTAAACTATAATGATTTAGTAAATATGATCCATAATCTATCAAATCAAGATCCTGATACACAATTTTTTCTTGGGCAATTATTATTTTCAATATATAATACGATTTTTTTTCATATATTTTTAACCTAATCTTCACCCGACAAAATTGTTCTTTTTGT
>SOKP01000085.1 GCA_004375715.1 Promethearchaeota archaeon | reverse complement strand
TCACTTTCTTTTACTTTTTTTATGACATCTTTCCATTGGATTTGATTAGATTCTAGATTAGAATTTCCAAAATTTGGTTTTAATTTTCCTGAAATGATATTTAGGACTGTGGTCTTTCCTATTCCGTTTGGACCACATAATCCAGAGATCTTTCCCGAGATAAGAGTGGGTAAATTATAAAGACGAAAACCTTCTATTTCTTCTACATCGGGATATTTATGAGTAGGAACTAGTTCAGTTGGCTCTTCTAAAATACCTTTAACATAAATTGCTTTTGCAGGACAAACATTGGCACACACACCACATTTCAAGCAACTTTTGCTATTGATTTTAACTTGATTTGTAGATTTTTGAACCCAAATTGGAACTTCTTGCTTCTTTTTATTTGGTTTTAATGTTGCGTTTGAAAGAGTTATGGGACATTTCTTAATGCATTGTCGGCCACAGAACCGGATATTACAAGAATCGTAATCAACCAAATATACTTTTTTCATTGTATTTTAAGGAAAATTATCAATAAATTCCTCATTTTATAGATTAAATAATAGTTAAGAATGATATAAAGAGAATTCTATCTGAAGTCTATCCAATCTTTTGAAACATTTATAAAATTCAATATCTACAAATATAAAAATTTAATCTTCTAATAATTTTTGAAGAATTAAAGGCATAGAGAAAATATCCCAATAGTTATGATCGATTACCTCTTTTACTAATCCAACATATCTTAAAGGATCATTTAAATACTTTTTATAACACAATCCGACAACCCCACTCGGCATTTCATTATCTCTTTTTAATTCCAGTAGTTTTTCTTCCATATCTGTAAGTGTATATTTTTCAAAGTTACCTTTATACTTTCTTCGACAATTATGATATAAATCGATGTGATGGAATCTGGTATTATTCCTCTCATAAGGGACATCTTCCTCTTCTATCATAGGATTCTCGTCGAAGAAATACATGAACCTATTAGCTATGTAGGGAATATCAAAACTTTTACCGTTGTAGGTTACAAAACATGTAAATTTTGGTAATAGTTCTGATTTAAGATGCTCACAGATGGCAAATTCTTCTTCTAAATCCCTTGCAAAAAGAATGTGTATTTCAAATTTATCGTTTTTAAAAAATCCTAATCCTATCATGATAATAGGACTATCATATAATCCTAAGGTCTCGATATCAATAAATAATAGTTCTTCCAAGTCAAAACAAAAAGCTACATCTAAATCGTAGATATTTTTATTGTTGCATAAACTCTTATAGTTTCTGCTTTCAATCAAATTTAATAGTCGATGGGCTGAGCCATTATATTTTAAGTTAATTTTTAAATCGTACAAAGACTTAACGCCTTTTCTGTTCAGCTGACGTTCAATATTATCGCCAATATAATAGATTGTCTTTAAATTTCTAAGAATTTTCTTCTTAGAAAGCGAGAGATTTATATCACATTGAAATTCTTCTTCTTTCCATACAATTTCCATGAATTGGCCCATTTTATTACTTACAACTGAGTGATTTGGAAAGAGACCTTCGATTGTTTTGCCTCTATATTGATCTGCTATGTGAGTAATATCAAATGTTTCGAAATTGTAAGAGTAGTCCATTGTCTATAATAAAAAAGTTGTACTTTTTAATAACTTGATCGGTGTTAAATTATAGTAAAACTAATTGACTATAGAATAGGTTGTAATTTTGCTATTTTTTAAAAACCTCTCCTTACAAGACAATTTATAATTAGATAAAATTAAGAAAAAACGATTTAATAATTAATTTTAGGTATAGTATCCTCGATTTCTCTACGTGGAGGTTTGTATTTAAAAAATCTTCTAGATTCACTATCCTCCAAGACATAATTACTGCCACCACCGTGTACCATACAGTAGGGATCAAATAGACCAATTTCATTAGCATACTGTCTAGTAAATCCTCGACCGCCCATAGTTCTAAAGCAATGAATGGCGCTTTCAAATCCCAACTCCGTAGTACTGATTTTAAGACCCATAGTGTTAGCTGCCATTAACTTTGAACCCGCTAGTTCGGGATGTTTATCTAATTGCCTCACATATTGGATCATGGCAGAGATCAATAAATTTAATTCGCGTATCTTACGGGAGATTGGAAATCTAATAACTTGGTACTCGTGTAATCTACGCTCGAATTGTCTACGTTGTAGGGCATATGCATGAGAATAGATCAATTTTTTCATGGTGTCTCCTAAAGCTTCAGCGCTAATAACAAGTCTTTCTTCTGTTAACTGGTGAAAAGCGATATCTAAGCCATGACCTTTAAGTAAACTTTCTTTTGGGAGCTCAACCCTGTCAAATATTAATCTGCTAACAAAAGCATCGGTCATTCCATAAGTCCTAACCCGAGTACTTCGAAAGTTTTTTAATTGTTGATTTTTTGTATCTACAACAACTGCAGCTAATTGTCCGTTATTTAACCGACCATATAATACAATATAATCAGCAATCATCCCGTTAGTAATGAATAATTTCTTGCCTTTTGCAATAATCATATCATCCCTTTCTTGTAGAGCTAACTCCATTCTGAAAATATCAGAACCTGCGTTAAATTCAGTCATAGCAGAAGCACCTATTTGACCATCTCTAGCAACGGGGATTAAAAATTGCTCCTTCTGTGCATCATCAGAGGCATAATTCACAGGGTTGCAATAAAGCGTACCTCCCGCAAGCCTACCCATTTCTACGCTATAATTTCCAGCGATATATCGCTCGCTGTATTCACTCCATCGACCACCGCATATTGCGTAAGCTATTAAAGCGTTTCTAGTAATTCTTCCTACATCGTAGTCTTCTGTATTAAGTATTGTGGAGTAATATCCTTTAGAAGACAGCTGCTTCATGATACCAATTACAATTTCTCTCTTTTTGTCTTGAGTAGGCTCTTCTACGAGATAATTCAAATCTTCTAACTTCATGAATTCAGGATCTAGTTCCTTCTCCATAAATTCATATATTTCTGCCAAGAATTCTTTTTCTTGGGCGTTAAGGACGGGATTGTTTAGTAAATCCAATTCTGGAACATATTTTTGAATTCTGATTTTTTCGAACTCTCTAATTCTTGTATCCATAATTATCATACTATCTTCTTAAAATATTAAAATTATCTTCAACAATCCAAATAGGAATCTTTTCCCATTATTTTAAGAAAAAAATTATTAGAAATCTTTTAATCAAAGTGAGATTAACATATCATATCTATTAGATGTTTAAAATCATAAAATAAACCAAGAAATTAAACACAGAAGTGATTAAATAATGATAAAATTTAGCGATAGACAATTGAAAATTCCTAAATTGATGAGACCGGTATATTTGGCTACAGTAGGGATGTCTAAATTTGATCGAGCATTCCCAGAAACTCGAACTGAAGAGCTTTGCATTCAAGCATTTACAGCTGCTGCTGACTTTGTCAATATGACCCCCTCTGAATTAAAACAATATATCCACACTTGTTATTACGGGCATTTTGCTGATCATTTTGGAGACCAACTCTTAGGAGAATCAGTGATCCACGATAGACTCGGATTAGATCCCCTTGGGAACATAGGAGTAAAAACAGGAGGAGCTACTGGAGGATCCACAATGTGGGAGGCCGTAAAAGCGGTTGCGTCAGGATATAGTGATTGCACTCTAGCATTAGGCTGGGAGAGAATGGATGAGGTGCCCACAGATGAGGGAAACCATCTCATTTCTGCTGCTGCAGATAAAGATTGGGAAACACCACTAGGACATATTTACACTGGCTATTACGCAGTCATGGCTCAAAGGTATTGGAAAATCTTTGGAAAAGAAGAGGATTCATTTCGAGATACGATGGCAGAAATTGCAGTAAAAAATCGGGGATATGCGCGTATGAACCCCCATGCTCAAGCACCAATGAAGATAACTATTGAAGATGTAAAAAATTCGCCTATTGTTGCCTATCCACTTAGAGCGTTAGATTGCTGTTTGATGAGCGTAGGTTCTGCATGTGGTATTGTTTGCGATGAAAAAACAGCTTATGAAATCACGAATAACCCACTTAGAATTTATATCGCAGCAGGAAGTCATACCTTGAGAGTTGCTGACCGAAGGAATATGGCAATTCCGCTATTGCCAAACGAAACACCAGATACATACAAAGATTTAGCAAAGAGATTCCCGGGATCTGATAGGTATCCAGGGTTCACAGGATTTTTAGCAGCTAGAATGGCAGCATATTACGCTTATGGAATGGCGGGTATTAAAGACCCAATTGAGGATCTTGATGTAATTGAACTTCACGATGCGTTTACTATTAGCGATATTCAATCTTATGAAGATGTGGGATTGCGTCCATATGGTGAGGGTAGGGATTACATTGAATCAGGAGATGCTTATCTTATCAATCCACAGACCAAAAAACCAGGTAAATTACCAAGTAATTTAAGTGGAGGATTAATAGGATGTATGCACGCTGTAGGAGCTACGGGATTAATGCAAATCGCAGAAATTGGTTACCATATATGGAATCGCTGGGATGAAATACACGAACCTCAAGAGAAATGGGACGCATTTGGTCGTAAAAAACCAGATGATTGGACTAGCTTGCAAGTAAAGGGTGCAAAACGAGGTCTCGCGATAAGTCACGCTGGAGTCGGTTCTCATGTCACAGCCGCAATATTAATGGATCCAAAAAACTTACTAAAGGAGGATTAAAAGATGCCAAAAACAGAAAATGAAAAAGGATTTGTCGATGTAGTTAATGGAAAATATAAGCCAAAAGGAGTTTTTCACATTCCAGAGGCAAATCAACCAATATTTAATAAAGATACGGGAAAATTAGCAGGTATAACCAACCCTCGTGATATGACTTATATGCATTCTTACGGTGGAGAAGCTCCTTTTTTCGAAGGTCTGGGAAAGGGAAAATTAATGGCAACGCGATGTGATAACGATAAATGTGATACAAAGGGATCTATTTATCAACCTTTTCGAATATATTGTCCAGATTGTTTGAGGAAGAATACTATTATTGATATGACGGATTTAGCAAAAACTACAGCAAAAATTTATTCCTACATTATCACTCATAGGTCTGGTGCATTTAATTCTCTTCCAAAGCCTATAAAGTTCATAAATATAGAGTTTGAAGGAGTAGTAACCATCTTAATGAGTGTCTTAGCCGTTGGAGAACCTGAATTTGATAAAAAAGTAGTGCCAATTTTTAATACCAAAGCACCAACTTATACAATCACGGATCTAAGGTTCGTTGTCGAAGGAACCTCAGAATCAGAACTACCTGAAGATTTTACTTTTTAATTTTAAATTTTTTCTTATTTTTTTAATTCTCATAGAAAAATTACGATAAAAAAAAATTATAAAGGTTTAGAATTAAACTTGAGTTTAAATTCAACCTAATCCTTATAATATGACATGTTCTTGCTTTAGATGAAATATTTTTCTTGCTTCTTCACCTTGGGCAATTTTTCGTCCCGCAGCCTCGGCAACTTTTTTAGCCCATGCTACTTGCTCGTAACTGCCTTTAGCTAATTCACCTGAAACGACCCGAGTATTATCCTCTAAACCAACTCGAATATGTCCGCCCCAAGCTGCAGCACACAATCCAGCTTGAAATTGTTGCTTAGAAACACCACAAACGCTCCAAGTAGCATCTAGAGGTTTTAGATCAAGCACCAAAGCGAGATTCCTTGGTGTGAATGGAATTCCTCCAAGCACGCCCCATACAAATTGGAAATGAAGTGGTTGGGTGAATCTGTCTTCTTGTCTATTTAAGAAAAGCATATTATATAGGCCTCCTAGGTCGTATATTTCCATTTCCGGTTTAGTTCCAGCTTTTTTCATTTCTTTCGCAAATTTAGAAATTGTTTTAAATGTATTTGAAAAGATGTTTCCTGCTCCCATACCAACTTTTCCTGTTCTGTAATCACCAACTGCGAAATTCATCGATGCAGTATTCAATGACGCTAAGGGAGGTTTGAAGGTTTGTACAGGCGCTATTCTTTGCTTATCGGTAGCAACTGTACTAATTGCACTGCTTAAATTGATTATTATATCAGGCGCCTTTGATTTTATATTATCTAACACTGCTTTTATTAAATCTAAGTCGTGCGTTGGATTACCTTTTTCGGGATGTCGAGCGTGGATATGGACAATCGCAGCACCCGCATCGTAACATTTTTTTGCTTCATCTCCAAATTCTTCTGCAGTATATGGAACATTTGGATTATTAGTTTTAGTTGTAACTGCACCAGCTAATGCTGCTGAAATAACTAACTTATTTTCTGGGTTCGATTCTGACATTTTTTTCAAAACTCTGTATTTTTTTTGGATTTAATTATATAATTTGTTGATTAAAATATTAAATATACTAATATTTAAATTTTAAAAAGTAAAAATTTAACTCAATTTATAATTTAATGAATTAAAATAAATTTTAATTTTGGTGAAAATGACAGAAATAGGAAAAGTAGCTATTGTAGGAGTCGCTCAGACTAAGTATGAGGAAGATAAAATAGATCAAACTTATTCTGAACTTGTTTTTGAGGTTGTAAAGAAGCTTCACAACGATTTAGGAATTACAAATGATGATGTTGGGTGTGTAATCACAAGTTCTAACGATTTTAACGACGGAAGAACAATTGCAAACATGGCTATACAAGATGCTGTAGGATCGGTAAGAAAAGCAGAATCAAGGGTTTCGGGGGATGGTGCTTTTGCTTTTATGTACGGTGCAATGAGGATTTTATCAGAGTCTTTTGATACAGTAATGGTAGTTTCCCATTGTAAGTGCTCTGAGGTTAGCCAATACCTCGTAAACAATACGATCTTTGATCCGTATTATCAAAGGCATTTAGGTCTTGATCAAATTTCATCTGCTGGTTTAATGGCAAACATGTATATGAATAAATACGGTGTAACTGAAGAACAAGCGGCGATGGTTGTGGTTAAAAATCGAAAAAATGCCCTCAACAACCCTTACGCACATTTACGGGAAGAAATTTCTATTAACGATGTACTTAATTCTAAGATGATGGCGTATCCTCTGAAAGAACTAGATTTTCCTCCATTTTCAGATGGAGCAGTTGCTATGCTTTTAGCAAAAGAAGATGTTGCTAAAAAAATGACAGATACTCCTATTTGGTTTAAAGGTTATGGAAATTGTACAGATGCGTATTATTTGGGTAATAGAAATATGACTGATTTAATTGGGTTAGAATTAGCAGCTAAGGAAGCTTATCGAATGGCAGGCGTAAACAATCCTCGAGAAAATTTAGATGTATGTGAAGTAAGCGAAAGCTTCAGCGTTCACGAACTTATGATTTATGAGGCGTTAGGATTGTGTGATAAAGGAGAGGGTGGTAAGTTCATCGAAAGCGGTGAAACAGAAATGAATGGGTCAACCCCAGTAAATCCCTCTGGAGGCGTGTTATCCAGCAACCCAACCATGGCAAATGGTTTAATTAGAGTAGCAGAGATTGCTCTACAATTACAGGGAAAAGCTGATAAAAGACAAGTTCCTAATGCAAAAACTGGTCTTGCCTATGGTATGAACGGTATTTGTTCTCAAGGAAACTGCGTTTTAATTTTTGGGGGTGAAAACTAATGCCTAAACATGATGTAGCCATTGTAGGTATAGGCCAAACTAAATTTAGAAGCAAGAGAAGAGATGTAAATATTCCCGAAATGATATACGAAGCAGTTAAGATGGCACTTGACGATGCTCAACTTGAACCTAAAGATATCGATGCGTTAATTATCGGAAATATGGATCATTTTGAAGGGATCAATTTTTCAGAATTAATGTGTGGAATTGAAGCTGCACCAGGTTATTTAAAGCCAATAGTAAAAGTAGCGACAGGTGGAACAACTGGTAGTTCTTTAGCAATTTGTGGTTATCACAATGTTGCCTCAGGAATTTATGACAATGTTTTAGTAATTGGTTGGGAAAAATTAAACGAAGGTGGCGCAACAACGGGCATAATCACAGCGTTTGATCCGGTATGGGAACGTCCTTCTTTAGCCGGAGCTCTTGGCCCACTAGCTCTTATGGCAGGCATGTATTCTGCTAAGTATGGAATTACTGCCGAACAAGCAGCAAAAGTAACCGTAAAAAATAGGAGCAACGCTGCAAATAATCCATTTGCTCACCTTCAGATGCCCAATATTACAATTGATTATGTTATGAGCTCTCAAATGATATCGTACCCTTTAAGACTACACGATGTTTGCCCTCAAAGCGAAGGCGCTTGTGCTCTTATTTACGCTAATGAGGAAGAAACTAAAAAGATAACCGATAACCCAGCTTGGTTTCACGCTGTAGAAACGGCTCATTATTATACTTTTGGAACAGATGATAAAATGTACGATCTTCCTACGGCAACTTTTGCGTCGAAGAAAGCGTATAAAAAAGCAGGCATTAAAAACCCAGTTAAGGATTTAGATGTAGCAGAAATCTATGAACCGACATCTTGGAGCGAACTTTCATGGACCGAAGCGTTAGGATTTTGCAAACCTGGTGAAGGTGGAAAATTATTAGACGAAGGAATAACACTAATGAGTGGAGAGTTTCCAGTTAACCCCTCAGGGGGTGTCTTAAGCACAAATCCTATTGGGGCTACAGCACTAGTGCGAGTAGCAGAAGCGGCAATTCAGGTAATGGGAAGGGGTGAGAAAAGACAAGTACCAGATGTAGAAAAAGCTCTTGCTATGGGTTTTGGTGGAAGTCTTTGGACTGAAATTCTTATATTAGGTAAAGAACCAATGAGGTGATATTATGAGTAGAAAAAAAAGTCAAGAAAAAATATTTGAAATTAAATGGAAAACGGATTTACCTTATAGATATTCGATTGGCAAATTAGCAGTAAAGTTCTTTGAAGAATTAAAGGAAAATAAGAAGATAATGGGGAGTAAATGCTCAAAATGTGGAAAAGTACACTCTCCACCGAGGGCAGTCTGTGCTGAATGTTTTATTGAAATGACAGTTGAGGATATGGTTGAATTATCACCAAGAGGTACTTTAGAAGGATTCACAGTCATTAACTATCCATTTACAGACCCTGCTACTGGAGGATTACGTCCATTTCCTTACGGTTATGCTATATTTAAATTAGATGGTGCTGATACTTACACAATGCACTTTATTAATGAAACAGATTACACTAAACTGAAAGTCGGTCAACGCGTTGAAGCTGTTTTTAAAGAAGAAAGAGAAGGCAACATAGGAGATATTATGTATTATAAGGTTATTAAAGAGGAGAAATAAATTTAGAGGGATAAAAAATGAGTCAAGAAATTGAGAAAAAAGTATTTAGAGGTAGGATTAAAGTTCCTTATAAACACACTGCTGGAGCTTATGTTGAAAAATTTATCACCGAAATTGGAAAAAACAACAAGATTTTTGGTGTTAAATGCCCAAAGTGCAAAAAAGTTTATGTTCCTCCCAAAATGATTTGTTTCGAATGTTTTGAAAAAATGGAAGAGTGGGTTGAGATCGGAAATCAAGGAATTGTTAAAGGGTTTACTGTTATCACGCATTCTACTCCAGTTATGCCTTTAGAACCACCGTTCGCTTATGGAATTATCAGACTCGATGGTGCAGATACCGATTTTGTTCATATAATTAAAGAAAGCGATCCAGAAAAACTAAAAATAGGGATGAAGGTTAAAGCTGTTTTTAAAGAAAAACCAAGAAAAAGAATTTTAGATATAGAATATTTCGAACCAATACAATAAAAATTTAATACGTTTTTTTTTTACTTTTATTATATTTATAAGAATTAATTAAAATTATTAAAGTGAAAAATTGTGAATGAAAAAGCAGTTTTAATAGAAGAAAACGAAGATGGAAGTATAACAACTATAAAATTGAACCGACCAGAAAAGAAGAATGCGATGAATTATGATATATTAGTAGGACTTCAGAAAGCGATAGATAAAATAGAAAGATCTAAAACTAGGGTTGTCATTATCACAGGTGGGGATGATTTTTTTAGTGCAGGTATCGACTTGAACTTTTTAACAGGCCAAGAAAAAGATCCAGAAGGAGTAATCCCAGATTTAAGAGTACCCCGTAATTTTAGATATTTCGCTAATACTTGGATTCAACCAATTTTTACTAAAATTGAGAAAATGGAAAAACCAGTAATAGCAAAAATTAACGGTTATTGTTTTGGTATGGCTTTTGAGCTAGCACTCGCTTGTGACTTTAGATTCTGTTTAGATTCCGCAAATTTTAGCATGCTAGAAACAAAGATTGGGATGAATCCAGATGTAGGAGGCACTATAAGAACAGTAAGACTATGTGGAATCCCTAATGCTAAAGACATTATTTTAACAGGAAGGAATTTCGACGGAAACGAAGCGTACAGGCTTGGAGTTGTAAATAGAGTTGCAAAAACTCCCGAGGAATTAGATTCAATTATTAAAATGTATTCCGACGAACTAATTGATAGCGCTCCACTCGCCGTAGGTTTAGCAAAAAAATTAATTGACAATTGTTACGGTAAAGATGTATTTTTTGGGCTTGAATTAGAAACCTTGGTTAGTTCTCAATTACTACAAACTAAAGATGCAATGTCCGGAGCTCTCGCAAGATTGCAGAAAACTAAACCGAAATGGAGATCTAAGTAAAAATCTTTTAAATTATCGCCCAATAAAAACAGGGTCTCTTTTTTCTTTTAAAGCTCTCATGGATTCGTTGAAATCTTTTGATCTAAATGTTTTCCTTAAACCTTTATTTTCTAAATCTAATGTCTTATCTAAAATATCAATGAAGTAAGCGTGCATGGTTTTTTTCATTAGTTTTAGCGATAGAGATGGTCCTTGAGGTGGAATTAATCTCAATGCTTGTTGCCTAGCAAATGGTATTAATTCTTCCCTTGGTAAGACTTTATTTACGAGACCAAGCTCAAAAGCTTTTTGGGCAGTGATTTTATCTCCAAAAAAACAAATTTCTTTAGCCCTTTGAAATCCAACTAAAAAAGGCAAAATGAATGAAGCGCTGAATTCTGGGATGATGGCTCTCTGAGAAAAATAAAATCCCAACCACGCATCCTCAGCTATGTATATAAGATCCGCTCCAGATAATGGCATAGTAATGGCACCACCAATTGCTAATCCATTTATCGCAGCAATAACAGGCTTAGTGAATTTCCAAAGTGCCATACATAATTTTTTTTGAGCAATATCCATGAGATCTATTTCCATTCTAATTTCTTTTTGTATCTTTTCAAAATAGTTTGGTTCAAAGTATCCTCCGGATGAGAACGCCTTTCCCTCAGGATTACCGGTGATTATCAGGACTTTAGCGTCTTTATCTTTTTCCATATCCTCTAAAACTGTAAAAATCTCTAAAAAGGAAACATAGGTGACCGCATTCCTTCTTTCAGGTCTATTTATGGTAATCGTACAAATACCGTTTTCTTCCTTTTCATATAGAATGTCTTCAAAATCGTCTATATTCATTTTTCAATTTCCTACTCCTTCATTATATAATTTAATAATTTCTGAGGATATTATAAAACTTTTTTTAATATAAGCCCAATTTGCTCTATGCTATAGTCAATATCGTCTGTGTTGATGCCATAATGAGTTACAAATCTAATTTTTTCTTTACTGATGTTAAAAGCTAAAATCCCTGCTTTGTTAAGAGCTGTAATAATCTTAAGGATTCTCACCTTTTCCAACAACTCAACGATCACAATATTCGTGTCTGTAGGATGTACTTTTATGCGTAATTTTAGATTTTCTATTCCTTGAGAGAGTATCTTTGCGTTTTTATGATCGTCAGCAAGTCTATTTATCCATTTAGGTTCTAACGCAATGAGTCCAAAGGCAGCTATAATACCAGCTTGACGCATTCCTCCTCCAAGCATTTTTCGAAATCTTCTAGCTTTCGAAATAAATTCTTTGGAACCAGCTACCATAGATCCTACAGGACAAGATAGCCCTTTCGACAGACAGAACATTACGCTATTGGCGTGTTTAGTAATTTCAGTTACAGGTACGTTCAATCCGACTGCTGCGTTAAAAAGCCTTGCTCCATCTAAATGAAATTTTAAGTCATTTTTGTTAGTAAAATCTCTCATTTTCTTTAACGCATCAAGTTCAACTATTGCACCTCCATGATAATTATGAGTGTTCTCGGTACATAATAGAGTGGATGGTGGCTCATGTATTTCTTCTCTATCTCGAATTAAAGATTGTAGATATTCAAATGAAGGAACTCCTCTAACTGAAGGATATGTTCTAATCATTAATCCTCCTATTCGTGCCGCACTCCCTACTTCATTTAAAAAAATATGGCTTAGTTCTTCTAAAAGAATTTCGTCTCCAGGTTTAGTTTGTGAAAGAAGTGAAACTAGATTACCCTGCGTTCCTGAAGTTACAAAAAGTGCGGCTTCTTTACCAATTAGTCTAGCAGCTTTTTCTTCTAATTCATTCACGGTTGGATCTTCCCCCATCACATCATCTCCAAGTCGAGAATTACCCATTGACTTTATGTATTCCCACATTTCAGGAGATGGTTTGGTAACAGTATCAGATCGTAAATCAACAATTTTCATACTAATCAGAAATAACTTCTTAAAATTGTAACATTAAATCATATAAATAATTTATAGTTTAAAAAATGAAAAATCTT